>NZ_JBJGZS010000002.1:0-313155 GCF_054050635.1 Geodermatophilus sp. SYSU D00079 | reverse complement strand
CACAACCCCCCCCCCCGCCCCCCCCCCCCCCCCCCCCCCCCCCCCCCCCCCCCCCCCCCGCCCCCCCCCCCCCCCCCCCCCCCCCCCAGGGCAGTGGCACGTCGTCGACACGCGCCGTCGGGTGTGGGACGTCCCGGGTCCGGGGCGGGATCGTCGCGCTCCGACGCTCGGGAGGAGGGTCGCCGCACCGCCGCCCGGACCGGGACCGCGCACCAGCTGTCCTCAGGATCCCCCACCTGGCTCGGCCGACGGCCCTGGCACCCGCGCGCGGAGCGGCCGGCGCGCCGGCCCGCGGTCGGAGCCCCGCGGTCGGGGCCCGGCACCACCGCCCGAGGCGACTACCCCGCGTGGCGCTCGGCCGGGGTCGCCGGACCGGCAGCTGCCTGCACTCGCTCACCGGAGTCGGCGCCGTCAGGTCGCTCCCCCGTGCCGAAGTGCGCGAACACCCTGCTGGACTGCGGCTTGGTCAGGAGTGAGACGACGATGAGGGTGACATAGGAGGCGGCCACGCCGACGGCGGCGACGTTCCAGGGCGAGAAGAGCGGGTCCTCGCTGAACAACGTCTGGTTGAGGACGCCGGCCACGCCGCCGATCGCGATACCGACGACGAGCGCGGCGACGGCCCCCTGGGACGTTGCCCGCTTCCACCGCATGCCGAGGTAGAGGACCGGCCCGAGCATCGCCGCGAGCGCCCCCCAGGCCACCGCCATCAGCGCCAGGACGAAGTCCGGCGGGTTCAGGGCGAGGAGCCCGGCCAGGACCATGAACACGACCGCGAACGCGCGGATCGCCCACTTCTCCTGGCGGTCGGACAGGTTCCAGCCGAGCGCTTCCTTGCCGATGTCACGGATCACCGCAGCGGAGCTCAGGAGCATGAACGAGGCGGCGGTGTCCATCACCGCGGCCAGGACCGCCGCCACGAGTACGCCGACGATGAACGGGCCGAACGACTCGACCACGAGGGTCGGCAGGACCGCGTCGGGCTCGGAGGGAACGGGCAGCGCCTCCTGTTCCTGCAGTACCCGGTAGGACATCCCGGCCCACACGGCCGCGACGCCACCGAGGTAGAGGAAGCACGAGATGAACGGCAACCACCGGACCACTTCCACGTTCCGGATGGTCAGGAACTTGGTGTTGATGTGGGGCACGCCGGCGTAGGCCAGCAGGCCGACGAAGAACGCGTAGGCCAGGACGTTCTGCCAGACGAAGGCGCCGCTCTCGTGCCACGGAGCGATCAGCTCCGGATCGACGGCCTCCAGGCGCGAGTGCAGCTCGGTGAAGCCGCCCACCTGCGAGACGCCGTAGACCGCGATGCCGATGGCGAAGATCCCCAGCACGATCATCTGGAAGAGGTTCGCCCACATCGTCGCGACGATGCCGCCGCCGATCGAGTAGAGGACGACGAAGAGCCCGCCCGCGAGGATGGAGAAGCCCGGGCTCCACCCGAAGATGGTCACGCCCACGTAGGCGATGGCGACGAACTGGACGACGAGGTAGATGTAGCAACCCAGCACGACCGCGAGTGCCGACAGCACCCGGACGGCCCGGCTGTCGGCATAGCGCAGCGAGAGCACGTCCGGCAGCGTGTACACCTCGTGCCGCTTCGCGATGACCGTCATCGGCTTGGCGAGGATGAAGTAGGCCGCCGTCAGCCCGAGGAAGCTGAGCCCGAGCGTCATGACGTAGAGGGCATAGCCCACGCCGTAACCCGAACCCGCGTTCCCCAGCAGGCTGGCGCCGCTCAGGACCGCTCCGACCACCCCGAAGGAGACCACCCACTTGCCGAAACCGTCTCCGGCGATGAGGTAGTCACGCGTCGACTTCACGCGGCGGATCGACATCCAGCCGATGCCGAGGACGATCGAGGCGTAGAGGACGACCGCTACGACGGTGAGTGGCTCGAACTTCATGGATCACGCCTTCGAGGTGACGTCGACGGGCGGCACGAGCGCGTGGCGCGCTTCAGGGGCTCGGGCGGGGTGTCACCGGCGGAACCGGCGGAAGAGGTCGTCGAGCGTGCCCCACTCGTCGGTACCCGAGCGATAGGTCTTCGCGAAGACCAGCGAGGCCACGACAGCCGCGAGGAAGCCCACCACCACGAACAACCAGGTGATGAGCGGGAGTCCGAGCAACATCCTGTCCTCCTCGCTCGACGGCGCGGTCACCGGCGGGGTCGCCACCCGTGGCGGGTGCGACCGCACCCCGGGGTGCTGACCGTTCTCCTCCATCTGCCCTCACCGCCCGTGCAGGCGGCACCACCACTGTGGCTACCGCGGCGGATCGGCGACAACGGGAAGGTGCCCACTGTCCAGGGCGGATGTGTGTGCCGGGCGACACATCCCGCGGTGGACGACGGGGCGACCGGTCAGCGCGCGATCTCGACGGACCGCCGCGCTCAGCGTGCCGCCGATGGCTCGGTCGTCGCGGAGGGTCCGCACGCCCGATGGAGCTGCAACGCCATCTGCATCTCCAGTGCTCCTTGCGGTTCCCGCCAGCTCGGCCCCCCGAGGACCCGGTCGACGCGCTCGAGCCGCTGGTAGACGGTGTTGACGTGCACCCCCAGCCGGCGCGCCGCCTCCGGTGGGCTCTGCCCGCAGGAGAAGAAGGCCTCCACGGTGTCGAAGAGGGCTGCCGAGTGCTCGGCGTCGTAGGCGATCAACGGTCCCAGCGCACGGTCGACCACCCGCTGCACCTGCCCGGGCGTCGCACCCTCGAGCATCTGGCCGACGATGCCCAGCTCCTGCAGCGTCGCCCCGTCGCCCTCGCGCCCCAGGGCGAGGAGCAGCCGGTGGCTGCGTGCCGCCTCCCGGTGCGACGCGTGCAGGCCGGTTCCCGTCTCCGCCGGCCCGGAGGCGCCCGCGGTCACCGCGGTGCCCACGGCCTGCCCGAGCTCGGCGGCGACCGTGCGGGCGGCGGCCCCGCCGTCCGCGCCGGGCAGCAGCAGGACCACCGACCCGCCGTGCTCGCTGGCGAGGCCGCCGGCCCGAGCCGCCAGGTCGGCAGCGGCCTTGAGCAGGTGCGACAGCGGCACCCCTGTGGCGGAGCAGACGACGAGCACCTGGGCCTCACCGGGCCGCAGCACACCGAGCCGCTCCGCCCGCCGGTGCACCACCTCTCGGTCCGGGGTCCCGTCGGCGAGCAGGTCGTCCAGGAGCTCGGCGCGCAGCTCCTCCTCCAGCAGGGCGGTCTGCCGCTCCATCAGCACCAGCAGGGCCGCCGTCTGCGCCGCCCGCTCCAGGGTCCGCATCTCCGCGTCACTGATCGGGGTGGCGCGGGTCAGGCGCAGGCTCCCGAAGGTCTCCTTCCCCGCCCGGACCCGCACGACCGCGGAGCTGGGCGTGGGATCGGGGTCCTCCTCACCGACCGCGGACGCCGGTGACTCGGGGGCGACCTCGGGGGCGTCTGCCGCGGCGAGGAGCCGGGAGTCGGTGTCGGACAACTCGACGGCGCCGCCCAGGATCCGGCTCACCGTCTCGGCGAACTGGCCGAGGTCCGCGCGGGTGAGAGCGAGGGGCATGAGCTGCTCGTGCGCGGCGCTGGCCCGCTCGAGGACGTGCCGCTGCGCGGAGAGGCGGCTGTTGACCTCCCGCAGCTCACGGGTGGACGCCCGCATCCCGGCGAACAGCCGGGCGTTCTCGATGACGACGGTCGCGTGGTCGGCCAGGGAGGACAGCAGCGCGATCTCCGCCTGGTCGAACGTCCGCCGACGACGGTCGGCGGCGAACAGGGCCCCGACGACCCGGGAGCCGAGCTTCATCGGGACGCCGGCGATGCCCACGATGCCCTCCTCGCGGACGGCGGCGGCGACCGCGGGTGAGAGCGAGAGGCGGGGGTCGGCCAGGTAGTCGTCGGTGGCGATGGCCTGCCCCGTCTCGATGACGCGGCCGCCGATGCCCTGGCCCGGGCGCTGGCGGACCGTCTCGATCGGTGCCGTCCTCGCGCCGGAGGTGACCCGCATGTACGCGTCTCCGGTCTCTTCGTCGACCAGCGCGATGTAGGTGAGGTCGGCCCCCAGCAGCCGGCGCACCCGGTCCACGATGGCGTGCAGGGTGCCGTCGACGTCGCGCAGGGAGGTCAGGTCGCGCGCCGTCTCGTACAGGGCCTGCATCTCGGCCTCGCGCCGTTCGCGCTGGGCCAGCAGGTGCCGGACGCGGCGGGCGTCCTCGGCCGCGAGCAGCAGCACCTGGCGGTCGGGGACGTCAGGGGCGTCGCGCACCCGCGCGGCGAGGGCGTCGATCTCCGCGACCGGTCCCTCCTCGGCGAGCACGTCGAGCAGCCGCGCCAGCACGTCGGACGGTGCGGCCGGCCGGCCGGAACGGGGACCAGGACCGCTCACGTGCCGACCAGCACCTCGATCGGGACCTGCTCGACGACCCGGTGGAGCTGGAGGGCCATCTGCATGGTCAGCGCACCCGCCGGCTCCCGCCACGTCCGGTGTCCGAGCACGGCGTCGACCCGCTCGAGGCGCTGGTAGACGGTGTTGGGGTGCACCCGCAGCGAGCGGGCCGCCGCCCGCGGGTTCTGCCCGGCCGCGAAGAACACCGTCAGCGTCTCGACCAGGGGGGTCCCGTGCTGCGCGTCGTAGCGGACGATCGGGCCGAGGGTCTCGGCGAGCACTTGTTCCAACTGCTCGCGCGAGGTGCCGCTGAGCACCAGTCCGATGACTCCGAGGTCCTCGACGCCGCCGGCCTGGCCCTCCCGCCCCAGAGCCAGGAGCAGCCGGTGACACCGGTCGGCGCTGCGGTACAGCCGGCGCACGGCCGCCGCCGAGGTGGCCGGGCCGGCGACGCCGCAGGTGACCTCGCCGCCGGTCATCCGGTCCAGCTGGGGCTTCACCGCGCGGCCCGCGGTGGCCGCGTCCACCCCGGGCAGCAGCAGCACCACCTTCCCGGCGTGCTCGCTGGCCAGGCCGCGGCGCGTCGCCGCGTAGTCCGCCGCCGCCCGGAGCAGCCGCCGCCGCGACACCCCGGCGGCGGTCAGCACGAGCACCGAGTGCGGGACGTCGAAGTCGATGCCGCTGGCGCGCTTGGCCCGCCGGGAGAACGAGTCCCAGCGGGGTTCGCGCTCGGCGAGCAGGTCGGCGATGACCTCGCCGCGCACGTGCTGCTCGGACACCGCCGCCTGGCGCTCCATGAGGAGCAGGAGCGCCGCCGTCTGCGCGGAGCGCTCGAGGATGCGCACGTCCGCCTCGAGGAGCGGCTTGCCGGCGGCGAACACGAGGTGCCCGAACGAGTCCGGCCCGGCCTGGACGGGCACCGCCCACCGCTCGGTCCCGTCGTCGGCCGCCCCGTCCAGTCGGTGGGCGGCGCCGGGCCGGGCGGTGGCGGCCGGCTCGGCACCGGCGGCGGGCGACAGCTCGCCGACGGACAGGCCGTCGCCGGGCCGGGTGCTGGCCACCACCTGACCGTTGGGGTCGACCAGCGCGACCGCGCCCTCCAGGATGCCGCCGATCGCGTCGATCAGCTCCGCCAGGTCCGCCCGCCGGAGCACCGTGCGCATCAGCTGCCCGTGCGCCGACGTGCCGCGCTCGAGCGCCTGCCCCTGCACCCGCAGCTGCGCATTGGCCGTCCGCAGCTCCTCGGCCGTCCGCTCGGCGCGTTCGAAGAGCCGGACGTTCTCGATGACGATCGCCGCGTGGTCGGCCAGGGAGGACAGCAGCGCGATCTCCGACGGCGCGAACGAGCGCTCGTAGCGGTTGGCGCCGAACAGCGCCCCCACCACGTCCCCGCCGACCCGCAGCGGGGCACCGATGATGCCGACGATCCCGTCCTCGACGACCGCGTCCACGACCGAGGGGTCACGGTCCAGGCTCCGGTCCTGCCGGTAGTTGGCGGTCGCGAACGGCCGGCCGGTGCTGATGATCCGGCCCCCGATGCCCTGCCCCGGGCGCTGGCGCACCGACTGGATCGGCGTGGTGACCGTGCCGAGGGTCAGCCGCATGTAGGCCTCGCCGGTGTCGGGGTCCACGAGGGCCAGGTAGGCGGCGTCGGTCCCCAGCAGCTGACGGGTCCGCTGCAGGATCGCCTCCAGGACCTGCTCGCCGTCCCGCAACGAGGCGAGGTCCCGGGCGGTCTCGTACAGCGCCTGGGTCTCCTTCTCCCGGTTCTTCCGGTGGGAGAGCAGCTCCCGGACCCGACCGGCCCGTGCCAGCGCGGTCAGCGCGGCGTCCCGGTCGGCGGGGACCGTCGCGTCCAGCAGGCTCCGGGACAGCCGGTCGAACGCCTCGGCAGGCGCCTCCTCGGCCAGCAGGCGCAGCAGGTGGGCGACGGCCCGGTGCGCCACCGCGCCGGCCGGACCTGGGCGCGGAGGCGCCCCGGTGCGCGCGGCCGGGACGGTCGCGCGGGGTGGTCGTCCGTTCGTCATCGTGACAGGTGCACGCGTCATGTGGCCCGGATCACCTCCGTGGTCGGTCACGCTACGACAGACGCCCACCGGGTCGGAGGGGTCCACCCGCGCGAGTACGCGCTGTGACCGACCTCACGTCCTCACCCAGTGTGGGAACAGCCGCACGTCCGCAACAGGGGGTTCCACACACTCCTCAGCCCAGCAGAGTGGACATCTCTCCACATGGCCCCGCGCCGTCCGCCGTCCACGGGCGACCGTCCTGTGGGTGTGACACTGCCCACCGTTGTCGGGACACGAGTGGACGGACCTCCGTTGTCCCGCTCCACCGCGGCGTTCGACAGTGGGCCCGTTCGTAGCGGACGACGAGGACGCGACAGTCCGGGATGAGGCGACGATGAAGTTCCACTGGTTCGCGGAAGTGACGTACGACGGTCTGCCGGACCAGTTCCCGGCGCCCGGCCAAGGTGGATGGGTGGACAGCCCCATCGACATGGCCGACTCCGGCCGGGTGGGCGAGAACTACCGGATGTTCATCCGCCTCATGCAGCAGGCCGACCGCGACGGCTTCGACGGCCTGGCGGTGAACGAGCACCACCAGACGCCGTTCGCGATGACCCCGTCGCCGAACCTGCTCGCCGCGAGCCTCGCGAGCAGCACCCAGAACGCGGCGATCCTGGTGATCGGCGACTCGCTGGCCCTCTACAACCCGCCGACCCGCGTCGCCGAGGAGATGGCCTACCTGGACTGCCTGTCGGAGGGCCGGCTCATCGCCGGCTTCGTCTTCGGCACCCCGATGGACTCGGCCTTCGCCTACGCCCGGATCCCCGTGGAGCTGCGGGACCGCTTCCACGAGGCGCGCCGGCTGGTGCTGAGGGCGTGGGAGGAGCGGGAGCCGTTCGCGTTCAACGGCAAGTACACCCAGCTGCGCTACGTCAACGTCTGGCCGCGGCCGATCCAGCAGCGCCCGCCCATCTGGATCCCCGGGTCCAGCAGCGTGGAGACGTGGGAGCTCGTGACGCGGGAGAACTACTGCTACGGCCACCTCTCCTTCTCCGGGCTGCAGGCGGCCAAGCCGCTGGTCGACGGCTACTGGGACTACGTCGCCGCCCACGACGGCGACATGAACCCGCACCGCATGGCCTTCACCCAGCTGGTCTGCGTGGCCGACACCGACGCCGAGGCCGAGGCGAAGTACTACGAGGCGGTCAAGTACTTCCAGCGGGTCCGCAACCCCGCCATGCGGTACGCGACCCCGCCCGGCTACAACTCGACCCAGTCCCTCGCGCAGACGCTGAAGCACACCACCAACCCGGCAGCGGCCGCGGACCGGGAGCGGGCCGTCCGCGGGGAGATGAGCTTCTGGGAGTACGACGAGAAGGGCTACATCGTCGCCGGCACGCCCGACCGGGTGGCCCAGCGACTGCGCGAGCTGGCGACCGAGCTGCGCGTCGGGCAGCTCATCGCGTCGCTGCACATGGGCAACCTCCCCGAGGAGACCGCGGCCGAGAACACCCACCTGTTCGGCACCCAGGTCATCCCGCAGCTGCGCGACCTGTGGGCCGACCAGCCCGACCACTGGACACCGCAGGTCAGCCAGCGACGGGTCGCCGCCGCGAGCCGGCCGGCCGTGCCGGCGGGGGCCTGAGGTGGACCCGGCGACCGCCGCCGGACCGGGCGGCGACCGGCGACGGCCACTGCACATCGTGGGCCTCGGCGGCACGGTGCGTCCCGGCTCGTCCAGCGAGCAGGCGCTGCGCACCGCGGTGCGCCGCGCGGAGGCCCTCGGCGCCACGACCCGCGTCTTCTCCGGCGCGGAGCTCGCCCAGCTGCCGATGTACGCCCCGGAGTCCGGCAGCGGTGGCCCGGTGGCCGAGGACCTCGTCGCCGAGCTGCGCCGGGCCGACGGGGTCATCGTCGCCTCGCCGGGCTACCACGGCTCGCTGTCGGGCCTGGTGAAGAACGCCCTGGACTACACCGAGGACATGCGGGACGACCGGCTGCCCTACCTCGCCGACCGGTCGGTCGGGCTCATCGTGACCGCCTACGGCTGGCAGGCCTCGGTGACCACGCTGACCGCCCTGCGGGCGATCGTGCACGCCCTCCGCGGGTGGGTCACCCCCTACGGCGCGGCCATCAACTCCGCCCAGTGCAGCTTCGCCGACGGCGCGTGCAGCGACCAGCGGGTCCTCGAGCAGCTGCACACCGTCGCGGACGAGGTCGTGCGCTTCGCCGAGCTGGTGTCGGCGCGCCGCGACGTCGCGGTGCCTGCCGGGCAGGGGGCCGGGCGATGACCGTGCTGGCGGAGTGCCCCGACCGGGTCGACGGGGTGCCCGGCGCCCTGGCCGCGCTGCGACGGGGCGAGCCGGTGGTCCTCACCTGCGCCGGCGAGCGGCACCTGGTGATCGCCGCCGAGCGGGTCACCGGCCAGACCATGGCCCTGCTGGTCCGCTACAGCAGCGGGTTCGCCTGCGTGGCCCTGGAGGGCGAACGCCTGGCCGCCCTGGACATCCCGCTGATGGAGGCCGACGACGCCGGCCGCGAGGCCTTCGCCGTCTCCGTCGACGCCTGCGCCGGGCTGACGACGGGGATCTCCGCCCTGGAGCGGGCCCGCACCGCCCGCGCGCTGGCCCACCCGTCGACGACCCCGGCCGACCTGGTCCGCCCGGGACACGTCGTGCCGGTGCGGGTGCGCCCGGGTGGCGTGCTGGAGCGCCCGGCGCCCCCCGAGGCCGCGACCGACCTCTGCCGCCTGGCCGGCCTGGTGCCCGCGGCGGTGCTGGCGGCGGTGCCCGAGTCGGGGTACGAACCGCTGCCCCCGGCCCTGGACGCCCTCGCCGACGTCGACGTGACCGACGTCGTCCGGCACCGCGAGCGGGTCGAGTCCCCGGTGCGGCCGGCCGGCACCGCCGCGCTGACCACCCGGCACGGGGAGTTCCGTCGGCACGTCTACGTCGACGCCGTCGACGGCACCCAGCACCTGGCCGTCGTCGCCGGGGACGTCGCCGGCGGGGACGCGGTGCCCGTCCGCGTGCACGTCGAGTGCCTGGCCGGGGACCTGCTCGGGTCGGTGCAGTGCAGCTGCGCCGGCGACCTGGACGCCGCGCTCACCGCGGTGCGCGCGGCGGGGCGCGGCGTCCTGGTCCACCTGCGGGGAGGCCGGCCGCGGTGCGAGGACGGCGGGGACGCACCGGCCCAGGTACACCGCCTGGCCGCGCACGTGCTGCGGGACCTGGGTGTCGGCTCGGCGCTCGTCCTCACCGACGACCCGCGCGACGCCGTCGGACTGGGCCGCTTCGGTGTCCCGGTCGCCGGTGTCGCGCCGCTGCAGGGAGCAGCCCCCGGGGGGCGGTGACGTGCGCTCAGGCCGCCGGCCGGGCCACCCGCCCGGCCGGCGGCTCGGGGACGGCGCCGGGGTGCAGCGCCCAGGCGAGGGCCTCGACCCCGTCGACGAGCCCCGGCCCGGCCTGCACCACGTGGGCGGCGGAGTCGATCGCCAGCAGGGGCACCCCCGGCAGCCGCTGCGCCACCGCCGCGCACTGCTCCAGGGCCGCCGCCAGGTCCAGGCCGCACGGCGCGACGACGACGAGGTCGGCCGCCGGCAGGTCCGCCCAGTCCACCGCGACGCTGCGGCCGCCGTCGACGGCGCCCACCGGCTCACCCCCCGCCCGGCGGACGAGCTCGGGCACCCAGTGGCCCGGCAGGTACGGCGGGTCGGTCCACTCCAGGACCAGCACCCGCGGCCGGGCCCGGCCCGCGACCGCGTGCTCGACGGCGGCCAACCGGCCGCGCAGTCCCGTCACCAGGCCCGCCGCGACGTCGGGGACGCCGGCCGCGCGCCCGACCGCCACGAGGGCGTCCAGCACCTCGTCCAGGGTGTGCGGGTCGATCGAGACGACCTCGGCGTCGGTGCCGATCGCCCGGCACGCCTCCTCCACCGTCGCGGCCGGGAGCGCGCAGACCCGGCAGAGGTCCTGGGTGAGGACCACGTCCGGGTCCGTCGCCGCGAGCGCCGCACGGTCGAGCTCGTACAGGGGCAGCCCCGCGGCTACCCGCCCGCGCACCCAGGCGTCGACCTCCCCGGGCGGGAGGCCCGGCGGGAGCGCGGTGTCGACCACGACCGGGCGGCCCCGCCGGGCCTCGGCGGCGCACTCGAAGGTGACCGCGACCAGCCGGTCGGCCAGCCCCAGCGCCGTCACCATCTCGGTCGCGGCCGGCAGCAGGGAGGCGATCCGCACGGCGCCACGGTAGCTCCGCGACCGGCAGGATGACGCCGCACCGCAGCCGTCCACCGGCTCGGGCGGGAGGGGACGACGTGGAGACGATCGACCAGGTCCGGCAGCGCATCGCGACCACGTCCGCGGAGGAGGTGCTCGCCCGGAGCCTGGACCGGGCACGGGAGACCGCCCACCTGGGTGCCTTCACCTCCCTCGCCGATCCCCTGGCCGGCGGGACCGGACCGCTGTCCGGCGGGACGGGCCCGCTGGCCGGCGTCCCGGTGGCGGTGAAGGACAACCTCGACACCCGCGACCTGCCCACCACCGGCGGGACGCCGGCGTTGCGCGACTCCCGGCCGGGCCGCGACCAGCACGCGGTCGGGCGGCTGCGGGCGGCCGGGGCCGCGGTGGTCGGCAAGACGAACCTGCACGAGCTGGCCCTCGGCGTCACCAGCAACAACGCCGCCTTCGGCCCGGTCCGCAACCCGCACGACCCCAGCCGCTCGGCCGGCGGCTCCTCCGGCGGGTCCGCGGTCGCGGTCGCCGTCGGCGTCGTCCCGGTCGCGCTGGGCACCGACACCGGCGGCTCGGTGCGGGTGCCGGCGGCGCACTGCGGCCTGGTCGGCTGGCGCCCGACGGTCGGCCGCTGGGGCAGCGGCCGCACGGTGCCGATCTCCGGCACCCGGGACACCGCGGGGGTCCTCGCCACGACCGTCGCCGACGCCGCGCTGGTCGACGAGCTCGTCACCGGGCAGCCCGCCCCCGCTCCGCTGGACCGGCCGCTGCGGCTCGGCGTCCCCCGGACCGGCTTCCACGACGACCTCCACCCGGACGTCGCGGCCACGACGCAGCGGGCACTGGACCGGCTGGCCGACGCCGGCGTGGAGCTGGTCGAGGTCTGCGTCGCCGACGCGCACGAGCTGGACGCGGAGTGCGGGTTCCCGATCGTCTTCTTCGAGATCGCCCGCGAGCTGCCGGCCTACCTCGCCACCCTGCCCGGACCCGAGAGCCGGCTGACCCTCGCCGACGTCCTCGCCCAGGTGGCCTCCCCCGACGTCCGGGGGGCCCTGGAGCTGGCCGCCGGCGGCTCGGTGACCGAGGAGGTCTACCGGGAGCAGCTGGCCGTCCGCGAGCGGCTGCGCGGGGCCTACGCCGCCGCGCTGCGTCCCGCGGACGGCGCGCGCCTCGACGCGCTGGTCTACCCGACGGTGCCGCTGCCGGCGCCGCCGGTCGGGGACGACGACACGACGGAGCTCAACGGGCGGCAGGTGCCGGTCTTCCTGACCACGATCCGCAACACGGGGCCGGGGTCGACCGCCGGCATGCCGTCGATCTCGCTGCCGGCCGGCACGAGCGCCGCCGGGCTGCCGATCGGCCTGTCGCTGGAGTCCCTGCCCGGGGACGACGGCGCGCTGCTCGCGGCGGCCGCCCGGGTCGAGCCGGTCCTGGCCGCCGGGCTCGGGTAGCCGCCCTCACGCCCGGGCGGCGCACACCCCGGCGAGCCGGCGCAGCTCGTCCAGCACCGCGTCCGGGCGCTCGAGCGGCAGGAAGTGCGACGCCGGGTACTCGCGGTACCGGGCGCCGGGCACGGCCGCGGCGGCCGCCCGCACGTCGGCGACGTCGACGAGCACGTCGTAGCGGCCGGCCAGGAAGGTGGCGGGCCGGTCCAGCGGCGACAGGTCGAGGGGGGCGTGGTCGGCGGCCGCGACGGCCAGGTGCCGGAACCACGACCAGTCCTGACCGGCGAACTCGTGGGCGACCTCGAGCAGGCCGGCCAGCCGGGTGGCCTCCGGGGCCGCGGGGTCGGCGCCGGCCATCGCCAGCAGCGGCTGCCACTGCTGCAGGCCCGCGGTGACCAGCGGCAGGAGCGGGCCCACCACCGGCAGCAGCCGGCTGCCGTGCCGGCCGGCGGAGGGCCGCAGCCGCCGCGGCACCCCGAGCGACCCGAACAGCGAGGCGGAGCTGCCGCCGGGCACGCCGGCCACGGCCAGCACGCCGCGGACCCGCTGCGGCTCGGCCAGGGCCAGCTCGAACGCGACGTTCACCCCGAGCGACCAGCCGACGACGAGCGCCGGCGGGAGGTCGAAGGCGTCCAGGACGGCACGGGCGTCGGCGAGGTGGTCCTCGACCCGGACCCGGGCGGCGTCGGCCGGCCGCTCCGAGCCGCCCAGTCCGCGGTGGTCCCAGCCGACCACCCGGAACCCGCTGCCCGGGGCGAGGACGTCGGCCCACGCCGCGGGTGAGGCGCCGAGACCGTTGCACACCAGGACCGGCAGTCCGTCCTGGTCGTTGGACCACGCGCGCAGGACCGTCCCGTCCGCGCTGCGCACCCGGTGCGGGTGGACCGGGGGTCGACTCCGGGCGATGAGAGCTCTCCCCACGTCGGGCGCCCCGGACCGGGGCTGGTTCTGCGGCCGGTCCGAGGCTAGGCCACCGGCACGCCGCTCCGGCCGCGGTGTGGCCGACCCGACAGACCACCCGGGGCGACCGCTGCACCCGGGCGCCGGGGCTTGCACGGACCCGGGCGGGTGCGCGAGACTTTCGGACCTCATTTACTGAACGTTTGGTCGGGAAGTCGGTGCCGGTCGGCGCCGCCCGCCCACGTCCGAGGAGCGTCGATGTCCCACCGGTCCACCGAGGTCCCCCAGTCCGTGGAGCGGGCATGAGCGGCGTCCCCGCCCGGGTGGGCGTGGTCGGCGGTGGGCGCATGGGCGCCGGCATCGCGCAGGCGTTCCTCACCGCCGGCGCGCAGGTCGCCGTCGTGGAGGCCGGCGGCGCGGCCGCGGAGGCCGCGCGCGGGCGCGTCGCGGACGGCCTGGAGGAGGCCGCCCGCCGAGGGAAGCTGACCGACGACGTCGCGACGGTCCTCGGCCGGCTGACCCTGCTCGACTCCGCCGCCGAGCTCGACGCGGCCACCGGCCTCGTGGTGGAGGCGGTTCCCGAGCGGGCCGACCTCAAGGCCGAGGTGCTGCGCACCGCCGAGACCGCCGTCGGGCCCGACGCCGTCCTGGCCACCAACACCAGCTCCCTGTCGGTGACCGAGCTGGCCGCGGCCCTGGAGCGTCCCGCCCGGTTCCTGGGCCTGCACTTCTTCAACCCGGTGCCGGCGTCGAAGCTGGTGGAGGTCGTGGTCGCCCGGGAGACCGACCCGGACCTCGTCGGGACGGCGAGCGGCTGGGTGCGGGCGCTGGGCAAGACCGACGTCGTGGTGCGGGACTCCCCCGGCTTCGCCTCCTCCCGGCTCGGCGTCCTGCTGGGCCTGGAGGCGATTCGGATGCTCGAGGAGGGCGTGGCCGACGCCGAGGCCATCGACACCGCGATGGAGCTGGGCTACCGGCACCCGATGGGGCCGCTGCGCTCGACCGACCTGGTGGGCCTCGACGTCCGGCTGGCGATCGCCGAGTACCTGCACCGGACCCTGGGCGAGCGGTTCGCCCCGCCGCAGCTGCTGCGGGACAAGGTCGCGGCCGGCGAGCTCGGCCGCAAGACCGGCAAGGGCTTCCACACCTACTCCTGACCCTCCAGGAGCCGACCCCCAGGAGCGGACATGGCGTCAGCGGCACTGGATCCCGCCGTCCTCGTCGACCCGGCGACCTACGAGGACGGTCCGCCGTTCGACCTGCTGCGCCGGCTGCGCGCGGAGACGCCGGTGACCTGGGTCGAGGAGCCCGCGCTGCACGGGCAGCCGGCCGGCCCGGGCTTCTGGCTGGTGCTGCGGCACGCCGACGTCGAGCGGGTGCTGCGGGACCCGGCCACGTTCTCCTCGTGGCTGGGCGCCACCCAGGTCCGGGACGCCGCGGACCTCGCCTGGGTGCGCCGGATGATGCTCAACATGGACCCGCCGGACCACTCCCGGCTGCGGCGGCTGCTCACCCGGTCGTTCACCCCGCGGGCCGTCGCCGCGCTGACCGCCTCGATCGAGGCGACGGCGGCGCGGCTGGTCGAGCGGATGGTCGACGGCGCGGCCGAGGGCCGGTGCGACTTCGCCAAGGACGTCGCCGCGGACCTCCCGCTGCTCACCCTCGCCGACGTCCTCGGGGTGCCGGCCGAGGACCGCTGGCTGATGTTCGACTGGTCCAACCGGGTCATCGGCTGGCAGGACCCCGACTACGCCACCTCGTCGGCCTTCGACGGCACCGGGGGGACGGCGATGGCCCGGGCGGCCGTCGCCCTGCGCCCGGCGCCCGGCCCGGGCGGGCGGATGCCCGACCCGCGCACCCGCGCCGGCATGCCCGACCTCTACGCCTACGCCCGGCTGCTGGCCGAGGAGAAGCGCCGCTCGCCCGGCTCGGACGTCATGTCGATCCTGCTCGCCCAGGTCGACGAGGACGGCGGTGCGGTCAATGACGCCGAGTTCGAGAACATGTTCTGGCTGTTCGCCGTCGCCGGGAACGAGACGCTGCGCAACGGCCTGCCGGGCGGGCTCATCGCCCTGCTGCAGCACCCGGACGCGCTGGCCGCGCTGCGCGCCGACCCGTCGCTGCTGCCCGGCGCGGTCGACGAGATGCTGCGGTGGTGGACGCCGGTGATGGTGTTCCGCCGCACCGCGACGGTCGACGTCGACCTCGCCGGCGTCCGCATCCGGGCCGGGGACAAGGTGGTCGTCTCCTTCACCTCGGCCAACCGGGACGAGGCGGTGTTCCCCGACCCGGACGCCTTCGACGTCCGGCGGGCGCCCAACCCGCACCTGTCCTTCGGCCACGGCCCGCACTTCTGCCTCGGCGGCCAGCTGGCACGGGTGCAGATGCGGGCGCTGTTCGGGGAGCTGCTGCGGCGGACCTCCGACCTGCGGCTCGACGGACCGCCGGCCCTGCTCCGGTCGAACTTCCAGCGCGGCGTGAAGCGCCTGCCGATCTCCTGGACGGCGTAGCGGGCGCGGTCCACGGAGGAAGTCGACGGCGGGGTGTCGAGAACCGGCACGCGGCTCCGTCCCCGCAGTGCACACGGCCACGATGGGCCGTACCCCACCAGGAGGACGACATGGCCAAGTACCTGCTGCTCAAGCACTACCGGGGCGCGCCGGCGGCGGTCAACGACGTGCCGATGGACCAGTGGACGCCGGAGGAGGTCACCGCGCACGTCCGGTACATGCAGGACTTCGCCGCTCGACTGGAGCGCACCGGTGAGTTCGTCGACGGGCAGGCCCTCTCCCCGGAGGGCGTGTGGGTCCGCTCCGAGGGCGGCGGGCGGCCGCCGGTCACCGACGGCCCGTTCGCGGAGACCAAGGACCTGATCGCCGGCTGGATGGTCATCGACGTCGAGACGCGAGAGCGGGCGATCGAGCTGGCCGGTGAGCTGTCCGCGGCCCCGGGGGCGGGCGGCGAGCCGATCCACGAGTGGCTGGAGGTGCGCCCGTTCCTGGCCGCGCCGCCGACCATCACGGAGTGACGCCCGGTGGACGACGCCCTGCTGCGGGCCCTCATCCCCACCGTGATCGGGGTCCTCGGCCGCCGCGGGGCCGACTTCGCGGCGGCCGAGGACGCCGTGCAGGAGGCCCTGGTCGAGGCCGTGCGCGTGTGGCCGGACGACCCGCCGCGGGACCCGAAGGCGTGGCTGGTGGCCGTCGCCTGGCGCCGGTTCCTCGACGCCGCCCGCGCCGAGACCTCCCGGCGGCGGCGCGAGGTGCTCGTCGACGCCGAGCCGGCGCCCGGGCCGGGTGGGGAGGTGGACGACACGCTCCAGCTCTACTCCCTGTGCGCCCACCCCTCCCTCTCCCCGGCCTCGGCGGTCGCGCTCACCCTGCGCGCGGTCGGTGGCCTGACCACGCGGCAAATCGCGCAGGCCTACCTCGTGCCGGAGGCGACCATGGCCCAGCGCATCAGCCGGGCCAAGCGGACCGTCGCCGGCGTCCGCCTCGACCGGCCCGGGGACGTCGCAACCGTGCTGCGGGTGCTCTACCTGGTCTTCAACGAGGGCTACTCGGGCGACGTCGACCTCGCCGGCGAGGCGATCCGGCTCACCCGCCAGCTGGCGGCCCGGACCGACTCCGCGGAGGTCGACGGACTGCTCGCGCTGATGCTGCTGCACCACGCACGGCGCCCGGCGCGGACCCGCCCCGACGGCAGCCTGGTGCCCCTCGCCGAGCAGGACCGCACCCGGTGGGACACCCGCCTGGTCGCCGAGGGCGTCGACGTGCTGCAGGCAGCGCTCGCCCGCGACCGGCTGGGCGAGTTCCAGGCCCAGGCCGCCATCGCCGCCCTCCACGCCGACGCCCGCACCGCGGAGGAGACCGACTGGGTGCAGATCGTCGAGTGGTACGACGAGCTGGTGCGGCTCACCGACAGCCCGGTCGCCCGCCTCAACCGGGCCGTCGCGGTCGGCGAGGCCGACGGCCCGCGGGCCGGCCTGGCCGCCCTCGCCGAGCTCGACCCCGCCCTGCCCCGGTACGCCGCCGCCGCCGCGTACCTGCACGAGCGGAGCGGGGACCGGGTGCTCGCGGCCCGGCTCTACGCCGAGGCCGCCCGCGCGGCGCCCGACCTCCCCGAGCGCGAGCACCTGACGCGCCAGGCCGCGCGGCTCAACGCCGAGCTCCGCGGGTGAGCGGCACGGTCCGGCCGACGGCGGCCAGTCCGGGCGACCATCCTCAGGACGTCGTGGGTCGCCCCGGCCCGCCCTCGGTGTCGACGACGACGGCGTCCCAGCGGACCCCGCCGTGGTCGGCGTACCACCGCCCGGTGAGGTGGCTGTCAGGCAGGCGGGCGGTCACGGGTGCACCGGGGTGGATCAGGACGGCCTGGCGCGCAGGCCGTGGAAGGTCGTGGTGACGAGGGCGTCGGCGACGGCGTCGGCGGACAGGTCGCCGTCCGGCCGGTACCACTCGGTGAGGGAGTTGACGGCGCCGAACAGCAGCCGGCTGGTGACGGCGGGGTCCACGTCGGGACGGACGTCACCCTCCTCCTCCGCCGCGCGGACGAGGTCGGTGACGATCCGGTCGAACTGGCGACGTCGCTGCACCGCCTCCTGCTCGACCGGGGAGTTGCCGCGCACCCGCAGCAGCAGGGTGACGAAGGGCAGCTCCGCGGTGAGCACCCGGACCGACCCCCGGACGACGTGCTCGAGCCGGTCGATCGCCGCGCCGGTGGTCGCACCGGGCTCCTCCGTGACGGCGAACAGGGCGTCCAGGGCCCGGTCGAGGGCCAGCCGCAGCAGCTCGACCTTGCTCGACACGTGGTGGTAGATCGCCGACTTGGTGATGCCCAGCCGGGTGGCCAGCTCGTCCATGCTCGTCGCGTCGTAGCCGCGCTCGTTGAAGACCGCGACCGCGGTGTCCAGCAGCGTGTCGAGCGAGTGGCCGGGCCGGCCGCGCCGGACCCGGGCCGGATCCGCCGTGGAGGTCATGCACGCTCCCGGTTGTCGGTGAGCCGCTTGAGCTTGCCCACCGAGCGCGGCAGCGTCTCGGGGTCGACGACGAGCACCTCGATGCTGGTGCCCACGACGTCCTTCACGCCCTTCGCCACCTCGGCGGCCGCCGCGGGGCGGCGCTCGGCCGGGCAGTCGGGCCGGGCCTCGACCCGGCAGACCAGGTGGTCCATCCGGCCGCGGGTGACCAGCTCGAGGGCGAAGTGCGGCGACAGGTCGGGTGTGCGCAGCACGACCTCCTCGATCTGGGTCGGGAAGAGGTTCACCCCACGCAGGATGATCATGTCGTCGGTGCGGCCGGTGATCTTCTCCATCCGGCGCATGCCGGGGCGGGCGGTCCCCGGCAGCAACCGGGTGAGGTCGCGGGTGCGGTAGCGGATGACCGGCATGGCCTGCTTGGTCAGCGAGGTGAACACCAGCTCCCCCTGCTCCCCCTCGGGCAGCACCTCCCCGGTCAGCGGGTCGATGACCTCGGGGTAGAAGAAGTCCTCCCAGACGTGCAGGCCGTCCTTGGTCTCCACGCACTCCTGCGCGACGCCGGGCCCCATGACCTCCGAGAGCCCGTAGATGTCGACGGCGTGGATGCCGGCCCGCTCCTCCATCTCGTGGCGCATCTGCTCGGTCCAGGGCTCCGCGCCGAAGATGCCGATCTGCAGCGAGCTGGTCCTCGGGTCGATGCCCTGCTTCTCGAACTCGTCGATGACGGTGAGCATGTAGGACGGCGTGACCATGATGATCCGCGGCTCGAAGTCGGTGATCAGCTGCACCTGCCGCGGGGTCATGCCGCCGGAGACGGGGATGACGGTGCAGCCCAGCTTCTCCGCCCCGTAGTGCGCGCCGAGCCCGCCGGTGAACAACCCGTAGCCGTAGGCGTTGTGCAGCTTGTCGCCGGGCCGCCCGCCGGCCGCGCGGATCGAGCGGGCCATGGCCGTGGCCCAGACGTCGATGTCCCCCTCGGTGTAGCCGACGACGGTGGGCCGGCCGGTCGTGCCGGAGGAGGCGTGCACCCTCCGCACCTGCTCCTGCGGGACGGCGAACATGCCGAACGGGTAGTTGTCGCGCAGGTCGGCCTTGCTGGTGGTGGGGAACCGGGCGAGGTCGGCCAGGTCGCGGCAGTCGTCGGGATGCACCCCCGCCGCGTCGAAGGCCCGCCGGTAGTGCGGCACGTTGTCGTAGGCGTGCCGCAGGCTCCACCGCAGCCGGTCGAGTTGCAGCGCGCGCAGCTCGTCGACCCCCATGCGCTCGGCGGGGTCGAGCAGGTCCGGGTCGGGCGCCGACCCGAGGCGCCGGGTCGTCTCGCTGGTGGCGGTCATTGGCGGGAGCCTCCGTGGGTCGTGAGCGTCGTCGCCGGGTGGTCGGGGCCGCACGACAGCGAAATACCGACCGGATGGTCAGGTAACCAACCCCTCGACGGGTCCGGTGTCAAGCCCCTCCGGTCGAACTGGCGGCGCGGGCTTGTGTCCGCGCTCACCGTCGGGCAGACTCATTACCGACCGTCCGGTCAGTAATTGGCTTGCGTCGCACCCGAGGGAACGAGATGTCGGCACCCACCCTGGAACGGCCCGCCCCTGACGAGACCGCGCTGCAGGAGCACTTCGACGCCACGATCGCCGCCGAGCACCGGATCGAGCCGCGCGACTGGATGCCCGAGGGCTACCGCAAGACGCTCATCCGGCAGATCGCGCAGCACGCGCACTCGGAGATCATCGGCATGCAGCCGGAGGGCGACTGGCTCCTCGCGGCGCCGAGCCTGCGGCGCAAGGCGATCCTGCTGGCCAAGGTGCAGGACGAGGCCGGGCACGGCATGTACCTGTACTCCGCCGCGGAGACCCTCGGCGCCGACCGGGCCGACCTCACCGACAAGCTCATCGAGGGCCGCCAGAAGTACAGCTCCATCTTCAACTACCCGACGCTCACCTACGCCGACGTCGGTGTCATCGGCTGGCTGGTCGACGGCGCGGCGATCTGCAACCAGGTGCCGCTGTGCCGCTCCTCCTACGGCCCCTACGCGCGGGCGATGATCCGCATCTGCAAGGAGGAGTCCTTCCACCAGCGGCAGGGCTACGAGCTGCTGATGACGATGATGCGCGGCACCGACGAGCAGCGGGCGATGGTCCAGGACGCCGTCGACCGGTGGTGGTGGCCGTCGCTGATGATGTTCGGCCCGCCGGACGACGACAGCCCCAACTCCGCCCAGTCGATGGCGTGGGGCATCAAGCGGCACAGCAACGACGAGCTGCGCCAGCGCTACGTCGACATGAGCGTGCCGCAGGCGGAGTTCCTCGGCGTCACCCTGCCCGACCCGGAGCTGGCCTGGGACGAGGAACGCGGCCACTACCGGTTCGGCGCCATCGACTGGGACGAGTTCAAGCGGGTCATCAGCGGCAACGGCCCGGCCAACGCCGAGCGCATCGCCCGCCGCCGCGCCGCCCGGGACGACAACGCCTGGGTCCGGGAGGCCGCCACCGCCTACGCCGCCAAGCACGAGGGAGCGGCCGCGTGAGCACCACCGACGTCACCAGCGAGGGCGGCCACGGCGCCGTCCCCACCGGGCCCGAGGTGCCGGTCGAGCCGAGGCCGGCGGTCAGCCGGCGGGACTGGCCGCTCTACGAGGTGTTCGTGCGCGGCAAGCGCGGCATCAACCACGTGCACGTGGGTTCGCTGCACGCCCCGGACGACGAGATGGCCGTGCACGCCGCCCGCGACCTGTACACCCGCCGCAACGAGGGCGTGAGCATCTGGGTGGTCAAGGCCGCCGACATCACCGCGTCCAGCCCCGACGAGAAGGACCCGATGTTCGCCCCGAGCGGCGACAAGGTCTACCGCCACCCGACGTTCTACGAGATCCCCGAGGACGTCCCCCACATGTAGGAGGCCCCTCCCTCCCCACCCCCGCTCGTCCCTCGCGGCGTCGGGGCCCCGGGAGGGGGCCGCCACCATCCGTCATCCAGGCAAGGAGCCGTTGCGTGGCGCACGAAGAGACGGTCTACGACTCACTGGCCAACGCCGGTGACGACCACGGGCACTGGGCGTTCGGCACCGGGTTCGACGAGCCGCTGGCCGGCGTCGACACCACCGTCCCCGACGGCATCGACCCGGCCGACCTCGGGTGGTACTGCCTCATGCTGGGCGACGACGCCCTGGTGCTGGCCCAGCGGCTGACCCAGTGGATCACCGCCGCGCCGGAGCTCGAGGAGGAGGTGGCGATCGCCAACGTCGCCCTCGACCTGCTCGGCCAGGCCCGGCTGCTGCTGGCCCGCGCCGGGTCGGTGGGCGTGCTCGGCCGCTCGCGGGAGAGGGCCACGGGGACCATCCCCGACGAGGACGCCCTGGCCTACTTCCGCGACCCCGACGAGTTCCGCAACACCGACCTGGTCGAGGCCCCGAACGGTGACTTCGCGCAGACGATGGTGCGGCTGCTCGTGGCCGCCACCGTGCGGCTCGCGGTCTTCAGCCGGCTGCGGGAGTCGCGGGACCCGGTGGTCGCCGCCATCGCGGCCAAGGGCGTCAACGAGCTCGCCTACCACCGCGACCACGCCGCCCGCTGGGTGCTGCGGCTCGGCGACGGCACCGAGGAGTCGCACCGCCGCGCGCAGGCCGGCGCCGACGCCGTCTGGCCGCTGCTGGACGAGGTGTTCACCGCCACCGAGCTCGAGGCCCGCCTCACCGCGGCCGGCGTGGCCGTCGACCCGGCCGACGTCCGCGACGAGGTCCGCGACGTCCTCACCCAGGTGCTCGACCGGGCGACGCTGCGGGTGCCGGACTGGCCGGCCGACGCGGCCCCCCGGGGCCGTACCGGCAAGCACACCGCGGAGCTGCCCGGGCTGCTCGCCACGCTGCAGGGCCTGGCCCGCCGGCACCCGGCGGCCACCTGGTGACCGCGCCCACGACCACCCCGCCGGGCCGAAGTGGCCACGAAGGCCCCTCGGCGGGCGGCCGGAGTGGCCACAATGGCCCCTCGGTCGACCGGGCTCGTTCTGTGGCCGGGACGGTGACCGACCCCGAGCTGCCGATGCTGACCCTCGCCGACCTCGGCGTCCTCCGCGACGTCAGGGTCGAGGACGGCACCGTCGTCGTCGAGCTCACCCCGACGTACACCGGCTGCCCGGCGATGGGCACGATGCGCGCCGACCTGCTGCACGCGCTGCACCGGGCCGGCTTCCCCGAGGTCGAGGTCCGCACCGTGCTCTCCCCCGCGTGGAGCACCGACTGGATCAGCGAGGAGGGCCGCCGCAAGCTCGCCGCCGGCGGCATCGCCCCTCCGGGGAGGGCGCCCGCCCGGCCCGCCGGGCCTGTGCCGCTGCAGCTGGGGCCGACCCGCCGCACCGCGGCCTGCCCGGTGTGCGGCTCGTCCGACACCGAGGAGCTCAGCGAGTTCAGCGCCACCGCCTGCAAGGCCCTGCGCCGCTGCCGCAGCTGCCGGGAGCCGTTCGAGCACGTCAAGGAGATCTGAGTGACCACCGCCGAGGCCCCCGCGCGGCGCAGGCCGCAGTTCCACCCGCTGACGGTCGCCCGCGTCGAGCAGCTCACCGACGACGCCGTCGCGGTGACCTTCGACGTGCCCCCGGAGCTGGCCGAGGACTACGCGTTCAAGCCCGGCCAGGCGCTCACCCTGCGCCGGGTGGACGGCGACCGCGACGAGCGCCGGTCCTACTCGATCTGCGCCCCGGTCGGCGCCCCGCCGCGGGTCGGCGTCCGGGAGGTGCCCGGCGGGTTCTTCTCCTCCTACCTGGTGCACTCGGTGCGCCCGGGCGACCGGATCGAGGTGCTGCCGCCGTCGGGCACCTTCACCGCCGACCTCTCGGTGCCCGCCGACCACGTCTTCGTCGTCGCCGGCTCCGGGATCACCCCGGCGCTCTCGCTGGCCGCCAGCGTGCTGCGCGACGGGGAGTCCACGGTCACCGTCTTCTACGGCAACCGGCGCACCAACACGGTCATGTTCGCCGACGAGCTCGCCGACCTGAAGGACCGCTACGGCACCCGGCTGCAGCTGGTGCACGTCCTCTCCCGCGAACCCCGGGACGCCGAGGTGACCAGCGGCCGGCTCGACCGGGCGCGGCTGCGGACCCTCGTCGACAACCTGGTGGACGCCGAGCACGTCGACCACTGGTGGCTGTGCGGCCCGCACGGGATGGTGGGCGACGCCCGGGAGCTCCTGGCCGAGCTCGGCGTCCCGGCCGAGAAGGTGCACCAGGAGCTGTTCTACGTCGACGACGTCCCACCGGAGCCGGTCCGCGGTGACGAGGAGACCGTCACCGGACCGAGCAGCGAGGTGACCGTCGTCCTCGACGGGCGGACCACCACCCTGGCCCTCCCCCGCGACGTGCCGGTCCTCGACTCGGCGCAGAAGGTGCGCGGCGACCTGCCCTTCGCCTGCAAGGGCGGGGTGTGCGGCACCTGCCGGGCACGGGTCACCGAGGGCGAGGTGCAGATGCGGCGCAACTACGCCCTCGAGCCCGAGGAGGTCGAGGCCGGCTACGTGCTCACCTGCCAGTCGGTGCCGCTGTCGGAGACCGTCACCGTGGACTTCGACGCGTGAGCGCCGAGCAGGTGCTGCGCGTCGAGGTCGCCGGCGGCGTCGCCACCCTGATCCTCGACTCCCCCGCCAACCGCAACGCGCTGTCCCGGCCGATGCGGGCCCAGCTGCGGACCGCCCTCACCGACGCGCGGGCCGACGACGCCGTCCGGGTCGTCGTGCTCGACCACACCGGCCGGGTGTTCTGCTCGGGCATGGACCTGGCCGAGGCCGCCGGAGGGGCCGCGGCGGACCAGGGCGTCAACGAGTTCCCGGCGCTGCTGGAGACGATCTGGGAGTTCCCGAAGCCCGTGGTGGCGACCGTCCGCGGGCCGGCCCGGGCCGGCGGCGTCGGCCTGCTGGCAGCCTGCGACGTCGTGGTCGCCGCGACCTCGGCGACGTTCGCGTTCACCGAGGTCCGGGTCGGCGTCGTGCCGGCGGTCATCTCCGCGGTGTGCCTGCCGCGGATGCTGCCCAACGTCGCCCACCGGCTGATGCTGACCGGTGAGGTGTTCGAGGCCGCGACGGCGCTGGCCGGCGGCCTGGTGGACCTGGTGGTCGCGGAGGGCGAGGTCGACGCCTGCGTGGCCGCCCAGGTGGACGCCCTCGGCCGGGGCGCGCCGCTGGCCCTGGCCGAGACCAAGCGCCTGCTGCGCGCCCGGTCGGGCTCGCCGGGCGAGCGGTTCCCCGAGCTGCTGGCACTGTCCGCCCGGTTCTTCGCCAGCGACGAGGGGCAGGAGGGGATCGCCGCCTTCCGCGAGAAGCGCCCGGCCCGCTGGGTGCCGGCGTGAGACCCGTCGCCGTCGGGGCCGCCGCGGAGCTCGACGTCGTCGTGACACCGGAGATGACCGTCCGGTTCGACGAGCTGGGCCCCGTACACCCGGTCTACGCGACCTACACGATGGCCAAGCACTTCGAGGAGGCCGGGCGCAAGCTGCTGCTGCGCCACCTCGACCCCGGCGAGGCCGGCATCGGGCGGTCGGTGACGGTGGAGCACCTGGGCCCGGCCTGGGTGGGTGACCCGATCCGGGTGACCGCCCGCTGCGTCGAGGTGCGCGGCAACCGGCTCACCTGCGCGTGCACCGCCGTCGACGCCGGCGGCCGGCAGCTCGGCCACGGCACGACGGTCCAGGTCGTGCTCTCCGAGGAGGCCCTCGAGGCCCGGATCGGCCGGCGGGCCGCTCCCCCGGGCCAGGCCGGGTGGAGGCGTCGGCGCGGCGGGAGCCACCGCCTGCCGGCACCGCCCGACCCTTAGTTCGGCAACGCATCGTTGTGTGCTGGACCACACCGCCGCTACAGTTCCGCGCGAAATAACTGACCGCTCGGTCAGTATCGAGCACCAGGGGGACGGCGACATGGCGACGACCGACACCGCACGGCGACCGCGGGAGAAGATGACGCCCGAGGAGCGCAAGGTCCTCGCGGGCACCCTCGCCGGGACCACCATCGAGTGGTACGACTTCTTCATCTACGCCCAGGCCGCGGGGCTGGTCCTGGCGCCGCTGTTCCTCTCACCGCTCAGCGAGGACTCCCCGGGCCTGGCCACCGTCCTCTCCCTTGCCACCATCGGCATCAGCTTCCTGTTCCGACCGCTGGGCGCGATCGTCGCCGGCCGGTTCGGCGACCGGCTCGGCCGCAAGCGGATGCTGGTCTTCACGCTGCTGCTGATGGGCGCCTCGACGGCACTCATCGGCCTGCTGCCCACCTACGGGCAGATCGGCCTGGCCGCCCCGGCGGCGCTCATCCTCCTGCGGGTCCTCCAGGGCTTCTCCGCGGGCGGCGAGTGGGGCGGCGCGGCCCTGATGTCGGTCGAGCACGCGCCGGTCAACCGGCGCGGCCTGTTCGGCGCCTACCCGCAGATCGGCGTCCCGATCGGGATGATCCTCGCGACCGGCGTGCTCTACCTGGTCTCCACGGTCACGACCCCCGAGCAGTTCACGTCCTGGGGCTGGCGCATCCCGTTCCTGCTGTCGGTCGTGCTGATCGTCATCGGCTACCTGATCCGGCGGGCGGTAGACGAGAGCCCGGTCTTCTCGGAGATGCGGCTGCGGAGGAAGGAGTCCTCGGCGCCGCTGCGGGACCTGTTCCGGAAGAACACCAAGGAGGTCGTGCTCACCGCGCTGATCTTCGTGGCGAACAACGCCGCGGGGTACCTGCTGATCGCCTTCTTCATCGCCTACGCGACCACGGCGCTGGGGATGGCGCGCACGTCGGTGCTGCTGGCGACCACGCTGGCCTCGTTCGGCTGGCTGGTCTTCACCCTCTACGGCGGGACGCTGTCCGACCGGATCGGCCGGGTGCGCACCTTCCAGATCGGCTACGCGCTGGTCTTCGTCTGGATGATCCCGCTGTTCCTGCTGATCGACACCGGCGACATCTGGCTCTACGGCATCGCCCTGCTGGTGCTGACCGTCGGCCTGGGCCTGTCGTACGGCCCGATGTCGGCCATGTACGCGGAGATGTTCCCGGTCGCCGTCCGGTACTCGGGGATCTCCATCGGCTACGCCCTGGGCGCGATCCTCGGCGGCGCCTTCGCCCCGATGATCGCCGAGCTGCTGATCCAGATGACCGGCTGGTCCGGGTCGATCGGCCTCTACATCATGGCGCTCTGCGTCGTCTCGTTCGCCGCGGTGACCATCGCCGGGGAGACCCGGGGCAACAACCTGCGCGTGGCCGAGGCCCACGAGCAGTACCTGCGCGAGCACCCGGAGGCCGCTGGCGAGCTGGGACACCGCCCCTGACCACGCCCGGCGCCGGCTGCCCCGACGTGGCGCCCGCACCCGCCTGACCGCTCGGGCGCCCGGGGTCGCCGAGGACTCCGCCGGCGGCCCCGGGCGCCGTCGTCTCCCCTCGGCAGGGTTGTGTCGCCGACCACACCCGCGTACGGTTTGGACCGGTAGCAGAACTCAGTATTCGTTTATCGGACAGTACCGATCCTCGGGAGACCGACCATGGCCGCGAAGCCCTTCGCCTCCTCCGCCGACCTGGGCGTGAAGGAGCAGACCCTCGAGGTGCTCGCCGACGGCGTGTACGCGCTGACCGCGGAGGGCGACCCCAACGTCGGCGCGATCGAGGGCGAGGACTTCCTCGTCTGCTTCGAGGCGCTGGCCACCCCGGTGGCCGCCCGGCGCTGGCTGGCCAGGCTGCGCGAGCACACCGACAAGCCGGTCCGCTACCTGGTGCTCAGCCACTACCACGCCGTCCGGGTGCTGGGCGCCAGCGCGTTCGACGCCGAGATCATCGTCAGCTCCGAGCAGACCAGGCACCTCATCGCCGAGCGCGGCCAGCAGGACTGGGAGAGCGAGTACGGCCGGATGCCGCGGCTGTTCGAGGAGCCGGAGTCCATCCCGGGCCTGACCTGGCCCACGATGACCTTCCGCGACAAGCTCACCATCGAACTGGGCGGCGACCGCGGCGAGCTGGTCCTGGAGTTCCTCGGCCGCGGGCACACCGAGGGCGACATCGTGGCCTGGATCCCCAAGCACGAGATCCTCTTCGCCGGCGACCTGGTCGAGTCCCAGGCCGCGCTCTACACCGGCGACGCGTTCCACTTCGACTGGGCCGCCGACACCCTCGACAAGGTCAAGGCCCTCGGCGCGCAGCAGCTCATCGGTGGGCGCGGCGCCATCGCCCGCGGCCGCGACGAGGTGGACGCCGCCATCGAGCAGACCCGCGACTTCCTGCTCACCATGCAGCGCACCGTCGGCGACGTGCACCGCGCCGGCGGCACCCTCAAGCAGGCCTTCGACGCCACCCACACCGCCCTGGCCCCGAAGTACGGCAGGTGGCCGATCTTCGAGCACTGCCTGCCCTTCGACGTCCAGCGGCTGTGGGACGAGTGCTCCGGCATCGAGCGTCCCGTCATCTGGACCGCCGAGCGTGACCGCCAGGTCTGGGACGAGCTGCAGGGATGAGCCCCCCGATGACCTCCGACCTCCCCGTGCTGGTCGTCGGCGCCGGCCCGGTCGGGCAGACCGCCGCCCTGCTGCTGGCCCGCTGGGGGCTGCGGGTCGTCGTCCTGGACGCCCGGCCGGAGCGCGACGCGGTCGGCAGCAAGGCGATCTGCCAGCAGCGCGACGTCCTCGACGTGTGGGACGCCGTCGGCGTCGGCGCCGAGGTCGCCCGTCGCGGCGTCACCTGGACCACAGCCCGCACCTTCCACCGCGACACCGAGCTGTTCAGCTTCCGGTTCGCCGACCGTGGCAGGTCCCCGTTCCCGCCGTTCGTGAACATCTCGCAGTGCGAGACCGAGCGGCTGCTCGACGCGCGGATCGCCGCGGAGCCGCTGGTCGAGGTGCGCTGGGGCGCGCGGGTGGTCGGCGTCGACCAGGACACCGACGGCGTGACCCTCACCTGCGCGACGGCGGACGGCGAGCAGCGGGTGCGCGGCTCCTACGTCGTCGCCTGCGCCGGCCCGCGCAGCGACGAGCTGCGCTCGGCCCTCGGGCTCACCTTCGAGGGCGAGTCGTTCGACGACCACTTCCTCATCTGCGACATCCGCACCGACCTCCCGGGCTGGGAGACCGAGCGGCGGTTCTACTTCGACCCGGTGTGGAACCCCGGCCGCCAGGTGCTCATCCACCCCTGCCCGGACTCCACGTTCCGCATCGACTGGCAGGTGCCGCCGGACTTCGACCTCGCCGCGGAGGAGGCCGCGGGCTCGCTGGACCGGCGGATCCGTCAGGTCATCGGCGACCGGCCCTACGAGGTCGTCTGGAAGTCGGTCTACCGCTTCCACTCCCGGGTGGTCGACCGCATGCGGGTCGGCCGCGTGCTCGTCGCCGGCGACGCCGCGCACCTGGTCTCCCCCTTCGGCGCCCGCGGCCTGAACTCCGGGGTGCTCGACGCCGAGAACGCGGCCTGGAAGATCGCCTTCGTCCTGCACGGGTGGGCGCCGGAGTCGCTGCTGGACAGCTACCACGCCGAGCGGCACGCCGCGGCCGTGGAGAACATCGAGGTCACCGGGGCCACCATGCGGTTCCTGGTGCCCGGCAGTGAGGCCGAGGCCCGGCACCGGCGCGACGTCCTGGAGCGGGCCGCGACCGACCCGGCGGCCCGGGCGCAGGTGGACTCCGGCCGGCTGGCCGAGCCGTTCTGGTACGTCGACTCTCCACTCACCACCCCCGACCAGCGCCGGCCGTTCCCGGGCCGTCCGGCCCGCGGCGACGTGCCGGTCCCCGCGCCCGGCGTCCTGGTGCCCGACTGCCCGGTCACCGTGCCGGGCCGCCCGGACCTCGTCCGGCTGCGCCAGCTCGCCCGGGAGGGCGTCACCGTGCTCGTGGGGGACGACGCCGACGCACCCACCCTGCCCGAGGACCTCCGTGCAGGGTCCCGTCGCCAGCTCGCGAGTGGCGGGGGGCAGGGAGGTCCTCGTCTGCCGCTGGCGGTGCACCGCGTCCGCGACCTGGACCGCGGGCCGACGCTGCGCGAGGCACTCGGCGTCCGGCCCGACGAGATCTGGGTGCTGCGGCCCGACGGCCACGTCGCCGCCGTCCTCACCTCCGCCGCCGACGTCACCCGCGCCGTGGCCCGGCTGCTCGCCCGCCCCGTCCCCAGCCCCGTCCCGGCGTGACCCGACCCGACTCCCCGGCCTTCGTGGCCACTGTGGCCACCCCGCGGGCGGCCACAGTGGCCACAAAGGCCCTCAGGACCACGAGAGGTGCATCAGATGGCGTTCTACCGGCGGGTGGGCAGTGTCCCGCCCAAGCGGCACACCCAGCACCGGCGTCCCGACGGCGGCCTGTACTCCGAAGAGCTGGTCGGTGAGGAGGGCTTCTCCTCGGACTCCGCCCTGCTCTACCACCGCGGCATCCCCTCGGCGATCGTCGACGCCCGGCCCTGGCAGCTGCCCGACCAGACCCTCACCCCCAACAGCCCGCTGGTGCCCCGGCACCTGAGGCTGCACGACCTGTTCCCCGACCAGGAGCACAAGGCCACCGATCCGGTCACCGGCCGGCGGCTGGTGCTGGGCAACGCCGACGTCCGCATCTCCTACGCCGTCTCCAGCCTCACCAGCCCGTACTACCGCAACGCCACCGGCGACGAGTGCGTCTACCTCGAACGCGGCACCGCCACGGTGGAGACCGTCTTCGGCGCACTGGAGGTGGGCGCCGGGGACTACGTGGTCATCCCGCGCACCACCACCCACCGCTGGATCCCCACCGGGACCGAGCCGCTGCGCACCTACGCCATCGAGGCCAACAGCCACATCGCCCCACCCCGCCGCTACCTGAGCCGGTACGGGCAGTTCCTCGAGCACGCCCCCTACTGCGAGCGCGACCTGCGCGCACCGGCCGAACCCCTCCTGCAGGACGGCACGGACGTGGAGGTCTACGTCAAGCACCGCGGACCCGGCCCCGGCGGGCTGGCCGGCACCGTCCACGTCGTGCCCGAGCACCCCTTCGACGTCATCGGCTGGGACGGGCACCTCTACCCCTACGCCTTCAACATCGCCGACTTCGAGCCGATCACCGGCCGGGTGCACCAGCCCCCACCGGTGCACCAGGTGTTCGAGGGCACCGGCTTCGTGATCTGCAACTTCGTGCCCCGCAAGGTCGACTACCACCCGCTGGCGGTGCCGGTGCCCTACTACCACTCCAACGTCGACTCCGACGAGGTCATGTTCTACGTCGACGGCGACTACGAGGCCCGCAAGGGCTCGGGCATCGGGCGCGGCTCGATCAGCCTGCACCCCGGCGGGCACTCCCACGGCCCCCAGCCCGGCGCGGTCGAGCGCTCCCTGGGCGTCGAGTTCTTCGACGAGACCGCCGTCATGGTCGACACCTTCCGCCCCCTGGACCTCGGCGAGGCCGGCACCGCCACCGACGACGGCACCTACGCCTGGACCTGGTCCGGCCGGGGACCCTCGGCATGACCTGGCTCGACCTCCCGCCCGGCACCGGCTTCGGCGTCCACGCCCTGCCCTACGGCGTCTTCTCCACCCCCGGCACCGCACCGCGCACCGGGGTCGCGATCGGCGAGCACGTCCTCGACCTCGCCGCCGCCACGGGGGACGACGGGCACGCGACCGGCTCGCTCAACGCGTTCATGGCGCGCGGGCCGCGGGCGTGGGCGGACCTGCGGGCGCAGCTGACCGACTGGTTCACCGCCGCGGCGCACCGGGCCAGGGTGGAGCCGCACCTGGTGCCGCGGTCGGAGGTGACGCTGCACCTGCCGGTCGAGGTCGCCGACTACGTCGACTTCTACAGCTCCCGGCACCACGCGGAGAACCTGGGGAGGATGTTCCGCCCGGACTCCCCGCCGCTGACGCCGAACTGGCAGCACCTGCCGATCGGCTACCACGGCCGCGCCGGCACGGTCGCCGTCTCCGGCACCCCGGTCGTGCGGCCCAACGGCCAGCGCAAGGCCCCCACCGATGCGGCACCCACCTTCGGCCCGTCGCAGCGGCTGGACATCGAGGCAGAGGTGGGCTTCGTCGTCGGCACCCCCTCCGACCTGGGCCGGCCCGTGCCGCTCACCGCCGTCGCCGACCACGTGTTCGGCGTCTGCCTGGTCAACGACTGGTCCGCCCGCGACCTGCAGGCCTGGGAGTACGTGCCGCTGGGCCCCTTTCTCGGCAAGTCCTTCCTCACCTCGGTCTCCCCGTGGGTGGTGCCGCTGGCCGCGCTGGAGGCCGCGCGGGTCGCCGCCCCGGCCCGGGACGTGCCGCTGCTGCCCTACCTCGACGACAGCGGCTGCCCGTGGGGCCTGGACCTCACCCTCGAGGTCCGGCTCAACGGCCAGCTGGTGTCCTGCCCGCCGTTCGACCTCATGTACTGGACCCCCGCCCAGCAGCTCGCGCACATGACGGTGAACGGCGCGTCCCTGCGCACCGGCGACCTCTACGCCTCGGGCACCGTCTCCGGCCCCGACCCCGACCAGCGCGGTTCGTTCATCGAGCTGTCCTGGGGCGGCACCGAGCCGCTGACCCTGGCCGACGGGACGACCCGCACCTTCCTCGAGGACGGCGACGAGGTCACCATCACCGCCACCGCACCCGGCCCCGACGGCACCCGCATCGGCTTCGGCGAGGTGTCCGGCCGGATCGAGCCGGCGCCGTGAGCTCCCCCCACCCCACCGCATCGAGTGGCACCGGACCGACCACGTACGAGTGGCGGCCCGGCTCGAGGCCGGCACCGTCTGGGTCGACGCCCACGGCGGCGTGCACTCGACGGCCCCCCTGGGCGGGGTCGAGGAGTCCGGGTACGGGCTGGAGTCCGGCGTGACCGGCCTCGCGTCGGTCGCCGTCCCCCAGGTGGTCGACGGCTGAGGCCGACCGCGGGCCTGGGCGCCCAGGCACCTCCGGGTGCCTGGGCGCCGCCGCGTCGTTCCGGCCGTGCCCGGCCGTCACTGCGCCGTGTAGCCGCCGTCGACGGCGTACTGCGCTCCCGTGACGAACGCAGCGCCATCCGACAGCAGGAACGTGACGACCTCCGCCACCTCCTGCGAGGTGCCGAGCCTGCCGATCGGGTGCCGTCCCGCCAGGGCGTCGTACGCCTCGGCGGGCAACGCCCGCAGCAGCGGGGTCTCGATGTAGCCCGGGTGGACGGAGTTGATCCGGATGCCGTGAGCGGCGTAGCCGAGTGCCGCCGCCTTCGTCATGCCCGCGACGCCGTGCTTCGCGGCGACGTACGGCAGGGCCGCCGGGGTGCCGACGAGCCCGAGGATCGACGACATGTTGACGATCGCTCCGCCGCCTGCCTCGAGCATCGGGGGGATCTCGTACTTGAGCCCGAAGAACACCGAGTCGAGGTTGACTGCCATGAGCGTGCGGTAGCCGTCGATGTCGATGTCGGCGACGTCACCCCGCGGGCCGCCGATCCCGGCGTTGTTGAAGGCGAGGTGCAGTCCGCCGAACTCCCCCACCGCGAGGGCGACCGCGCTCTCCACCTGCCGGGGATCGCCCACGTCGCCGACCGCCGCGACCGCCTGGCCGCCGTCGGAGACGATCCGCTCGACGAGCCGGTCCGCGCCGTCCTGCGACAGGTCGCTCGCGACGATGCTCGCCCCGCCCGCGGCGAGCTGCAGCGCGACGGCCCTGCCGATGCCCGACGCCGCGCCGGTCACGAGAGCCGTCCGGCCCGTGAAGTCGAATGCCATGTCGGGGTTCCTCCTGTGTCGGGGTCACGCACGTCATCCGGCCGATCGGGGGGAGCCACACTGTCGCACCTCGCGGAGCCGGACCAGCCCCGGCCGGGGGCCGGTCCCACCGGGTCCCATGCCTCCGCCGCTGCCGATGGGGCGACCGTAGGGTGGACGACCGGCGACCCGGGAGGACGGCGATGGCGGCAGAGGACGGCGGGGGCGCGCCCCAGTCGCAGACGTTGGACCGCGGGATCCGGGTCCTCGAGCACCTCGCCGCCGTGGGCACCCCCCAGCCGATCGCCGACATCGGCCAGGCCCTGGGCCTGCACCGGTCGATCGCCTACCGGCTGCTCCGGACGCTGGAGGACCACCAGCTCGTCGAGCGGGACGCCGCCGGGCACTACTGGCTGGGCCTGGGCGTCGCGGGCCTGGCCCGCGGCGTCCGGACCGACCTCCAGACCGCCGCCCTCCCGCGGCTGGGCGAGCTCGTCGCCGAGCTCGGCATGACCGCCTTCGTGGTGGTCCGCACCGGGGACGAGGCCGTCACCGTGACCAGCGTCGAGCCGCAGGACACGACCGCGCACGTCGTCTACCGCCCAGGCACCCGCCACCCCGTGGGCCGGGGGGCACCGGGGCTGGCCCTGCTCATGCCCGACCCGCCGTCCCCGGGGGACCGGGCCGCGCTGACCGAGGCGCGCCGGGTCGGCTGGGCCAGCTCTCACGGGGAGGTGATCCCCGGGATGCGGTCGATCGCCGCGCCGGTGCTGGGTCCCGACGGCGGAGCCCGTGCCGCGCTCGCGGTGGTCTTCGTCGACGAGGGCGCCGACGTCGAGCGGATCGGGCGCGCCGTGACCGCCGCCGCGCAGAAGGTGGGCGCCGGCCTCCGCTGACGGGGCTCCCCCGCTGCTCGGGCGCAGTTCCGGCCTATGTCGTTCCGACTACCGACAGCCATGGCGCGCCCACTCGTGGTTGACGCGTGCTCTCCGGTCCGGCTTGGGTTCCCCATCGGGCGCTGCAGGGGGCGCCTCTTCCCCGAGGAGTGCGGGATGCCGGTGTGGACGGTGCAGATGGCGAGCGGCGCGGACGAGACCGTGGAGGCGGAGCTGCTGACGACCGACGGCGGGGCCCTGGTCGCGCTGTCCGGGGAGGGGCTGCTGCTGAGGGCCTGGGCACCGGGCCAGTGGCGGACGGTCCAGCACAGCGCCGACGTGCACCGGCACACGCCGGCGCCCCGGGGCGGCGACGTCCCGGTCGGCCTGCCGCGCCGCTGAGGCCGCGCCGGCCCCGGCGGAGGGCGGCCCCACGGTCGTGACCGTGGGACCGCCGTCGCCTTCGCGGGAGCCGCGCCCTCAGGCCGCCCGCCGCGCCGCCACCAGGTCGAGGGCGATGTCGACGATCATGTCCTCCTGCCCGCCCACCAGCCGGCGGCGGCCGACCTCCAGCAGGATCGCCCGCACGTCGATGCCGTACTGCTTCGACGCCGCCTCGGCGTGCCGCAGGAAGCTGGAGTAGACCCCGGCGTAGCCCAGGGTGAGGGTCTCCCGGTCGACCTGCACGGGCCGGTCCTGCAGCGGCCGGACGAGGTCGTCGGCGGCGTCCTGCAGGGCGAACAGGTCGCAGCCGTGCTCCCACTCCTGCAGGTCGGCCACCGCGATGAACGGCTCGATCGGGCAGTTGCCCGCACCGGCGCCGTGCCCGGCCAGGGAGGCGTCCACCCGGGTGACACCCTCCTCCACCGCGACCACGGAGTTGGCCACCGCCAGGGAGAGGTTCTGGTGGGCGTGGATGCCCAGCTGGGTGCCGGGGTCGAGCACGTCGCGGTAGGCGCGGATCCGCTCCCGGACGCCGTCCATGGTCAGCCGGCCGCCGGAATCGGTGACGTAGACGCAGTGCGCGCCGTAGGACTCCATGAGCTTGGCCTGCCGCGCGAGCTCGGCGGCCGGGGCCATGTGGCTGAGCATGAGGAAGCCCGACACGTCCATGCCGATCTCGCGGGCGGTGGCGATGTGCTGGGCGGCGACGTCGGCCTCGGTGCAGTGCGTGGCGATCCGGATCGACCGGACCCCGAGGGAGTAGGCGTGCTCGAGCTCGGCGATGGTGCCGATGCCGGGCAGCAGCAGGGTGGTCAGCACGGCGCGCCGGCAGTGCTCGGCGGCGGCCTCGATCCACTCCCAGTCGGTGTTCGAGCCGGGGCCGTAGTTGAGGCTGCCGCCGGCCAGCCCGTCGCCGTGGGCGACCTCGATCGCGTCCACGCCCGCGGCGTCGAGGGCGGCGACGATGCGGCCGACGTCGGCGGGGCTGATGCGGTGCCGGACGGCGTGCATGCCGTCCCGCAGGGTGACGTCCTGGACGTAGAGCCGGGGCGGGTTCGGAGCGTTCATGCGGTCACCTGCGCGGGGGTGCGGGTCGCGAGACGCTCGCCGACCCGCAGGGCCGCCGAGGTCATGATGTCGAGGTTGCCGGCGTAGGCCGGCAGGTAGTGCGCGGCGCCCTCGACCTCGAGGAACACCGTCACCTTCGTCGTCACCGGAGGCGCGCCCTCGGGCAGCAGGGTGTGCACCGGCTCCCCGTCGGGGACCGGGGTGAACTGCACCTCCTGCTTGAGCCGGTAACCGGGCACGTACTCGGCCACCGTCTTGGCCATCTCCGCCACCGACGCGCGGATGGCGTCGTGGTCGGCGTCGCCGATCAGGCAGAACACCGTGTCCCGCATGATCAGCGGCGGCTCGGCCGGGTTGAGCACGATGACGGCCTTGCCGCGACCGGCCCCACCCACGGCCTCGATGGCCTGCGCGGTGGTCTCGGTGAACTCGTCGATGTTGGCCCGCGTCCCCGGCCCGGCCGACTTCGACGCGATGGAGGCGACGATCTCCGCGTACGGCACCGGGGTCACCGCCGCCACTGCGGCCACCATCGGGATGGTGGCCTGCCCGCCGCAGGTCACCATGTTCACGTTCATCGCGTCCTCGGCCAGGTGCGCATCGAGGTTCACCGGCGGCACCACGTACGGGCCGATCGCCGCCGGGGTCAGGTCGACCAGCCTCTTCCCGTACGGCGCCAGCTTCGCCGCGTTGGCGACGTGCGCCTTGGCCGAGGTGGCGTCGAAGACGATCCCGATGTCGTCGAAGCCGTCCATCGCGATGAGCCCGTCGACGCCGTCGGACGTGGTGGGCACCTTCATCCGCCGCGCCCGGGCGAGGCCGTCGGAGTCGGGGTCGATGCCGACCATCGCCCCCATCTCCAGCACGTCGGAGTGCCGGATCACCTTGATCATCAGGTCGGTGCCGATGTTGCCCGACCCGATGATCGCCACCTTCGTCGTCACTGCTCCCCCTCGCGCGCGAACGTCGCCGTCACGGTGCCCAGCGTGCTGATCTCGGCGGTCACCACCGACCCGGGCGGGGTGGCCACCATCGGGCCCAGCGCCCCGGAGAGCACCACCTGGCCCGCGCGCAGCGGGTCGCCGACCTCCACCGCGGTGCGCGCCAGCCAGGCCAGGGCGTTGAGCGGGTCGCCCAGGCAGGCCGCGCCGGTGCCCTCCGAGACGACCTCCCCGTCGAGGGTCATCCGCATGCCCACCGCGACCGGCTCGAACTCCTCGAGCGACACCCGCTCCCGGGCCAGCACGAACAGCCCGCTGGAGGCGTTGTCGGCCACGGTGTCACCGAAGGTGATGTCCCAGCCGGCGACCCGGCTGTCGACGATCTCCAGGGCGGCGGTGGCGTAGGCGACCGCACCACGCACCTGGTCGGCGTCCAGCGGACCCTCGTCGAGGTCGGCGCCCAGGACGAAGGCGATCTCCGCCTCCGTCCTGGGCTGCAGCAGCCGGCCGGGGGGCACCGCGGCGAGGGCCGAGACGTCCATGTCGTCGAACAGGACGCCGAAGTCGGGACGGTCCACGCCGAGCTGGCGCTGGACCGCGGGCGAGGTGAGCCCGATCTTGCGGCCCACGACGCGGGCACCGGAGGCCAGCCGGCGCTGGGTGAGCCGCTGCTGGACCGCGTACGCCAGCTCGACGTCGTCGGTGCCGATCAGGTCGCGCACCGGCCGGCACGGGACGCCGGTGCGCGCGGCGACCTCCAGCCGCTCGGCGGCCTCGGCGACGGCCGCCCGGTGGGTGCGCGCCACGTCGGGTGGGGTGGTTGCCTGTGTCATCACTGTCCTCGGTACGAGCCGGTGGGACCCCGACCATGACGCCCGCACGCGCCGGGGCCTATCCGGTCGTTCCGGTCCGTGGACCGCCGGCGCCGCTCGGCCCCGCGCCCGGACCCCGGCCCCGGATCCGACGGCGACTTCCGGCACGCGGAAGGCGGGGGTGACCGTCCCGGACCCCACCGGTCCACTGGACGGGACGCATCGCCGCACGCCCTTGTGGCCCACGCCACTGTGTGTTCCCGTCGTCCGTAGCGATCGCTGCAGGAACCACGACGCCCGTCCGCGGAAGGACCCCCATGACCGCATCCCGTACCCCTGGCTCCCGGCGTCAGATGCCCGCGGCCGCGGTGCAGCGCGCCGTCGCCGCGCTCGCCGAGGGCCGCATGGTGGTCGTGGTCGACGACGCCGACCGGGAGAACGAGGGCGACCTCGTCGCGGCGGCCGAGCTGGTCACCGAGGAGCAGATGGCGTTCCTCGTGCGGCACAGCACGGGCATCGTGTGCGCCCCCATGCCCGCCGCGCGCGCCGACGAGCTGCGGCTCCCGGCGATGGTCACCGACAACACCGACGCCCACGGCACCGCGTTCACCGTCACGGTGGACTCGGTGCACACCGGCACGGGGGTCTCCGCCGCCGACCGCACGCGCACCTTCCGGGCCCTGGCCGACCCCGCCACCGGCCCGGCCGAGCTGCGCCGGCCCGGCCACGTCTTCCCGCTGCGGGCCCGCGCGGGCGGCGTCCTGGTGCGGGCCGGCCACACCGAGGCCACCGTCGACCTGCTCACGATGGCCGGGCTGTCCGGCGTCGGCGTCATCGGCGAGATCACCGCCGACGACGGCACCATGCGCAGCGGCGCCGACCTGCGCGCCTTCGCCGAGGAGCACGACCTCGTCGTCCTCGACATCGCCGACCTGGTCCGTCACCGGCGGGCCACCGAGCAGCTCGTGGAGATGGTGGCGACCGCGTCGATGCCGACCGAGTTCGGCACCTTCCGCGCCGTCGCCTACCGCAGCGTCCTCGACGGCACCGAGCACCTCGCCCTCGTCATGGGGGACGTCGCGGCGGCGGGCCAGAGCGAGCGCGGCGCACTGGTGCGGGTGCACAGCGAGTGCCTCACCGGCGACATCCTCGGCTCGCTGCGCTGCGACTGCGGCGCGCAGCTGGAGCAGGCGCTGGCCGAGATCGCCGCCGAGGGCGCCGGCGCGGTGGTCTACCTGCGCGGCCACGAGGGGCGGGGCATCGGTCTCGGCCACAAGATCCGCGCCTACGCCCTCCAGGAGGCCGGCCTGGACACCGTCGACGCCAACACCGTCCAGGGCCTGCCGGTGGACTCCCGCAGCTACGGCGTCGGCGCGCAGATCCTCGGCGACCTCGGCGTCCGGCGGCTGCGGCTGATCACCAACAACCCGGCCAAGTACGGCGGGCTCGACGGCTACGGCCTCGACATCGTCGGCCGGGTCGCGCTGCCGGTGGTCGAGACGCCCCACAACGTCCGGTACCTGCGCACCAAGCGCGACCGCATGGGTCACGACTACACGGGCACCGGGGACGCCGTCCTCGGCTGACCGCGGCGGCGGTCGGGTCACCGACGGCCCGCGCGCGGGATGATCGTGCTCGGGCCGGTCCGCACGGGACCGGGGACGCCGAACGGGGAGTACATGCCGAGGAAGACCGATCGCCGGCACCGCCAGGGCGAGGAGTCACGCCGGCGGATCCTCGAGGCCACCCTGGCCATCGCGGCCGAACGCGGGTACGACGGCACCAGCCTCGGCCTGGTCACCGAGCGCGCCGGGCTGCCCGCCAGCTCGATCTACTGGCACTTCGGCAGCAAGGACGAGCTGCTGGCCGAGGCCCTGGAGTTCAGCTACCGCCAGTGGCGGGCGTCGATGCCGCCGCTGCGGAGCACCGAGGGGCCGGCCGACCTGCGCGAGCGGCTGCGCTCCCGGGTGCACGCGGGGGCCCAGGCGCTCGCCGCCTCGCCGGAGTTCTGGCGGCTCGGGCTGATGCTCTCCCTGGAGGAGCGGGTCGCCGAGCCCGCCGCCCGCCGGCGTTTCCTCGAGGTGCGCCGCGAGACCCGCGAACTCAACGTGCGCGCGTGGGAGGCGCTGCTGCCGGCCGAGGCGCTCGCGGCCGACCCGCGGCTACCCGCCCGCCTGGTCCGCTTCCTGCTGGCCGCCATGGACGGCATGTTCATCGCGCTGCGCGCCGACCCGAGCTGGGACCGGGACGCGATCGTCGACGTGCTCGCGAGCGGGGTGCACGCCGCGGTCACCCGCGCCCTGCCGGTGCCGGCGTGACCCGCCCCCCGCGCTCGGCGCAGGCCGAGGGGTCCCGCGAGCGGATCCTCGCCGCGGCGGCCGCGATCGCCGCCGAGGCCGGCTACGAAGGCACCACGATCTCCAAGGTCACCCAGCGCTCCGGCCTGCCGGTCAGCTCGGTCTACTGGTTCTTCAAGGACAAGGACGAGCTGCTCGCCGAGGTGGTCGCGCACAGCTTCGAGCAGTGGATGGCCGGCCAGCCGGACTGGTCGCCGTCCACCCCGGGCGACACCCTGCCCGACCGGCTGCGGTACATGCTGGACCGCTCCGTGCGCAGCCTGGCCGACGCGCCGGACTTCCTCCGCATCGGTCAGATGATCACGCTGGAGAACCGGGCGACCGAGCCGGCCGCCCGCACCCGCTACCTGCGGATCCGGGTCGAGGTGGAGGGGAGCATCACCGCCTGGTTCAGCGACGGGCTCGGCGACGACGTGCGGGCCCGCCACCCCGAGTTGGCGCGCACGCTGGCCCGGTTCCTCATCGCCACCACCGACGGCTACTTCCTGGCGACACAGATCGACGAGCCGTGGGACCCCGCCGAGCTGGTCGACCTGCTCGTCGGCACGGTGGCGGCGGTGGTCACGGAGGCGGCCGCGGACGGCTGCTGACCCGGCGCCGCCGGCGCGGTCACAGCGGGGCGAACCGGCCGAACCCGCCCTGGAAGAACAGCAGCGGCGGAACCGGGTTGACCACGTCGAGGTCCCGCACCCGGCCCATCACGAGGTGGTGGTCACCGGCGTCGGTGACCGACTCGACGGTGCAGTCCACCCAGGCGACGACGCCGGCCAGGACCGGAGCGCCGGACGGGGACGGCGTCCAGGCGACACCCGGGAAGCCGTCGGCGCCCTTGGTCGCGAAGGCCCGGCACAGGTCGTCCTGGTCGTGCGCCAGCACGTTGACACAGAACGACGAGGCGGTGCGCAGCCGCGCGAAGCGCGCGGACCCTCGGGTGGGCAGGAACGCGACCAGCGGCGGGTCCAGCGACACGGAGGCGAACGAGCCGACGACCATGCCGACCGGCTCCCCGGCCGCGTCGATCGCGGTGACGAGCACGACACCGGTCGGGTGGTGCCCGAGGGTCGTCCGGAAGCGCGCCGGGTCGACGTCCTGGATCAGCGTCATGCCCCGAGTCTCGGCACCGCGGAGCCGCCGGGCACGGGGCGCGTGCCGCTGTCCGGGACGGCGCTCAGGAGGCGGCCGGCCGCGCGGCCGCGTACGGCAGCCGCTCGGGGCTCCACACCCCGCCGGGGGCGGTGACCTCGTCCAGCTCGGCCACGACGGCGGGGTCGAGCTGCCAGCTGCAGCCGGCGACGTTGGACCGCAGCTGCTCGACGCTGCTGACCCCGGCGATGACCGAGGTGACGCCGGGGCGGCCGGCCAGCCAGGCCAGGGCCAGCTCGCTGAGCGGGCGGCCCAACCGGTCGGCGACGCCGCGCAGCCGGTCGAGGGCCGTGTGGTTGGCCGGGGTGTCCATCGTGTCGACGATGCCGCTGCCCGCCGCGCCGCGGGTGCCGGCCGGGCGCGGGGCACCGAGGCGGTACTTGCCACTGAGGAACCCGCCGGCCAGCGGGTGGTAGGGCAGCACGCCGACGCCGGTGCGCTGCGCGTAGGGCAGCACCTCGGCCTCCAGCCCGCGGGCGAGCAGGTGGTAGTAGTCCTGCACGGTGGCGAAGGTCCGGCGGCCGCGGGCACCGGCCAGGTGGGCGGCATCGCTGAGCCGCCACGCGCTGGCGTTGCAGATCCCCAGGGCCCGCACCTTGCCCTCGCGCACCAGGTCGTCGAGGACGTCGACGAGTTCGGCGGTGTCCACCCCGTCGCGGGGGGCGTGCAGCTGGTAGAGGTCGATGCGGTCGGTGCCCAGGCGGCGCAGGCTGGCCTCGGCCGACCGGCGGACGTGGGCGGCGACCGAGGCGCCCTCGAGCTGCCGCAGGTTGAACTTGGTCGCGATGACCATCCGGTCGCGGCGGGTGCCGAGCGCCTGGCCGACCAGGCTCTCCGACTGCCCCTGGCCGTACACGTCGGCGGTGTCGACGAGGTCCACGCCGAGGTCGAGCGCGGCGGCCAGGACCTCGCGGGTGCCGGCTGCGTCGAGCCGGGGCGGGCCGAAGACGTTGCCGCCCAGCCCGCACACCGACACCGTGATGTTGCTGGTGCCCAGCCGCCGGCGGGGCAGGGTGGCGATCGTGCTCGTCATGGGCTCCTCCTCGGTCTGCCGTGCCCCCGCATCCGAGGCCAGACGGGCGGCCGTGGCCATCACGGCGTTCCACTCCGCGGCACGGCGGCCCACCGGGCGTCGGCCGACGCGCAGGTCAGCCGCGGGCCGGAGAAGCGGAACCCGATCGAGTGCCGGATGACCCTTCCGTTCTCTGTACCGATCACTACAGTGAGGGCGTCTCCGGTGATCGCGATCACAGCGATCACCCACCGGTCCCGGTACCCCCGACAGAAGGGCTCCGCCATGACCCTCACCGCCGAGGTCGCCTCCCCCGCCGCCCCGCCGTCCCCCGTCGGGCCCGGGCCCGGCGGCACCGACCGCGCCGGAGCACCCACGTCGGTGAGCAAGGCCCTGCAGCTGCTCGACGCCTTCCGGCTGGCCGGGCCGAGCCTGGGGGTCAGCGAGCTGGCCCGCCGGGCCGGCGTCCCGAAGTCGACCGCGTTCCGGCTGCTGGCCTACCTGGAGCAGGGTGGCTACGTGGAGCGCACCGGCACCGACTACCGCCTCGGCTGGCGGCTGTTCGAGCTGGGCAACCGGGTGCACCACTGCCGGCCCCGCGGGCTGCGCGACCTCGCCCTGCCCTACCTCAGCGAGCTGTACGTGAGCACCGGCAACGTGGTGCACCTGGGCGTCCTGGAGGGCGTCGACGTGGTGTACCTGGAGAAGATCCACGGTCTCCGCGCCGTCCAGACCCCCACCTCCGTCGGCAGCCGCATGCCGGCCGCCTGCGTGGGCCTGGGCAAGGCGGTGCTCGCCTACCGGGACCCCGACACCGTCCGCCGCGTGGTCTCCGCCGGCCTCGAGCGCCGGACCCCGTACTCCATCGCCGAGCCCGGCCGCTTCCTCCACGAGCTCGGCCGGGTGCGGACCACCGGCATCGCCTTCGACCGCGAGGAGGCCGCGCTGGGGCTGACCTGCGTCGCGGCGCCGATCCTCGTCGACGGGCGGGCCGTGGCCGCCATCTCGGTGTCCGGCTCGACCACCCGCTTCAACCCGAGCGTCAACGCCGCGCACGTCCGTCGCGCCGCGGCCCGGATCGCCGCCGAGTACACCGCCGCCCAGGCCGCCTGAGCCGCCCCAGCACGCCAACCGCCCAGGAGGGCCGGGTCCGCACCTGCGGGCCCGGCCCTCCTCGCGTGCGCGGGGTGGTCCGTGCACACCCCCGGGACGCCGCTGCGGAGCCGGCCGGGGCCGTGCTCCGCAGCGGGGTCATCTCGGGTGGACCGGGTCGGCTCAGACGTCGGGCTCGTTGGGGTCGGTCTTCTTGTGGCCCCAGTAGCTCGGGACGTCGTACCGGGACGGCGTCCAGGTGGCGTCGTCGATGAGCTTGCCGCCGTAGCCGTACTCGACCTGGAAGCCCGAGGGCGTCTTCACGTAGAACGACAGCATCTCGTCGTTGGAGTGCTTGCCGAAGGTCGAGGCGATGGGCGCCGCCCCGGCCTGCACCTCGTCCCACGCCCGCCCGACGATGTCGAGCTCGTCGACCTCGAACATGAGGTGCCCGACGCCCTGCGGCAGGAACGGGATCGGCGCCCACGCGAACGAGTGGTGCCGCGGGTTGGCGTGGGTGAAGGTGCCGTACGTGTCCGGGCCGAAGTCGATGTAGTCGCTCAGCTTGAAGCCCAGGACGTCCAGGTACAGCTTCGTGTAGGCGTCGTTGTCGTGGACCATCTGGAACGCGTGGCCCAGGCCGCCCGTGCCGGTGACGAAGCGCGCCCCGGTCGGCGAGACGAAGCGCTCCTTGTCCTTCTTGAGGCCGTAGAACAGCTCCAGCCGCAGCCCCTCCGGGTCGTCGAAGGAGACGATCCCGCTGACCTGCCGCTCCCGGGCCAGCGTGGCGTCGCCGCGCTTGACCGCGAAGCCGTGCTCCTCCAGCGAGGCGGCCAGCTCCTCGAGTTCCTCCGGGCCCTTGACCTCCCAGCCGAGCACGGTGACCGCGTCGGCGTCGCCGCGGCGCACGTCGACCCGGTAGGCCTTGTCGTCCATCCGCAGGAGCAGGCGCTCCTCGGTGGCGACGACGGCCTGCAGGCCGAGCAGGTCGCAGGCGAACTCCTTCCACGCGCCGAGGTCACGCGCCTCGACGATCGCGTATCCCAAGCCGACGACTTCGGCCATGGCGTTCCCTCCGGGATCTCTTCGGGTGATGTGGGGTGGGTCCGGCACGGATGCTCCGCAGGTCCCCGGGAGGGGTCCAGGAACGCGTGCCGGGGAGTGGGATGGGCGGTCAGCGGTTCAGGACGAAGTCCCGGACGAGCCGGTTGAACTCGGTGGCGTGCTCGAGTTGGGCCCAGTGGCCGCAGCGGTTGAGCAGCACCAGCCGCGCGTCCGGGATGAGCGCGACCAGCTTCAGGGAGTGCTCGTAGTGCACGACCCGGTCGTCGCGGCCGTGGAAGAGCAGCGCGGGGATGCGGACCCGGACCAGCGCCGCGGGGTCGACCCAGGGGCGCGGGCCGCCCATGCCGGCGATGAAGTTGGCCAGGTGGTCCGGCCGCGACCGGGCCGCCTCGGAGCGCTGGGCGACCAGCTCGTCGCTGGCGAACGCGGGGTCGAAGGTCATGATGTCGACCAGCTCGCGCATGACCTCCGGCGAGGGGTCGCGGTAGCCCTTCTGCAGGATCTTCAGGCCCTCGGTGGGGCCGTCACCGGGCTGGAACAGCACCGGGCCCGGTGAGCCGGCGCCCATGGTGATCAGGTGGGACATGCGGTCGGGGTGCTCGGTCGCGAAGCGCAGGGTGGTGGCGCCGCCCATCGAGTTGCCGACGAAGGCCGCCTTCTCGATGCCCAGGGCGTCCAGCAGGTGCAGGGCGGCGGTCACGTGGTCGCGCTCGTCCGCGGTGACGGCGTCGGACTGGCCCCAGCCGGGCATGTCCGCGGCGATCACGCGGAAGTCGTCGGCAAGCGCCTTCATGTTGGGCCCGAAGTTGCTCCAGCCGGTCGCGCCCGGGCCGCTGCCGTGCAGCATGAGGATCGGGTGGCCCTCGCCGGCCTCGTTGTAGTGGATCTTGCCGCTGGGCGTCTGCACCGTGCGGCTCGTGGCCTCCGCCGTCAGGTCCTGGGGCACGTCGGTCTCCTCGTCTCGTGGGGTGCTGTCGGTGCCTGCAGCGTGGCCGCCGCCGCCGGACGACGGAACGAAGCGGTGCCACGCTGCGGAACGCCCACCCCGGACGGGCGGCCGGGCGGGGCCCCGCGACGGGCTGTCGGGCAGAGCCCGGGACGGCGGTCAGGCGGGCTCTGGGACGCGGTCCTCGCGCTGGTCGTCGAGGCGGGCCAGCCGCAGCCGGCCGCGCCACCGCGCGAGGACGGCGAAGGCCACCAGGAGCAGCACGCCGGCGCCCACGACGGTCGGGCGGGGGCCCACGAGGTCGGCGACCCAGCCCTGCAGCAGCGCGCCCACCGGGGTGGTGCCGGTGAAGACCATGATCCGCAGCGCGAGCACCCGACCCCGGACGGCGTCGTCGACCATCATCTGCACCGAGGTGTTGACCGCCGAGATGACGGCGAGGAACGCCCCGCCGACCACGACGAGGGCGACGAGCGCCACCGGGAAGGTGGGGGCCAGCCCGAAGGCGACGACGGCCAGGCCGTAGGCCAGCAGCCCCCACCGCACGGTGCCCGCGGCGGTGCTCCGCCGTCCTCCCGAGATCAGCGGCGCGGCCAGCACCGCCCCCACGCCGAAGGCGACGTTGAGCAGGCCGAGGCCGACCGGGCCCACCCCCAGCTCGTCCTCGGCGAAGACGACGGTGAACTGGAAGACCGGGTTGCCCAGCACCGCTACGACCACCGTGACGAGGAAGCCGACGAGGATGCCCGGCTGCCCGCGGGTGTAGCGGATCGCGGCGCGGAAGGCGCGCAGCACCGGCTCGCGCGGTGGCCGCGGCCCCGCCCGCCGCGCCGGCCGGACGACGGCCAGCGCGGTGAGCACGAAGGTGAACGACAGCCCGTTGAGCAGGAACGCCCACGCCGGCCCGAAGGCGGCCAGCAGCACGCCGGCGATCCCCGGCCCCAGCGAGCGCGCCGCGTTGAACTGCAGGGAGTTGAGCGTGACGGCCGAGACGAGGTCCTCGCGGGGCACCAGGTCGTTCACGAACGACTGCCAGCTGGGCATGTTGACCCCGACCAGCGAGCCGGCCACGGCCAGCAGGGCGAGCACGAGCACCGGGTCGCGCAGGCCGCCGGCCCAGGCGCCCCACAGCAGCAGCGCGGCCATCGCCATGCAGCTCTGGGTCACCAGCAGCACCCGCCGCCGGTCGTGCCGGTCGGCCAGCGCCCCGCCGAGCGGGCCCAGTAGCAGGCCGGGGGCGAACTGCGCGACCGAGGCCAGCCCGACCCAGAAGGCGCTGCCGGTCAGCTGGTACAGCACATAGGGGACAGTGAGGTTGGACAGCCAGCCGCCGGTGTTGGACACCAGCGCCCCGCACCAGAAGATCGCGTAGTCGCGGTGGCGGAAGGCACGCAGGGCGTGCCGCAGCCCGCGCGGCGCCGGCGGCACGGGCGGGGGCTCGACCGGCGGACCGGTGCGCGCGAGGGTCAGCGCGGCGTCGTCGCCCTCCCCCGCCCCGGCCGGGGGCTCGACCGCCCCGGCCGAGGGCTCCGCCGCGTCCCCGTCGACGCGCTCGCCGGAGACCCGGGTCACCGGGGACCGGGCGCGGTCGTCAGCGGGGCACCGGCGGCGCGAGTCGCCGGCGGCGGATCGGGGACGGGGCCGGCGCCGGGGGCGGGATCGGGGGCCGGACCCACCGGCGTCCGCAGCTGGACGACGGCGATGACCAGGCCCAGGACGAGCATCCCGGTGAGGACGCCGAGGGCCGCGACGAAGCCGCCGGTGAGGTCGGCGAACTGGCCGGCGGTGAGGGCGCTCCCCTGGCCGGCGAAGAACAGGTCGGCGGTGGCCGCCGAGACGCCGCCGACCACCACAGTCACGGCCACGGCAGTGGACAGCGTCATGCCCCCCGACTGGGCCATCACGCGGATTGCGTTGACCCCCCCGGTGCGCTCCAGGGGGGCGCTGCGCATGAGCATGGTCGAGTTCAGCGGGTGCAGGACGCCGTTGCCCAGGCCGATCAGGCCCAGGGTCACCAGCACCGGCAGCGACGGGCCCCCGACGGCGACCGCCCACACCAGCCCGCCCATCCCGGCCACGCAGACCACGGCCGAGGCGACCACCAGCCGGCGCTCGTCCACCCAGCGGGTGAGCCCGTCGGCGACCAGCGCCCCCACGGTCAGCCCCACGGCCAGCGGGGTCACCTCGATCGCGGCGCGCAGCGCGGTGTCGCCCTGCACCCCCTGGAAGTACAGGCCCATGACGATCACGACGGTCATCCGCGGCATGGCCAGCAGGAACCCGGCGGCCAGGGACAGGGAGAACGACCGGACACGGAACAGCGCCAGGTCGATGGCCGGCCGAGTGGCGCGGCGCTCGACGAGCAGGAAGACCGGGAACAGGACGGCGAACGCGGCGATGCCGCCGACCACGACCGGGTCGGTCCACCCCTCGCGGCTGGCCGTGGACAGGCCCAGCAGCAGGGCGGCCAGCCCGACCAGCACGATGGCGTTGCCGACGACGTCCACCCGCCCGGTGCCGAGCGGGGCGGCCGGGATGGTGCGCAGCAGCCGCCACCCGCCGGCGAGGGCGGCCACGCCGATCGGCACGGTGGCCCAGAACAGCCACCGCCAGCCGAACCACGTCGTCACCAGGCCGCCGAGGCTGGGGCCGGCCACCTGGGCGACGGAGAAGCCGGCGAGGTAGACCCCCATGGCCCGGTTGAGCAGGTGCCGGGGGAAGACCGCGGCGAGGATGGTGACCGCGTTGCACAGCAGCACGGCGGCGGCCACGCCCTGCAGCGCCCGCAGCGCCAGGAACACCTCGGCGGTCGGCGCCGACCCGAGGCCGGCGCTGGCGGCGGTGTAGAGGGCCAGCCCGGCGAGGAACATCCGGCGCCGGTCGACGGAGTCGGCGACCTGGCCCATGACGACCAGCAGCGAGGTGTTGACCAGCATGTAGCCCAGCAAGATCCAGGTGGCCTCCACCGTGCTGGCCTGCAGGTCGTCGACCACCGCGGGCAGGGCGATGGTGAGCATCGTGCCCGACAGCGACATCAGCACCGTCGCCACGAAGACGACCGCGAGCACGGCCCAGGCCGACCGCGGCGCACCGGCCGTGTCCCGTCGACGGCGTCCCCGGCCGACCCTCACGCGTCCCCTCCCGATCTCCCCATCCCCCGTGTACACCGCCTCCGCGGCCGGTCCACGGCCGCGGAGGCGGGTCGCGTCACCAGCCCTGGCGCTCCGGCTCGTGGCCGAAGGTCTTCAGCCCGAAGGCCTGGTACACCGGGTCGGCGACGTTGCAGATGTGCACGAGCCCGGCGTGGCAGTCCCGCCAGAAGCGCTGCATCGGCTGGCTCAGCCGCAGCGAGCCGCCCCCGGAGTGGGCGAAGAGCCGGTCGACGGCGTCGACGGCGCGGCGCACCGCGCGCACCCCGTTGCGGCGCAGTTCCAGGCGGAACTCGTCGCTGAGCGTCTCCCCCCGCTCGACGACGTCCATGACCCGCTTCCAGTCGTCGAGGAAGTGCACCCGGCTGGCGGCGATGTCGGCCGACGCCTCGCCGAGCGCGGAGAGCTGGGCGGGGTCGGTGCTCGTCGCCGCACCGTGGACGGTCTTGCGGTTGCGGGTGTAGTTGACGAAGGCGGCCAGCGCGCCCTCGGCCATGCCGAGGGTCCCGGCGTTGATGGCCGCGGGGAAGATCGAGCCGAACGGGATCGTGTAGAGCGGGTTCTCCCGGCCGACCTCGCGGGCCTGGACGCCGTGGTCGAACTTCTCCAGCAGGCCGACCCGGTACTCGGGCACGAAGGCGCCGTGGACCGACACGTCCTTGGAGCCGGTGCCGCGCAGGCCCACGACGTCCCAGGAGTCGTGGTGGATGGTGTAGTCCTCGCGCGGCAGGACGAAGTGCCGCGGCGTGGGGTTGGCGATGTTCCCGTCCTGGTCGGTGAGCAGGCCGCCGAGGATGATCCAGTCGCAGTTGTCCGTGCCCGAGGAGAACGGCCAGCGGCCGGTGAACTCGAAGCCGCCCTCGACCGGCTTGGCCCGGCCCATCGGCGCGTACGGGGAGGCGATCCAGGTGTCGGGATCCTGGCCCCACAACTCGTCCTGCAGCTTCACCGGGAACTGGCCCAGCTGCCAGGGGTGGACGCCGACGACGCCGGAGACCCAGCCGGCGGCGGGGTTGCGCGCCCCGACGGCCATCACGGCCGCGAAGAACTCGTCGGGGGTGGACTCGAAGCCGCCGTAGTCCTTGGGCTGCAGCATGCGGATCACCCCGGCCTCGCGGAGCTTGTCCGCCGTCTCCGCCGGCAGGCGTCCCTCCTGCTCCGCCTCCGCGGCGTGCGACTCGAGGTAGTCGGCGATCTCCTCGACACGCTCCTGGACCTCGTGCATCTCTCGTCCTCCGATCCGGGTGGTGACGGCCAAGGCGACCGACGCTCCCGATCGTGTCGGCGGTCACTGCGGGGACAAAGGCAGCGGTGCCGCCTGCTGGAACGGGCGGTCCAGGCGCGCGCCGCCGACGCGCAGAGCGTGCGGACCGCACCGCGGGCACGGCGACGGCCGCCCTCCCCGCGCGGGCGGGGAGGGCGGCCGTCGTCGTCCGGGGGGCGGGTCGTGCCGGGCGCGGGCACGGGCTGCTCAGGGAGCGGCGCGCAGGGTGGTGCGCAGGGTGCCCAGCCGCTCGATCGTCACCTCCACCACGTCGCCGTCGGCGAGCAGGACCGGTGGCGTGCGGCCGATGCCGACCCCGGCGGGCGTCCCGGTGGCGATCAGGTCACCGGGTTGCAGCGGCCAGACCGCGCTGATCCGGCTCACCAGCTCGGCGCAGGAGAAGACCATCTCGGCGGTCGTGGACTTCTGCAGCGTGCGCCCGTCGACCGTGGTGGCGATGCCCAGGGCCTGCGGGTCGCCGACCTCGTCGGCGGTCACCAGCCAGGGGCCGCACGGGCTGAAGCCGGGGAAGGACTTCGCCGCCCCCCACTGGCCCATGCGGCGCTGGACGTCGCGCGCGGAGAGGTCGTTGCAGATGGTGTAGCCGGCGATGTGGTCGGCGGCCTGCTCGATCGGGATGTGGGCGCCGACGCGGCCGATGACGACGCCGAGCTCGCCCTCGTAGTCGACGGCGCGTGACTCCGCCGGCAGGACGACGGTCTCGTCCGGGCCGGTGACCGAGGCCGGGTGCAGCAGGAAGAACATCGGCTCGGCCGGTACCGCGGCACCGGTCTCGGCGGCGTGGTCGCGGTAGTTGAGGCCGACGGCGGTCAGCGTCCGGGGCCGGGGCACCGGGGCGGTGAGCCGCACCTCGGCCAGCGGGACGGCGTCCCCCGCGGTGGCGAGCTCCGCCAGCCGGGGGGCCACCTCGTCCCACCGGTCCAGCACCTCGAGCACCGAGGCGAACGGCAGGCGGACGACGGCGCGGTCGTCGGCCGCGAGGACCCCCGGGACGGCGTCGGCCGTCCCGGGGGTCCCCGCGGGCGCGAAGGAGACGAGCTTCACGGCGCCGTCAGGCGTTGGTGACGAAGTCGGCGACCAGCCGGTTGAACTCGGCGGCGTGCTCGATCTGCGCCCAGTGCCCGCACTGGTTGAGCAGCACCAGCCGCGAGTTCCTGATCATCGAGACCAGCCGCAGCGAGTGCTCGAAGTGCACCACGCGGTCGTCGCGGCCGTGGATGAGCAGGGCCGGCGTCGCGATGCCGGCGACCTGCTCGGGGGTGGCCATGGTGCGCACCGGGCCGCCGCCGGCCATGCCGGTGATCCAGTTGGCCAGGTGGTCCGGGCGGGAGGTGGCGGCGTCGGAGCGGACCCGGGCCAGCTCGTCGGTCGCGAACTCCGGCGAGAAGGTCATGATCTCGACCAGCCGCTTGATCGTCGCCGGCGAGGGGTCGTGGTAGCCCTGGGCCAGGACCTTCAGCCCCTCGGTGGGGCCGTCGCCGGCGCCGAAGAGGGTGGGGATGGAGAAGAAGCTGCCCGGCCCCATGGTGATCAGGTGGCTGATCCGCTCGGGGTACCGGGCGGCGAAGGTCAGCGCGGTCATGCCGCCCATCGAGTTGCCGACCAGCGCCGCCTTCTCGATGCCGAGGGCGTCCATGAACTCGAGCACCGCGTTGGGGTGGTCGTAGACGTCCGGCGTCGCGGCGTCGGAGCGGCCCCAGCCGGGGGCGTCCATCGCCAGCACCCGGAAGCCCTCGGACAGCGGGCCGATGTTGGGCCGGAAGTTGCTCCAGCCGGTGGCGCCGGGGCCGCTGCCGTGCAGCAGGACCACCGGGTGGCCCTCGCCGGCCTCGTTGTAGTGGATCTTCCAGCTGCGGGTCTGCACGTAGCGGCTCGTGCCCTCGTCGGTCAACTCGACGGCCATGTCGGCGGCTCCCTGTGGTCTGTGGGGTGGCGTACGTCTCGATCCAACCGACGGCTGCGAGGGTCACAAAGCGCCCCGTGCCGCCCGGCGGGACGCCGGGCGGCACGGGGACGGAGGGACGGCAGACGGCTACGCCACCGGGGCGGTGAGCACCCCCTGGTCGTCCTCGTCCGTGGCGTCGTCCGTGGCGTCGACCTGCTCGTCGACCGGCGGGTAGCGGTACTTGCCGATCCCGAGCACCAGGGCGACCGAGGCGGCCAGCCCGATGCCGAAGGCCAGCAGCGCCGGGTTGTAGGAGCCGGTCGCGTCGTACACCGCGGCGAAGGCGATCGGGCCCACCGAGTAACCCAGGGCCAGCACGGCCATGAAGATGCCGTAGATCTGGCCGAAGAACCGGACGCCCATGTAGCGCGAGGTCATGTAGGAGACCAGGTCGCCCTCACCGCCGAGCGCCGCCCCGACCAGCAGGGCGCCGACCACCGCGAGGCCGAACCCGCCGTTGGCGATGAGCAGGAAGCCCACGATCGGCATCGCGAAGACGAAGCCGGCCACGAGCGGGGCGAAGAAGCGGTCGAGCAGGAACCCGCCGAGCAGCCGGCCGACCAGCGTCGCGATGCCCATGGCCGACACCACGCCGATCACCTGCGAGGTGGTGGCGCCGCGGTCCATCAGGAGGGGGGCCATCTGCACGATCACGCCCGGGATGGCCGAGCCGACCAGGAGCACGACGACGAACAGCTGCCAGAACTGCCGGGTGCGCACGGCCTCGCGCCAGCTCAGCCCCGGCAGGATGCCGCCCTCGTGGCGCACGCCCAGGTCCGGGATCTCCTCGCGGCGCGGCTCACGCAGCAGGGTGGCGGCGACCGGCACCACGACGATGACCAGCAGCACGCCGAGGCCGAGGAAGGTCAGCTGCCAGTCGAAGTTGTCGAGCAGCACGCCGACGTACTGGGGCACCAGGGCGCCGCCGATGGCGCCGCCGGTCCCGATGATGCCCATGGCCAGGCCCCGGCGGCCGTCCAGCCACTGGGAGGCGAGCTTGTAGTACGGCACGCCGTTCTGCGGTGTCGTCGTGACGCCGAGGATGGCCATGAGGACGAACCAGATGCCGATCGACGGTGGCGCGAAGGACAGCACGCTCAGCAGGACGCCGCTGATGAGGGCGCCGGAGATGACCACCTTGCGGAAGCCGTACCTGTCCAGCAGCCCGCCCATGAAGGGCATGACCAGCGCGGCCGTGAGGGCGTAGAGGCTCAGCGCACCGGTGACCGTGGACCGCGACCAGCCGAAGTCCTCGCTGATCGGCGTGATCATGATGCCGAACGGGGCGAGGACCAGCGTGTTGACCGACAGGGTCAACGCGAAGGTGGAGGAGCCGACGACGACCCATGAACGTCGTCGCGCCGCAGTGGAAGCCATGAGTACTCCTGTGGTAGCTGACGCTGCTCCGCGCTCCGGTGGCGGGCGTCAGGCGGGAACCTGGGTGTTCGGGATGGCTGGACGAGCCCGTCACTCCGGCGTCGCGCACCTCCGGGGGTGTCGGGGGGCGCCAGGACACCGCCACGGGAGTGATCTGGACAACACCCGCGTGCCGTTCCGTGGACCGGTCCGCGCTGCTGGGCAACCCCCGTTCCGCACCCCGGGACGACGTCCTCGCCGGACCCCCGCGGATGGGGAACCGTTGGCCGGAGCAACGACCCGACCGACGTCAGGAGCCCCATGGCGCAGCCGCGGACCCCCCGCCGCCTCTACCTGGTCCTCGGCGCGCTGACCGCCTTCGGCCCGCTCGCGACCGATCTCTACCTGCCGGGCCTGCCGGACATGGCCGGGGCGCTGCGCACCTCTCCGTCCCTGGCCCAGGCCACCATGGCCACCTGCCTGGTCGGCCTGGCCCTGGGGCAGCTGGTCACCGGTCCGCTCAGCGACCGGCTGGGCCGCCGCCGCCCGCTGCTGGTCGGGGTGGCGCTGTTCGTGCTGACCTCGGCGCTGTGCGCGTTGGCCCCCTCGATCTGGCTGCTGCTGACCCTGCGCCTCGTCCAGGGCCTGGCCGGCGGCGCGGGCATCGTCATCGCGCGGGCCGTGGTCCGTGACCTGTTCGACGGCAGGCAGGCCGCCCGCGTCTTCTCCCACCTGGTGCTGGTCTTCGGCCTGGCGCCGGTCATCGCGCCGGTGCTCGGCGCGCAGATCCTGCGGTTCGCCGACTGGCGGGGGCTGTTCGTGGCCCTGGCGGTGGTGGGGGCGGTCATCCTGCTCGGCTCGCGGGCGGCGCTGCCCGAGACCCTCCCCGCCGTGATGCGGCACACCGCCGGGGTCGGGGCGCAGCTGCGCCAGATGGGCGGACTGCTCACCGACCGCACCTTCGCCGGCCACCTCGCGGTCAACGCGCTGCAGGGCAGCGTGCTGTTCACCTACATCTCGATGAGCTCGTTCGTGCTGCAGGAGGAGCACGGCCTCAGCGCACAGGGCTTCTCCCTGGTGTTCGCGGCCAACGCCGTGGGCCTGGTGCTGGGCGGCCAGCTCAACGGGGCGCTGGTCATGCGCCTGGGCCCGGCCCGGCTGCTCGTGGCGTCAGTGCTGCTCGTGCTCACCGCGTCGGCCGCGCTGCTCGCCGGCGCGCTCAGCGGGGAGCTGGTCGCGGTGCTCGTGCCGCTGTTCCTCGTCGTCGCCTGCCTCAGCGGCGTGGGTGCCAACAGCACCGCGCTGGCGCTCACCCCGCACGGGTCGGCGGCAGGGGCCGCCTCGGCCCTGCTCGGCATGATGGTGTTCGGCGCCGGGGCGGTCCTGCCGCCGCTCGCCTCGCTGGCGGGGACCACCGGGACGGTCATGGCCGCGACGATGGTGGCGGCGAGCGCGCTCATGGTCGTGCTGGTCCTGACCGTCGTCCGGCCGTGGCGCCGGCCCGAGCCGGCGACGGTGCCCGAGGCGGCGCTGACCACCACGGCGTCATAGGAGGCCACCGCCGGTCCGAGCTCCTGCAGCGCCCTCGCCCTCGACGGTGCGCCCACCGCGCTGCGGTCCCCCGGCTGGACGTGGTCGGCGTCCTCACCCTGGGCACGACCACCGTGCTCGCAGGCGGCGCGGGCCCGGTTCCCGGGCGACGACCGGCGGCCTGCCCCTAGGGTGACGGGCGCCACAACCGCACCGGCGAGGGGAGACGTCATGGGCAGGCTCGAGGGCAAGGTCGCGTTCGTCACCGGAGCAGCGCAGGGACAGGGGCGCAGCCACGCGATCGAGCTCGCCCGGGAGGGCGCCGACGTCATCGCCGTCGACGTCTGCGAGCAGGTCCCGGGGATGCCCTACCCGACGGGCACCTGGGAGAAGCTGCAGGAGACCGTCCGGGAGGTGGAGGCACTGGACCGCCGGATCGTGGCGGCCAAGGCCGACGTCCGCGACTACGACGCCCTCTCCGCCGCGGTCGACGACGGGGTGGCCCAGCTCGGCCGGCTGGACATCGTGGCCGCCAACGCCGGGATCGGCTCGCTGCCGCACGCCTCCCACGAGCTGCCGCTGGACGTCTGGCAGCAGATGATCGACGTCAACCTCACCGGCGTCTGGCAGACCTGCAAGGCCGCGATCCCGCACATCATCGCCGGCGGCCAGGGCGGCGCCATCGTGCTCACCAGCTCCGCGGCCGGCCTCCAGGCCTACTCGCACATCTCCCACTACGTGTCCGCCAAGCACGGCGTGGTCGGCCTGATGCGCACCCTCGCCGTGGAGTACGGGCCGGAGCGGATCCGGGTGAACAGCATCCACCCCACCCAGGTCGAGACCGACATGATCATGAACGACGAGACGATGAAGGTCTTCGTCCCCGACGTCCCGAACCCCACCCGGGCGGACTTCGAGCCGCGGTCGCAGGCCATGCACACCCTGCCGATCCCGTGGGTCCAGCCGATCGACATCAGCCGCGCACTGGTGTTCCTGGTGTCCGACGACGCCCGGTACATCACCGGCGTGCCGCTGCCGGTGGACGCCGGCGCCCTGGTCAAGTGACGCCCGGCGGGGCTGTCCTCAGCCCCGCCGGTCCGGGCCCACCCACACGCCGCGCTCCACCATCAGCTGGATCTGCTTGTCGATCACCTGCTCGCGGAACTCCGCGTGGGTGAACGGCGCCCGGTCGGCGTAGAGGTTCGGCGGGTAGACCGAGTCGCGGTAGACCAGCTGGTAGAGCTCGGTGCGGAGGTCCTTGGCCCAGTTGTCCCACTGCGCGTGGGTGCGGAAGTGCCGGAGCGCGTCGATGTCGATGGTGCCGGCGACGTAGGAGGACCCGGCCCCGTACAGGTGCTGACCGACGACCCGACCCTTGTAGTCGATCACCATCGACCGCCCGCCGAAGGTGTCGATCGCGTCCTGCGACTCCGGGTACAGGTGGTAGGTGGCCAGGTTGGGGGCCACCACGTAGAAGTTGTTGTCCAGGGCGCGCGCCCGGCTCTGGATCTCGAAGAACTCGTTGCCCGTGTGCGGGTGGGGGTAGGACGCCCGGTAGACGACCTCGGCGCCGTTCATGGCCAGCCCGCGGGCGTTCTCGGGGTAGGAGCCCTCGTTCGCCATGAGGACCCCGAGCCGGCCGATCTCGGTGTCGGCCACCGGGAAGAAGGCGTCGAGGGTCAGGCCGTACAGCTCCACCCAGCGGTCGAACACGTCGTGCGGGGTCATCGAGTGCTCCACCGGGTACAGCGTGGTCAGCTTGTGGTGCCTGAGGACGATCTCCCCCTGCCGGTCCAGCACGAACCCGACGTTGAAGAACCGGTCGGGGAACGCCTCGTGCCGGGCCTTGGCCTGCGCCATGACGAAGGTGTCGTAGGTGCGGGCCAGCTCGCCGAGGAACTCCGTCTCCGGGCCCGGGATGTCGATGGCGCAGTCCCGGGCGAAGGTCACGTGGTCCAGGTCGAGCACCTCGTCGTTGAACGCCTGCAGGCCGCCCTCGGGGATCGCGACGAGCCGCACCGGCAGGTCGAGGCTGGACAGCCAGGACGCGGCCTTGAACAGCTGCGCGATGTGCTCGAGGTTGCGGCCGATGTCGGCACGGGTGCGGATGCCGCGCACCGCGGGGACGAGGCCCACGGCCGTGTAGGGCTCGGGCATGCGGGGAGTGTTCCACCGGAACGCGTCCGGAGGACGGGGTCGGCTCCCGGTCAGGGACGCCGCTCCGGGCCCGACGGCGGCGGCGTCCCCCCGTCCGGGGTGGGCCGGGGAGCGCCCCGCCGGGGCAGGGTGGCCGACGCGCAGGCCGCGACGAGCGCGGCCGCGGCGGCGACCAGGAACGCCGCCGTGAAGCTGCCCGTCCGGTCGGCGATCCACCCGCCGAGCTGGGGCCCCACCAGCTGGGCCGCGCCGAAGACGAGGGTGACGGCGCCGAAGGCGGCGGCGAACTGCCGGGGGTCGAGCCGGTCGGCCAGGTGGGCGGCCAGCACGGCCGGGGCCCCGGACAGCGCCAGGCCGAACAGGAGCGCGGAGAGGACGGCCCAGGGCTCGCCGCCGAGCGGGACCAGCAGGATCGCCACGGTCATCCCCACGTAGGCCCACGTCATGGCCGCCCGCCGTCCCACGCTGTCCGACCAGCGGCCGACCACCACCCCGCCGAACACGATGCACACCCCCGCCAGCGCGAACACCGCGGAGGCGTGGCCGGTGCCGAAGCCGGCGTCGTCCTCGTACGCGGTGACCAGGAAGGTCATGTAGACCGAGATCGCGAGGCCGTACCCGCCGTAGGAGAGGGTCGAGCCCACCCAGCCCGGGACCGCGCGCAGCGCCGAGATGCGGACCGGCCCGGCGGCCGGGACGACCGGCGGACGCAGCCACCGCAGCGCCGCGGCCGCCACCAGCGCCGCCAGCACCGCCTGGATGCCCCACACCGGGCGCCACGCACCCGGGTCCCCGACGGCGTGCACGAGGGCGGTGAGACCACTGCTCGCCACCACCCCGAGGCCCACCCCGCTGCCGGTGATCCCGATGGCCAGGCCCCGGCGCGACACGCGGACGGCGGACCCGGCGATGCCCGGGGCGGGCACCCAGATCAGCGCCCCGCCGAACCCCGCCAGGACCATGCCCGCCACCAGGGCCGGCACCGACGGCGCGAGGGAGAGGACCGTCAGCCCGGCCGTGGTGCACAGCAGACCCGCGCGCACCGAGGTCGCCGGCGCCATGCGGCCGGCGGTGAGGCTGACCAGGAGCGTCCCCGCCAGGTACGCGGTGAGGTTCAGCGTGCCGAGCAGGCCGGCGACGACGTAGGAGTGCACGAGGTCGGCGGTGACGGCCGGCAGCAGGAGTGCGTATCCGAAGCGCCCGAAGCCCTGGGCCACGGCGGCGGCCAGCACCAGCACCGGGAGGAGGACCCGTGGCCCGACCGCGGAGCCGCGGCGGTCCGCGCCGGGAGCACGGGGAGGTCGCACCAGGGGCTCTCGGCAGTCGGTCGGCGCGGGCTAGGCCGTCGCGGTGACCGCGGCCAGCACGGCCGGGAAGGCCTCCTCGGCGACCCGGCGCAGCTCGTCGTCCGTGCGGTCCTGGACCGGGTGTGGGACCAGCACGTACGGCGCGGGGAAACCGAGCGCCGCGCCCTGCAGCCGGGCGGCCTCGTCGAACGCCCGGCTGGCGAGGAAGACCGCGACCACGCCCCGGCGCTCGAGGTCGGCGATGTCGTGCACACTGCACGACGTGCACGAGCCCTAGTCGGCCAGGGCCTCGATGACCACCTCGCACTGCTCGGTGATCTCCTGCCGCAGGTCCACCGGGGCGGTCCGCGCGAAGGTCGGCTTGCGGTAGCGCCGCACCGTCGCGCCCTCGTCGGCGAGCAGCTGCTCGAGCCGGTCCAGGACGACGTCCCCCCGGGCCTTGCTGATGTCGAGCAGCCCGACCGTGCGGCCCCGCAGCGAGGACGGCCGCGGCAGCGGCGCCCGGACCGGCGCCTGGCGTTCACCGGTGGGATCGAGGACCGTCGTCACGCCCGTACCTCCCGTGTCACAGGGACGCTGCCCGTCTCCCCGGCCACCCAACCACCGACGATCGCACTGAACAGCCCGGCGTCGCCGCCGGCGGAGACGACCAGCAGCCCGCCCGGCCGGAACTTCGGCAGCTCGTCCGCGGCGACGCCGGGCGGCAGGCCCTCGGCCATGCCGCCGGCGCCCCGCACCAGCTCACCGGCCGGCAGTCGCAGCAACCCGTCCAGCTCGGCCAGCAGCCGGGGCCGGTCCCAGCCGGCCTCGCGGAACACCCGCCCGTGCTCCGGGGAGACGACGAGCATCGCGTCGAAGCCCATCGCCAGCTTGGGGTGGGCGTTGACCCGCAGGCACGCCGCGAAGGTGCGGGCCAGCGACTCGGGGTCCCGGCTGAGCTGGTCCACCACGGGCTGCACCCCGGAGCCGGCGAAGACGGTGACCGCGCTGCCGGGCACCCCCCGCTCGGCCGCCAGCGGGGCGAACGGGCTGTCGTGCTCGCGCTCGGCGAAGCAGAAGGTGACCTTGCCCGGGTTGCCCAGGGTCGCCCGGTCGACCTCCCCGGGACGGCCGCCCCCGACGTTGCGCACCACCAGCTGCAGCGCCCGACCGATCGTGGCGTTGGCCCGGTTGCCCTGGCCGAGGGCGTTGACCCCGCTGTTCATGCCGATCCGCGCGGCGACCGGCCCGTTGACGACGACGACCGGCCCCGCGAAGTAGGTGGTGGCGAGCACGCCGTGCAGCGCGAACTCGTCGGCGCACGCCGCCTCGAGCGCCGCCAGGACGACCGGCAGGTACTCGGGCAGGCAGCCGGCCATGACCGCGTTGACCGCGACCTTCTCCACGGTGCACTCGACCAGGTCCGGCGGGACGACCGCCACCACCTCACCGGGATCGCGGGTCGTGCCCCGCAGCATCCGCAGCACGCGCTCGGGGGTCGGGGGCACGACCGGCAGGCCGTCGGTCCAGCCGCGGTCGAACAGCGCCTCGTGCTCGTCCTCCAGGTCGGCCAGCTCCACCCGGCGGCTGGCCAACCGGGTGGCCCCGTACCGCGCCTCCAGCGCGTCGACCCGGGTCGGGTCCACCGACAGCGACCCGCAGCCCGGCCGGTGCTCGGGCAGGTCCGCTCCGAGCCCGGCGACGCCGGTCAGCGCCTCCCACTGCTCGCGGCTCCAGCCCACCACGCGGGCGGTCTCCACCCCCTCCTCGACCCGCAGCAGGGTGGGGACGGTCTCGACGTCCAGCCGGTAGGACACCTCGAGGTCGGTGTCGTCGTGGTCGAACCAGTCCGGGTCGTCCTGGCACCACACCGCGGCGCCCAACTCGCGCAGCACCGGCTCGACCAGGACACAGGTCGGGCAGTCCCGCTTCACGACCGCGACCAGGCCGTCCGGCACGTGCACGCAGGCGACCCTAGCCGTCCCAGCCCCGTGCTGCGCGGGCTGACCGTGCCCGGGAGGGACGTGGGGGGTGCAGGTGGTCGGGGGTGCTCACCGACCACGGGAAGCCGCTGACCTGCGGCGTTGCTCCCCCGATTGGACTCGAACCAATAACCCTGCGATTAACAGTCGCATGCTCTGCCAATTGAGCTACGGGGGATGGGCGGGCGGACCCGCGCGCAGGATCGAGAGTACCCGACGCCGTCCGGTGCCCCGCGCAGGGGCCTTCGCGTCGCGCGTCACACCCGTCCACGGCTACGGTGATCACCCGCTTCCCCAGTCAGCAGGAGGTCCCCCGTGGCGAAGCTGTCCTTCCTCGCCGGCTTCGGTGCCGGGTACGTGCTCGGCTCCAAGGCCGGGCGCGAGCGTTACGAGCAGATCCGCAAGGCGTGGGCGAACGCCAAGGACAACCCGCAGCTGCAGGGCGTGGCCGGCATGGCCCAGGCCCGCGCCGACGCGGTCGTCAACTCGGTCAAGGCCCGCATGGGCCGCGACAGCGGGCCCGAGCGCCCGACCGGCCCCACCGCGCCGGGGCCGGTGCCCCCGCCGCGCTGAGTCAGCCCACCTGGTCGGCGGCGACGACCTCGGCCAGCTTCCGCCGCGCGGCCTCCCGCGCGACCGGGTCGCTGCGGTCGGCGTCGTCGTCGAAGACGACCGTCCACTCGCGGGCGGCCTGACCAGGCACCCGCCGGGCGACCAGGACGACCTCGCCCCGGCCGGGCAGCGGCGCCCGGCGGCTGGCGACCACCGTCTGGTCCACCCGCCGGCGGACGACGGCCGGCAGCTCCCCCGCGTCGACGAGCGCGTACCGCTCCACCGGCAGCCGCGCCTGCACGCCGGGTTCCACCTCGGTGAGCGCGGTGACCTCGAAGCGCCCCCCGCCGTCACCGGTCGCCGTCCACCGGGCCGAGGCGACCTCGTGCCACGGGAGGACGCCGATCCCCCCGGCCTCGGGCAGGGGCAGGTCGGCCGGCACCCGGCGCAGGCCCCGGGACGTCGCGACCAGCCAGCCCTCCTCGCGCACCAGCACGCCCCAGGCGAGCACCCGCTCGTCGGTGTCGGCGGAGGCCAGCACCACGGCGCGGACCGGCTCCGGCGGCCGGGCGAACCGCCGCCGCACGCGGTCCACGAGGGTCACTGGGCCAGCCCGCCCATCGCCCGCTGCCGCAGCGAGATCGCCTGCTGCTCGAGCGCCATGAGCTGGCTGAACGCCTTCATGTACTCGTCGGCGGCCTCCACCGGGTTCATCCGCTGCAGCCGGCCCTTGAGCGCGGTCACCTGCCGCACCGTGTGCATCTCCTCCAGCCGGGCGAGCACCGCGCTCACGTAGGCGGCGTCCGCCTCGTGCGCCGAGCGCAGCGGCTCGACGGCGAGCGCGGTGAGCTGGGCCCGGGCGCTCTCGCTGGTGCAGTGCGCGGCGACCTCGTCCAGCCAGGCCGGGCCGGTGACGCGGGTGGCCGCCGCTCCCCCGGCGCCGGCGACCGCCGCGGCCACCGCCGCGTGGTCGGGGTCGGTGTAGGCCTCGACCGGGATCGCGTCGAACGCCGGGCCGGCGAGCTCGGGCACCTGCAGCGCCGTCTTCACCGCCTCCCGCTCCACCGCGACGGCGATGTCGTCCGGCGACCGCCTGGGCGTCCGTGGGCCCCGGGGCCGCTGCGGCGCCGCCCCCTCGCCCGTCAGCCGGCGCACCCGCTCCAGCACCTCGGCCTCGTCGGTGTTGCCGATCATCCCGGCCAGCTGGCGGGCGTAGGCCGGCCGCAGCGCGTGGTCCTTGATCTGCGCGACCAGCGGAACGGTCTTCTCCAGCGCCGCCACCCGGCCCTCGACGGTGTCCAGGTCGTACCCGGCCAGCGTCGTCTTGAGGACGAAGGCGATCAGCGGCGTCCGCCGGGCCACGAGGTCCCGCACGGCGGCGTCCCCGTGCGCCTGGCGCAGCTCGCACGGGTCGCGGCCGTCGGGCTCCACGGCGACGAACGTCTGGCCGACGAAGCGCTGGTCCTCGGCGAAGGTCTTCATCGCCGCGTTCTGCCCGGCCGCGTCGCCGTCGAAGGTGTAGATGACCTCGCCGCGGAACTCGTCCTGGTCCATGAGCAGCCGGCGCAGCACGCCGATGTGCTCGGGCCCGAACGCGGTGCCGCAGGAGGCGACGGCGGTGGTGACGCCGGCGAGGTGGCAGGCCATCACGTCGGTGTAGCCCTCGACCACGACCGCCTGGGACCTGCGGGCGATGTCGCGCTTGGCGCGGTCGACGCCGTAGAGGACGGTGCTCTTCTTGTAGAGCGGGGTCTCCGGGGTGTTGAGGTACTTCGGCCCCTGGTCGTCGTCCATCAGCTTGCGGGCGCCGAAACCGATGACGTCGCCGGTGATGTCGCGGATCGGCCAGACCAGCCGGCGGTGGAACCGGTCGATGAGCGTGCCGCGGGAGGACTCCTTGGCCAGCCCCGCGGTCACCAGCTCCTGCTGGGTGTAGCCCTTGCCGCGCAGGTGGCGGGTGAGGGTGTCCCAGCCGCCGGGGGCGTAGCCGCAGCCGAAGTCCAGCGCCACCTGCCGGTCGAAGCCGCGGTCGGCGAGGAACTGCCGGGCCGGCGCCGCCTCCGGCGTGCCCAGCTGCTCGGCGTAGAAGGCCGCCGCCGCGGTGTTCGCCGCGACCAGCCGCGCCCGCTGCCCGGCCTGCTCCCGCGACGGCGCCCCGGTGGGCCGGCCGCCGTCGTCCTCGTAGTGCAGCTCGACGTTGGCCCGCCCGGCCAGCAGCTCGACGGCCTCGGTGAAGGACAGGTGGTCGATCTGCTGGATGAAGGAGATGACGTCCCCGCCGACCCCGCAGCCGAAGCAGTTCCCGGTGAGGATGTTGTCCTCGAGTGTGAAGGCGTGGGTGCCGGGCACCTCGGCGCAGTAGACCTCCTCGACGCGGTCCGACCACTCGACCGACCGGACGACCCACCGCTTGCGCTCGTACTCCTTGCGGTTGGCGAGGATCCGCTCACGGTGCTGGCTGAGGAGGAAGAAGGAATCCGGCAGTCCCTTGGTCATGAAGCGGACGTTGTAGATGTCGCTCATGACGCCGTCGATGCCGAGGCGGTTCTGCTTGGCCACCCCGTAGGTACCGATCCCGAGTCGCGTGCACAGCGTGCGGACGTACTCGAGGTCGTCGGCGCGCGCCGAGTTGAGGACCGCGTCGCCGTCCTCCGCGACGCACCCGTCGGCAGCGAAGTAGCCGGCCAGCCAGCCGAGCAGGTACGACGCGTCCTCGTCGAGTGAGGGGCGCTCGTCCTTGAAGTAGGCCGGCAGTCCGTAGTACCGCGTGCCCCGCTCGTCCGACCACGAGCGGCAGCCCTCGAAGTAGGACGCGAGTTCACCGTCCTTCTCCCCGTACAGGACGGCGATGGAACCGGCCCCGGCTCGCGTTCCGTCCCCGTAGACCAGACCTCGCGCGATGCCGAACGGTGAGGGCTTCGTCGCCGGGTTCAGCACCCGGCTCATCGGGAACGACGGCGACAACTGGTCGCCCGGGAACAGGTCCCTGGTGAGCTTCTCCCGCCGGTCCTGCCGCAGCCTCCCCGAGGGGACGAACCAGCGGTGCTCGTCGGTCGCGTGGATGACCTTGGTCCGGCCGTTGCGGGTCAGCGTCACGGCCATCAGCCGCTGGACGCCGTACGACCGGAACGGTGCCTCGACCCAGCCGCCGTCACCGTTGAGGACCCGGACCGTCCTCCCCGCCAACTCGCGGATCGGGACGACCCCGTCCTCGGTCAGGACGCCGGTCTCGCCCGCCAGGCAGTGGTAGAGATTTCTCGACGGGGTGACGTGGAAGGACGGCGACTTCTCGTCGTGGAACGGGCACAGCCCCTTGAGGCTGCCGCCCCCGGCGCGCTTGAGCTGCAGGTGCTCGCCGACGATCTCGTCGATCTTGCTGCGCTCGCGGACCAGCGCGATGTCCGCGGCCCGGATGCGTCCCCGGCCGGCCATCAGCTGCCTCCCGCCACGGCGCCGCCGGTGACCGCGGCGGTCGTCGCGGCCTGGTCGCGGCGGGCCATCACCAGGCCGAGCCACAGCAGGAAGACCTGGTGGTCCAGCGTCAGCGACTCGTCGGGGGTCAGCGTCGGGCGCGGTGACCAGCCGCCCGTCGTCCCGGCCTCGGCGACGACCCGGCCGTCGACGCGGTACCGGTGCCCGCCCTTCCAGCGGGACACCACCTCGGCCTGCACCGGCGTCCCCTCCAGGTCGGCCGTCCAGGTGCCCTTCCAGAACGACGTCTGCCGCGCCCGCAGGCGCGCGGCGTCCTCGGGGTCGGCCGCCCAGCGGCCGGTCAGTTCCCTCTTGCGCTTGGCGAGCACCCACTCGCGGTCGCCGACGACGGCCGTGGCCGCCTCCTTCCAGTTCGAGGCCCGCAGCGTCGCGACGACGACGCCGTCGCGCAGCACGGGCAGCACGCCCTTCTCGACCCCGGCCGAGCCGGCCTTCCCGAGTTCCAGCACGGTTACTCCTCAGCCGATCCCGGGCGCGCCGGCGACGCTCTCGCCGGTCGCGCGGTAGAGCAGGTAGGCCGCCGTCTCACGCAGGATGTAGCGGAACTGGGTGGTGCGTGTCTGCACCGCCGGGCCCTGCCGGGTCGGCGAGCTGTCGGCGGTGATGCCGGCGTCCTCGGCCATCCGCTCGGCCCGCATGGCGTGCCACGGGTCGGTCACCAGGACCGCGGAGCTCCAGCCGCGCTCGTCGAACGCCGCGCCGACCGCGCGCATGCTCTCCAGCGTGTCCACGCCCTCCTGCACCGGCAGCAGCGCGTCGGCGGGGACGCCGGAGTCGGCCAGGTAGTCGGCGCCGGCCTCGGCCTCGGTGAACTGGTCGCCGGCGGCCCGGCCGCCGACGGTCACGACCACCGGGGCGACGCCGGCCTCGTACAGCCGCAGCGCGTGCTCGAGCCGGGCCTCGAAGATCGACGACGGGACCCCGTTGTACTGCGCCGACCCGAGCACGACGATCGCGTCCGACGCCGGCCGGGAGTCCTGCCGCGCCGTCCACCAGATCGCGGTCGCGGTGGAGACGACGAGCAGGAAGAACGCCAGGACGGCGGCGCCGACCACCCGGCCCACCAGGCTCCCCGCACGCACCGCCACGCGTCATGGGTACCACGCGGGGCCGTCCGGGTGAGGGGGATGGGGACCGTGCGTCGGCCCACCCCGTTCAGGAGCCGGTGCGCTCGGCCCCCAGTGCGGCGCGACCGGCCTCGAGGCGGGCCACGGGTACGCGGAACGGCGAGCAGGAGACGTAGTCCAGCCCGACCTGGTGGAAGAAGTGCACCGACTCGGGGTCGCCGCCGTGCTCGCCGCAGACGCCGAGCTTGAGGTCCGGCCGGGCCCGGCGCCCGCCCTCGACGCCGATCTCCACCAGCCGGCCGACGCCGGGCCGGTCCAGCGACTCGAACGGCGAGACCCCGAAGATCCCCTTGTCCAGGTAGGCGTGGAAGAACGCCGCCTCGACGTCGTCCCGGGAGAAGCCCCAGGTCATCTGGGTGAGGTCGTTAGTGCCGAAGGAGAAGAACTCGGCCGACCGGGCGATCTCCTCGGCGGTCAGCGCGGCCCGTGGCACCTCGATCATCGTGCCGATGAGGACGTCGAGCTCCAGGCCGCACTCCTCGAACACCGCGGCCAGCACCTGCTCGGACTCCTCGCGGATCGCCTCCAGCTCCTGCACGGCCCCCACCAGCGGGATCATGATCTCCGGTCGCGGGTCGCCGCCGGCCGCCCGGCGCTCGCAGGCCGCCTCGGCGATGGCCCGGACCTGCATCGCGAACAGGCCGGGGACGACCAGCCCCAGCCGGACGCCGCGCAGCCCGAGCATGGGGTTCTGCTCGTGCAGCCGGCGGACGGCGGTGAGCAGCCGCAGGTTGGCCTCGTCGGGGTGCCCCTGGGCCTCGGCGACGGCCACCCGCACCGACAGGTCGGTCAGGTCGGGCAGGAACTCGTGCAGCGGCGGGTCGAGCAGGCGGACGGTCACCGGCAGCCCGTCCATCGCCGCGAAGATCTCCAGGAAGTCCTGCTTCTGCAGCGGCGCGAGCGCGTCGAGGGCCTCCTGCTTGCCCGCGTCGTCCTCGGCCAGGATCAGCTTCTCCACCAGCTGCCGGCGGTCGCCGAGGAACATGTGCTCGGTGCGGCACAGGCCAGTGCCGTGCGCGCCGAAGCGCCGCGCGCGGGCGGAGTCCTCCGGTGTGTCGGCGTTGGTGCGCACGTCCATCCGCCGGCGCGCGTCGGCGTGGGTCAGGATCCGGTGCACGCTGCGCACGAGGTCGTCGGCGTCGGCGGAGTCGGGGTCGATCTCGCCCTCGAAGTAGCGGACCACCGAGGACGGCTCGACCGGCACCTCGCCGAGCCACACCCGGCCGGTGGAGCCGTCGATGGAGATGACGTCGCCCTCGCTGACCTGCGTGCCGTCCGGTGCGGTGAACCGCCGCGCCGTGGTGTCGACCTGCAGCTCCTCGGCGCCGCAGACGCAGGTCTTGCCCATGCCCCGGGCGACGACGGCGGCGTGCGAGGTCCTGCCGCCCCGGCTGGTGAGCACGCCCTCGGCGGCGATCATCCCGGAGAGGTCGTCGGGGTTGGTCTCCCGCCGGACCAGCACCACCTTCTCCCCCCGGTCAGCCCACTCGACGGCGGTCTCCGAGGAGAAGACCGCCCGGCCGACGGCTGCGCCCGGGGAGGCGTTCATGCCCTGGGTGAGCTGCTGGGCGTCCCCGCCGGAGACGAAGCGCGGGAACATCAGCTGGGCCAGCTGGTCGCCGGTCACCCGCCGGACCGCCTCGTCCATGTCGATGAGGCCCTCGTCGACCAGCTGGGTGGCGATGACGAACGCCGCGGCCGCCGTCCGCTTGCCCACGCGGGTCTGCAGCATCCACAACTTGTTGCGCTCGACGGTGAACTCGATGTCGCACAGGTCGCGGTAGTGCGACTCCAGGCGGGCCATGATCTCCATGAGCTCGCGGTAGGCGCCCTCGTCGATCCGCTCCAGCTCCGGCAGCGGCACGGTGTTGCGGATGCCCGCGACGACGTCCTCCCCCTGCGCGTTCTGCAGGTAGTCGCCGTACACGCCCTGCGCGCCGCTGGACGGGTCGCGGGTGAACGCCACCCCGGTGCCCGAGTCGGGGCCGAGGTTGCCGAACACCATCGAGCAGACGTTGACGGCGGTGCCGGCGTCGCTCGGGATGCGCTCGCGGCGGCGGTAGAGGATCGCCCGGTCGGAGTTCCACGAGTCGAAGACGGCGGTGATGGCGAGGTCCAGCTGCTCGCGCGGGTCCATCGGGAAGTCGCGGCCGCACTGCTCGGCGACGATCGCCTTGAACCGGCCGACGACGTCCTCCAGGTGCGCGGCGTCCAGGTCGAGGTCGGAGTCGGTGCCCTGCTCGCGCTTGACCTCGTCGAGGGCGTGCTCGAACAGCTCGCCGTCGATGCCGAGCACGGTCTTGCCGAACATCTGGATCAGCCGGCGGTAGGAGTCCCAGGCGAAGCGCTCGCTGCCGGACTGGGCGGCCAGCCCGCGGACCGAGTCGTCGTTGAGCCCGACGTTGAGGACGGTCTCCATCATCCCGGGCATGGACGCCGCCGCCCCGGAGCGCACCGACACCAGCAGCGGGTCGGCCGGGTCGCCGAGGGTCTTGCCCATCGCCTTCTCCAGCGCCGTGAGGTGCTCGGTCACCTGGTCGGCCAGCTCCGGCGGGGTGCTGCCGTGCTCGAGGTAGTAGCGGCAGGCGTCGGTGGTGATGGTGAACCCGGGTGGCACCGGCAGCCCGAGGTTGGTCATCTCGGCCAGGTTGGCGCCCTTGCCGCCGAGGAGGTCCTTCTGGTCCTTGTTGCCCTCGCTGAAGTCGTAGACCCAGGTCGTGTGCCCCGATCCGCCCACCGTGCACCTCCGCGCTCGTCCGCCGGCTGCGATCCGCGTGCCGGGATGGTGGCGCGCCAGGGTGCTCCCACCCCGACGAGCAACGGTCCCCGGACATAGACGTCTCATACGTCATGTCGAGGCCGTGGAGGGCGATCCTGGCCCACGCGGAGGGCGGGCACCAGTCTCCTGTGACGATCGGCACACGACCGGAGGAGGCGGGCTCCGGACGTCGACGGCGGACCCGCGGGCCCGGCGCGGGTCAGCCGGCGGCGACCCCGCACACCCGCGGGCCGTCCTCGCTGATGACGGTCACCGTCGAGGTGCTGCCGTCGGCCCAGCCGATCTGCACGCGCTGCACGGGCGCGCCGTCGACGTCGGCCGCGGAGGTGCCGGTGATCTCGCCGTCGCCGGCCGGGGCGTACTCGGCCGCCACCTCGCCGGCCGGCACGCGGGCCCGCTCCTCCTCGCACAGCAGCTGGTGGGCGGTCTCGACGTCGCCGTCGGCCAGCGCGTCGAGGAAGACGCCGGTCACCTGCCGCGCCTGCTCGTCGGGGGTGCCCTTCACCAGCGGCAGGCCGACGGCCATGGCGACGGCGACCAGCACGGTGCCGCCGAGGACGGCCAGGATCAGCCCGCGCGCCCCGCGGGGGGTGCCGGTGTGCAGCGCCTCGGGGCCGTCGTCGTAGAGGTAGGGACCCTCGGTCTGGCTCATCCGCCACTCACCATCAGTTCTGCCCCGGCCGGGGGCCGGGGGTCGTCACGGTCGGCCAGCCAGCCCTCGGGCAGCGCCACCGGGCGGGGTGGGCTGGTCCGCCCGCGTGGCCCGCCGAGGACGGCGGTCGGGTACGGCTGGTCGGGGATGCCGGCGAGCAGCTCGGCGAGCTCGTCGAGGGAGCTGACCATGGCCAGCGACCGCCGGACGTCCGAGCCGACGGAGAACCCCTTGAGGTACCAGGCGACGTGCTTGCGGAAGTCGGTGCAGCCGTGCAGCTCGCCCTGCTCCTCCGACAGCAGCGCGGCGTGCCGGTGCATGACGGCGGCGACCTCGCGCAGGGTCGGCAGCGCCCGTCGCGGCTGCCCGGCGAAGGCCGCGGCCAGGTCGCCGAACAGCCACGGGCGGCCCAGGCAGCCCCGCCCGATGACGACGCCGGCGCAGCCGGTCTCGGCGACCATGCGCAGGGCGTCGTCGGCCTCCCAGACGTCGCCGTTGCCCAGCACCGGGATGTCGACGGCCTCCACCAGCCGGGCGATGGGCGCCCAGTCGGCGGTGCCGCTGTAGAGCTGGTCGGCGGTGCGCCCGTGCAGGGTGATCGCCGCGGCGCCCTCGTCCTGGGCGATCCGGCCGGCGTCGAGGTAGGTGACGTGGTCGGCGTCGATGCCGATGCGGGTCTTGACGGTGACCGGCACGTCCCCGGCGGCGGCGACCGCGGCCCGGACGATGTCGCGGAACAGGACCCGGCGCCACGGCAGCGCCGACCCGCCGCCCTTGCGGGTCACCTTGGGCACCGGGCAGCCGAAGTTCAGGTCGACGTGCGCGGGGCGGGTGCCGGCCACGCCCTCGTCGACGAGCATCTCCACGGCGCGGCCCACGGTCGCGGGGTCGACACCGTAGAGCTGGACGGAGAACGCGTCCTTCTCGTCGGGGGTGGCCCGCACCATGGCCAACGTCTTCTCGTTGCGCTCCACCAGCGCCCGCGTGGTGATCATCTCGCAGACGTAGAGGCCGGCGCCGAACTCGCGGCACAGCGTGCGGAACGCCGGGTTGGTGATGCCGGCCATCGGCGCGAGCACCACCGCGGGGTCGACGGTGAGCGCACCCAGGCGCAGCGGCGGGGGCGCCGTCGCCGGCTGGAGCGTGCTGGTCACGTTCCCAGGGTAGGCGGCGGGCCGGCGTGTCCCGCGCCACCGGTGAGGGCGGGGCACCGGCGCGGGCTGGTGCGCTGCCGCCCGGTTCCCGGGGCAGGAACCGGGCGGCCGCGCACCCGCCCAGCGCGGGGTCCGGGGCTCAGCAGACCGGCAGCTTGGCCTTGAGGTAGCCCTCGACCTGGTCGAGGGCGATCCGCTCCTGGCTCATCGAGTCCCGCTCGCGGACGGTCACCGCGTCGTCGGTGAGGGTGTCGAAGTCGACGGTGAGGCAGAACGGCGTCCCGATCTCGTCCTGCCGGCGGTACCGGCGGCCGATCGCGCCGGCGTCGTCGAAGTCGACGTTCCAGCTCTTCCGCAGCGTCGCGGCGAGGTCGCGCGCCTTGGGCGAGAGGTCGGCGTTGCGCGACAGCGGCAGGACGGCGGCCTTGACCGGGGCCAGCCGCGGGTCCAGCCGCAGGACGGTGCGGGTGTCCACGCCGCCCTTGGCGTTGGGCGCCTCGTCCTCGGTGTAGGCCTCGATGAGGAAGGCCATGAGCGAGCGGGTGAGGCCGGCCGCGGGCTCGATGACGTACGGCGTCCAGCGGGTGTTGCTGGCCTGGTCGAAGTAGGTGAGGTCGGCGCCGGAGTGCTCCGAGTGCGTCTTCAGGTCGAAGTCGGTGCGGTTGGCGATGCCCTCGAGCTCACCCCACTCCGAGCCCTGGAAGCCGAAGCGGTACTCGATGTCGACGGTGCGCGTCGAGTAGTGGGACAGCTTCTCCTTGGGGTGCTCGTAGTGCCGCAGGTTGTCCGGGTCGATGCCCAGGTCGGTGTACCAGCGGGTGCGCTCGTCGATCCAGTACTGGTGCCACTGCTCGTCGGTGCCCGGCTCGACGAAGAACTCCATCTCCATCTGCTCGAACTCGCGGGTGCGGAAGATGAAGTTGCCCGGGGTGATCTCGTTGCGGAAGGACTTGCCGATCTGCCCGATGCCGAACGGCGGCTTCTTGCGCGCGGCGCCCATGACGTTGGCGAAGTTCACGAAGATGCCCTGCGCGGTCTCCGGGCGCAGGTAGTGCAGCCCGGACTCGTCCTCGACCGGGCCGAGGTAGGTCTTGAGCATCATGTTGAAGTCGCGCGGCTCGGTCCACGCGCCCTTCGTGCCGCAGTTCGGGCAGGAGATGTCGGCCAGGCCGTTCTCCGGCGCCCGGCCCTTGCGCGCCTCGAACTCCTCCTCGAGGTGGTCGGCGCGGAACCGCTTGTGGCAGCTCTGGCACTCCGTCAGCGGGTCGGTGAAGACGCCGACGTGACCGGAGGCCACCCAGGTCTGGCGGGGCAGGATCACCGAGGAGTCCAGGCCGACGATGTCGTCGCGGCTCTGGACGACGGTGCGCCACCACTGCTTCTTGATGTTCTCCTTGAGCTCGACGCCCAGGGGCCCGTAGTCCCAGGCGGAGCGGGTGCCGCCGTAGATCTCGCCCGACGGGAACACGAAGCCCCGTCGCTTGCAGAGGTTGACCACCTTGTCGAGGCGGGCGGGGTCGTGCTTGGCGGTGCTGTCGCTCACGGCGAGAGGCTCCATCCGGCTGGCGGTCGGCGGGTTGACCCGTCCACGGTAGTTGCCCGCGCGGAGCCGCCCGGCACCGCCGGAGGTGTCCTCCTGCGGACGCTCGTGCTCTGCCCACCACGGTGGGCAGAGCACGAGCTCCCGCGGACCGGGTCAGGCCGGGCGGCCGGCGTCCTCGCCGGGCAGGTAGACCCCGGGCTCGTCCAGGGCGTGCACCCACACCGGCGCCCCGGCGATCTTGACCTCGGCGGCGGAGAGCGCGCGGCGGTAGGCGCCGACGCCGTCCCAGCGGGTCACCAGCGCCCACAGGCCCGGGTCGTCGGCGCAGCGGCCCAGCTCACCGTCCCGGAAGCCGGGCCGCGCGGCGAAGGCGGCCAGCAGGGCACCGACGTCGGCGGTCAGGGCGCCGGCGTCCCCCTCCGACACCCGCAGCCGGGTCACCGCGAACACGCCGCCCCCTACGCGGTGCCGAAGCGGCGCTGCCGGGAGGCGTACTCCTCGCAGGCGGCCCACAGGTGCCGCCGGTCGAAGTCCGGCCAGAGGGTGTCGAGGAAGACGAACTCGGCGTAGGCCGACTGCCACAGCAGGAAGTTGCTGGTGCGGTTCTCCCCGGAGCTGCGCACGAACAGGTCCACGTCGGGCATGTCGGGCTCGTCGAGGAACCGGGCGACGGTCCGCTCGTCGACCTTGTCCGGGTCCAGCCGGCCGGCGGCGGCCTCACGGGCGATCGCCGCGGCGGCGTCGGCGATCTCCGCGCGTCCCCCGTAGTTGACGCACATGGTCAGCGTCAGGACGTCGTTGTCCCGGGTGAGCTCCTCGGCGACCTCGAGCTCCTTGATGACGCTGCGCCACAGCCGGGGACGGCGTCCGGCCCACCGCACCCGCACCCCGAGCTCGTGCATCTCGTCGCGGCGGCGGCGGATGACGTCGCGGTTGAAGCCCATGAGGAAGCGGACCTCCTCCGGGCTGCGCCGCCAGTTCTCGGTGGAGAAGGCGTAGGCGCTGATCGCGGTGATGCCGAGCTCGATCGCGCCCTCGACGCAGTCGAACAGGGAGGACTCCCCCGCCTCGTGCCCGGCGGTGCGCGGCAGGCCCCGCTGCTTGGCCCACCGCCCGTTGCCGTCCATGACGATCGCGACGTGGCCGGGTACCTTCCCGGCCGGGATCTGCGGCGGCCGGGCCCCGGAGGGGTGCGGGTTGGGGGCCTTGACCTCACGCCTCACGCAGCAGACCCACTTCCCGGGGCGTCGACTCGGACCGGTCCACCAGCGGCAGGGACCGCAGCCCCCGCTCCAGGTGCCACTGCAGCAGCGCGGCCACCAGGCCGCTGCCCTCCCGCCGGGTGGGGCCCTGGCTGGCCTCGGCGGCGTCCCAGTCGCCGGTCAGCAGCGCTTCGAGCAGCTCGATGGTGACCGGGTTGGGCATCGCCGAGCCGGCCGGGCGGCAGGGCGGGCAGACGGTGCCACCGGCCGGCACGGAGAAGTGCCGGTGTGGCCCCTCCTCGCCGCAGCGGGCGCAGCCGGTCAGCGCCGGCTCCCAGCCGGCCACCGACATCGCCCGCAGCAGGAACGCGTCGAGCACCAGACCGGCGGGGTGGGCGTGCTCGGCCAGCGAGCGCAGCGCGCCGATGACGAGGAGGAACAGCCGCAGCGACGGCTCCCGCTCCTCCGCGGTGAGCCGGTCGGCGGTCTCCAGGACCGCGGCGCCGGCGGTGTAGGCGGGGTAGTCGCCGGCGATCGGCTGGCCGTAGGAGCGGATCGTCTCGGCCTGGCTGACGATGTCGAGGTTCCGGCCGGTGTAGAGCTGCAGGTCGACGTGGGTGAACGGCTCGAGCCGGGCGCCGAACTTGCTCTTGGTGCGGCGCACCCCCTTGGCCACCGCGCGCACCTTGCCGTGGCGGCGGGTGAGCACCGTGACGATCCGGTCGGCCTCGCCCAGCTTCTGCGTGCGCAGGACGACGCCCTCGTCCCGGTACAGCGCCTTCGGTGTGGTGGACACGTCAGTAGCCGAGCCGGTTGAGCTTCTTGGGGTCGTCCTGCCACTCCCCGAGCACGGTGACGTGCAGGTCCAGGTGCACCCGGGCGCCGAGCAGGGTCTCCATGCCCTGGCGGGCCTCGGTGCCGATCGCCTTGATGATCTCCCCGCCGCGGCCGAGCAGCATCGGCTTCTGGCTGGGGCGCTCGCAGTGCAGCAGCGCGTGCACCTCGACCAGCTCGCCGTCCGGCCGCTTGGGGTCGGGGCGGCGGGTCATCTCCTCGATCGTGACCGCGAGGGAGTGCGGCACCTCCTGGAAGACCTTCTCCAGCGCCGCCTCCCGCACGAGCTCGGCGAGCTGCCGCTCGACGTCCTCGTCGGTGGTCTGCTCCTCGGGGTACAGCGGCGGCCCCTCGGGCAGCAGGCCGACCAGGAGGTCCTCCAGCAGCTCGACCTGGTCACCGGCCACCGCGCTCACCGGCACGACCTCGGCGGCCTCGACCAGCGCGCTGGCGGCCACGAGCTGCTCGGCGACCTGCTTCTTGCTCGCCACGTCGGTCTTGGTGACCACCACGACGACCGGCGCCGCCACCTCGCGCAGCTGCCGGGCGATGAACCGGTCGCCGGTGCCGACGGGCTGGTCGGCCGGCACGCAGAACACGACGACGTCGACCTCGGACAGGGTGTCGCGGACGACGTCGTTGAGCCGGCGGCCGAGCAGGCTCTTGGGCTTGTGCAGGCCGGGGGTGTCGACCAGCACCAGCTGCCCACCGGGGCGGTGGACGACGCCGCGGATGGCGTGCCGGGTGGTCTGGGGACGGTTGCTGACGATGCCGACCTTCTCGCCGACCAGCGCGTTGGTGAGCGTGGTCTTGCCGGCGTTGGGGCGGCCCACCAGACAGGCGAAGCCGCTGCGGTACGGCTGGTCCGGTGTGCTCACGCCGTCCAGTCTCCCACCGGGGCCCGACACCCCCGCTCGGTCGCCGCTCCCGGGGTGTTGCCGGTGCTCCGCGGGTCCTGCGGCACCTCCGGAGCGCGGGGAACGAGCCCGGGGCGACCTGGGAGGATGCCGGGGTGGCTGGTCGGAGGCGGGAGCGGGACGAGACCCCGGTGGTGCGGGCGCTGCGGGAGCAGGAGCGGCACGCGACCCAGGTCGCGGCGTACGGCTTCTTCCCCGCCCGTGGCCCGCGGCGGTCGGCGACGGTCACCCCGGCGCCGCTGCACTACTGGCAGTACGACCCGCCCCGGCCCTGGCTGCTGCTCACCGCGGCGCTGTTCGTCGCCGCCTGGCTGGCGCTGTTCGCCTGGACCGGCGGGACGTCGGCGGTGCTCGGCGAGCTGCCGCTGGCGCTGGTGCTCGGCGGCGCCGTCGTCGTGCTGTCCACCGCCCGGCTGACCGTCTCCGACTCCGGGCTCTCCTTCGACGTCGCCGGGCTGCGGCGGACGTCGTCGCTGCACGTGGTGCCCCGCAGCCTGGTGCGCGAGGTCCGCCGCGGCACCCCGCCCGAGGGCTGGCCGAAGGCGCGGTCGCGGGGCGGGTGGTGGCCCGGGCGGACGCGGGTCGCCGTCCGGCACCTGGCCGGCGGCGAGGACAAGGCGTTCACCGTGTGGGTCCGCGACCCCGCGGCCTTCGCCGGGGCCCTGGGCGTGCCGCTGGGCTGACCCGGCCCGGCGCCCCGGCCGTGCGGCCTCAGGCGGTGGTGCGGACGGCGCCGTCGGGCCCGGCCAGGAACACCGGCGCGGACGGCGTGAGGTCGCGCACCGCGGCCAGCCCGGCCTCCTCGACCGCCGCGGCGCCCGACACCACCGCCGCGGCCTCGAGCCCCTCGACGCCGCTGGAGACGGCGGCGGCGACGGCGGCCTGCAGCGCCGAGAGCTCCAGCGACGGGAGGACGACCGAGGCGGCCACGTAGGTGCGGCCGTCGGTGTCACGCACGGCCGCTCCCTCGGGCGCGCCGGTGCGGCCGCGGGCGGAGCGGGCGAGGGTGACGAGCTTGGCGTCCTCGGGCTGCAGATCGATCACGACGGGTCAGCTTTCCACGGCGGCCGGCACGTCCGCCCGGGTGGCTCCCGACTCGGGGGTGTCCTCGGTGTCGGGCTCGGCGGCCCGGCAGACCAGGAGGGTGTCGATCCGGTTCCGGCGTCCCCCCGTGCTCTCGGCGACCAGCCGCAGCCCGGCGACCTCCGCGGCCGAGCCCTCGATCGGGACCAGGCCCAGCTCCCGGGCGAGCAGCCCGCCGACGGTCTCCACGTCGTCGTCCTCGGGGAGCTCGACGTCGAACAGCTCGGCGAGGTCGCCGACCGGCAGCCGGGCGGTGATCCGCACCGAGCCGTCGGCCAGGTGCTCCACCGGCGGTCGCTGGACGGCGTCGTGCTCGTCGGCGATCTCGCCGACGATCTCCTCGAGGATGTCCTCGATGGTCACCAGGCCGGCGAAGCCGCCGTACTCGTCGACCACGATCGCGATGTGGATGCGCTGGGCCTGCATGTCGCGGAGCAGCTCGTCGACGGGCTTGGACTCCGGCACGAACGTGGGCGGGCGCATCAGCTCCTCGACGCGCGGGCCGTTCTTCGGGTCGTGGACGCCCTGGGACCGGCGGACGAGGTCCTTGAGGTAGACCACGCCCACGACGTCGTCGACGTTCTCGCCGATGACCGGCAGCCGGCTGAACCCGCTGCGCAGCGCCAGCGCCAACGCCTGGCGGACGGTCTTGCTGCGCTCGATCCAGACCACGTCGGTGCGCGGCACCATGACCTCGCGGGCGATGGTGTCGCCCAGCTCGAACACCGAGTGGATCATGTTGCGCTCGCCGGACTCCACGACGCCGCGCTCCTCGGCCATGTCGACCAGCTCGCGCAGCTCGACCTCGGAGGAGAACGGCCCGTCGCGGTAGCCGCGGCCGGGGGTGATCATGTTGCCGACGAGGATCAGCAGCGTGGCCACCGGCCCGAGCAGCCGCCCCAGCAGCCGGATGACGCCCGCGGTGCGCAGCGCGAAGCCGTAGGCGTGCTGGCGGCCCAGGGTGCGCGGGCCGACGCCGACGAGCACGTAGCTGACGACGGTCATGACGCCGGCCGCGGTGAGCACCGTCTGCCAGCCGCCGCCCCACATCCGGTAGAGCACGACGGTGCCCAGGACGGCGGCGACCATCTCGCAGGCGATCCGCAGCAGCAGGAGCAGCGAGACGTGCCGAGCCCGCTCGCCGACGACGTCCTCGAGGACCGCGGCCCGCTTGACGCCGTCGCGCCGCAGCTCCTCGACCCGGGCCCGGGAGACCCGCTGGAGGGCGGCGTCCATGGCGCCGAAGGCACCGGCGAGCGGGATGAGGCAGACGGCGATCACCAGCAGGGTGATCTCGCCGGAGCTCATCGGGGGCCCGGCCCCCGCTCGACGGCCTCACCGGTCATCGGCGCCCGCGGCGCGGAGCGCCAGCCCTCGAGCAGGGAGGACTGCAGGCCGAACATCTCCTTCTCCTCCTCGGGCTCCATGTGGTCGTAGCCGAGCAGGTGCAGCACGCCGTGCGTGGCGAGCAGGAGCAGCTCGTCGTCCATCGTGTGCCCGGCCGCGCGGGCCTGCCGGATGGCGACCGACGGGCACAGCACGACGTCGCCGAGCAGCGCCGGGCCCGGTTCGGGCTCGTCGGGGCGGCCGGTGTCCAGCTCGTCCATGGGGAAGGCGAGGACGTCGGTCGGCCCCTTCTCCCCCATCCAGCGCTCGTGCAGCGTGCTCATGTAGTCCGGGTCGACGCACAGCACCGACAGCTCGGCCATGGGGTTGACCCCCATCTCGCCGAGCACGTAGGTGCAGACCGCGGCGAGGGAGGACTCGTCGACGGCGATCTCGGACTCGTTGGCGACCTCGACGGGCACCGCGATCAGCTCCCCTGCCGGCGCGGCCGCGTCGGGCGCACCGGCGCCTGGCCCGTGGCCGGGCGGTTCTGCTGGTGGGCGGCGTCCCAGCGCTCGTAGGCGTCGACGATGTCGCCGACCAGCCGGTGACGGACGACGTCGGAGCTGGTCAGGTTGGCGAAGTGCACGTCCTCGATCCCGTCGAGGATCTCGCGGACGATCTTCAGCCCGCTCTGCGCGCCGCCGGGCAGGTCCACCTGGGTGACGTCGCCGGTGACGACGATCTTGGAGCCGAAGCCGAGCCGGGTGAGGAACATCTTCATCTGCTCGGCGGTGGTGTTCTGCGCCTCGTCGAGGATGACGAACGCGTCGTTGAGCGTGCGCCCGCGCATGTAGGCCAGCGGGGCGACCTCGATCGTGCCGGACTGCATCAGCCGCGGGATCGACTCGGGGTCGACCATGTCGTGCAGCGCGTCGTACAGCGGCCGCAGGTAGGGGTCGATCTTCTCCGACAGCGTGCCGGGCAGGTAGCCCAGCCGCTCGCCGGCCTCCACCGCGGGGCGGGTGAGGATGATCCGGTTGACCTGCTTGGTCTGCAGCGCCTGCACGGCCTTGGCCATGGCCAGGTAGGTCTTGCCGGTGCCGGCCGGGCCGATGCCGAAGACGACGGTGTGCGCGTCGATGGCGTCCACGTAGCGCTTCTGGTTCAGCGTCTTGGGCCGGATCGTGCGCCCGCGGCGGCTGATGATGTCGAGGCTGAGCACGTCGGCCGGGCGCTCGGCGCCGCCGGCGCGCAGCATGCCGATGACCCGGCGCACCGAGTCCGGCCGCAGCGCCTGGCCGGTGCCCAGCAGGGCGATCAGCTCGTCGAACACGGCGACGGCGAAGGCGTTGTCGGCCGGCTGGCCGGTCACGGCGATCTCGTTGCCGCGCACGTGGACGTCGGTGTCGACCTCGTCCTCGACCAGCCGGAGCAGCTCGTCGGCCGACCCCAGCAGGGCCACCATGGAGACGGATTCGGGGACGGTGATCGTGGTCCGCACGGCAGCGGGGACGCCCGCGAGGCCGGTGGCGGACGGGGCGGGCGTACCGAGATGGCCGTCCGCCGCTGCGGCCTGCGCCGAGGCCTCACGGGACGTGAGGGCTCCGGGCGCGGGGACGTTCGAGGAGGAGTCGGGCAAGAACCCTCGACCCTGCCTTCCTGCGGAGGGGGTGCGGACACTGCGAGTCTACCCGCGCGGCACCCCGTGAACCGCCGGTCGAGGCGCAGGTCACCGGCCCGAGTACGTGGCCCTGCCCGGCCCCTCGGTCAGGAAGGAGCGCACGGCGCCGCGCAGGTCCTCGGTGCCGAACAGCGCCCCCGACACCTCGGGGACCAGGTCGTCGGCGGCCCGGGCGCCCCGGCGGACGGCGGTGGCGACCAGCGTCTTGGTGGCCGCGTGCGCGACGGTCGGCCCCGCGGCGACCTGCCGGGCGTAGGCGCGCGCGGCCTCGGCGAACCCGTCGTCGGGGAGCACCCGGTTGACCACGCCCCACCGTTCCAGCACCGCGGCCGGGTAGCGCTCGCCGGTGAAGACCAGCTCCTTCGCGCGGGCCGGCCCGGCGCGCTCGGCCAGGCGCTGCGGCCCGCCCATCGAGGGGGTCAGCCCGACGACGATCTCGACCAGCCCGAACGACGCCCGCTCCGCGGCCAGCAGCACGTCGCAGGCCAGCGCCAGCTCGAAGGCGGCGGTCAGGGTCAGCCCGTGCGCGGCGAAGACCGTCGGCACCGGGAGGTCCTCCACGGTCTGCGCCACCCGCAGCAGGCGGCGCCAGAGCTCGGCGCCCCGCTCGGTGGGCTCCGGCCCCTCGGCGATGTCGCGGAAGAACGTGACGTCCACACCGCCGGAGACGACCTTCCCCCGGGCCTCGACGAGCACCGCGCGGGCCCGGCCGGGGTCGCCGGGGTCGGTGAGCGTGACCAGCTCGCCGGCGACCCGCTCGATCGCGTCGAAGACCGGGGCGTCGAAGAGGTTCAGCGGCGGGTTGTCCAGGACGACGACGGCGACGTCGCCATCCCGCTCGATGCGCACGGGCTCGGTCATGGCGCCACCCTGTCGCCGAGGGCCGGAAACGGCCACCCGGCCCTCCCGCGGGTCAGCCGACGACGCGCAGGTGGTGGTCGCGCTTGACCCGGTACATCGCCTCGTCGGCGCGGGTCAGCAGGGTCTCCGGCGCGTCCCCGGGACGGGACAGCGCAGCCCCGACACTGACGCCGACGCGCACCTCGACCCCGCCGGCCGGGCCACCGTCGACCACCAGCGGCGCGCCCACCGCGCGCTCGATGCGCTCGGCCACCACGGCGGCGGCCGCCTCGGTCGGCACGTCGGGGCAGACGACGAGGAACTCGTCCCCGCCCAGCCGGCCCACCGTGTCACCGGGTCGCACCGCGGTCTGCAACCGCCGGGCGGTCTCGCGCAGCACCGCGTCACCGGCCGCGTGACCCCACGAGTCGTTGACCGCCTTGAACCCGTCGAGGTCGCAGAACAGGACCGCCACCGGGGTCCCCGAGCGCACCGACCCCTGCAGGCCGTGGCGCACCCGGTCCACCAGCAGCCCGCGGTGCGGCAGGCCGGTGAGCGTGTCGTGCAAGGCCTCGGCACGCAGCTGGTCCTCGAGCTGTCGCTGGCGGGTGATGTCGGCCATCGTCACGACGCCACCGAGCAGTTCGCCGTCCGGACCGTGGATGGGGGCACCGGTCACGGACAGTCGGCGGCCGGGTCCGCTCCCCGCCGCGGCGACCACCTCCACCTCCCCCACCGACTCGCCCCGCAGCACCCTGGTCAGCGGCAGCTCCTCGTCCCGCAGGAGGGTGGTCGCGTCGGGGCCGTACAGGCCGAGGTGCCGGGCGACGCCCGCGCCCAGCACGTCCTCCGGACCGGCGGCCCCGTGCCACGAGCGGCTGACCCGGTTGACCAGCTGCAACCGCCCCTCGGCGTCCGCCGCCACCACCCCGACGGGCAGGGCGTCCAGGAGCGCCTGGTCGAACGCCCGGGCACGGGCCAGCTGGGCGGCCAGCTCGCCGACCAGGCGGCTCTGCCGGACACGCTCGAGCAGTGCGACGACGACCTCGGCGAGGTCGGCCAGCCGCCGCAGGTCCAGCGCGCTGAACTCGTGCGGCTCCGGGTCGAAGACGCACAGCGTGCCGATCACGGCGCCGTCCACCCGCAGCGGGGCGCTCGCGTACCCGCGGACGTGGCCGCGGCGGCCGTCCACCCACGGGTTGGTGGCGAACCGGGGGTCCTCGCGCAGGTCGGCGCAGGCGAACACCCCCTCGGTCAGCCCGCGGGTCTGGTGACACAGGGACTCGGTGCGCGGGGAGGAGCCGCCGACGAAGCCGTGGGTGGCCAGCTGGCACTGCTCCTCGACCCCGAGGATGTTCGCCGTCGCGCAGGGCGCCTCGAGCAGGGCGGCGGCCAGCCGCACGATCGTGTGCAGCTCGGCGTCGGCCAGGGCCCCCGGGTCGTCATCGGTCACGCCACGGGCATCGGCGCGCGGGGCGCGCCGGTGCAGCGTCGGGGTCCACGTCCTCACCCGGAGGGGGCGGACCTCAGCCGGGCGGCCAGGTGAGGTGCCGGCCGCCGAGGACGTGCAGGTGGACGTGGTGCACCGTCTGCCCCGCCGCCGGGCCGGTGTTGGTGACCACCCGGTAGCCGGGCTCGACGTCGTGCTCCGTGGCCAGCCCCTCCTGCACCGCCACCGCGTGCGCGGCCCCGACGACCGCGGCCAGCAGCTCGGGGTCGGCCCCGGCGAGCGCGGCCACGGTGGGGTGGTGGTCCTTGGGGATCACCAGCACGTGCGTCGGCGCCTGCGGGTTGATGTCCCGGAAGGCGAGGGTCCGGTCGGTCTCGTGCACGACCGTGGCCGGGACCTCGCCGGCGACCATGCGGCAGAAGAGGCAGTCCGTCACGGGGGTGACCCTAGAAGGACCCCGTCCTCCCCACCCCTCGCAGGCTCGGGGCGGGCCCCGGGACGGGGCCGAGAGCCGAGGGAGACCCCGTCCTCCCCACCCCTCACAGGCTCGGGGCGGGCCCCGGGACGGGGCCGAGAGCCGAGGGAGACCCCGTCCTCCCCACCCCTCGCAGGCTCGGGGCGGGACCCCGGCGTCACCGCTGCTCGGGGCGGGCCCCCGGGGACGCAGGCTCGGGGCGGGACCCCGGCGTCACCGCTGCTCGGGGCGGGCCTCGACCCCGAGGTAGGCCTGCACGATGCGCTCGTCGGCCAGCAGCTGGTCCGCCGCACCCGAGTGCACGACCTGCCCGCTCTGCAGCACGTAGCCGTGGTCGGCCGCGCGCAGCGCCCGCCGGGCGTTCTGCTCCACGAGCACGACCGTGGTGCCCGACGCCCGGATCTCCTCGATCACCCGGAAGACCTCGTCGACGATCTTGGGAGCCAGGCCCATCGAGGGCTCGTCCATCAGCATGACCGTCGGCGCGGCCACCAGGGCCCGTGCGATGGCGAGCATCTGCTGCTCGCCGCCGGAGAGCGAGCCGGCCGGCAGGGCGCGCCGCTGCGCCAGCACCGGGAAGCGGTCGTACACCGCGTCGATGGCGCGCTGCGCGGTACCGCCGGTGTGCCACGCCCCCATCTGCAGGTTCTCCTCGATGGTCAGCGTGGCCAGGATCTGCCGGCCCTCGGGCACCTGCACCAGCCCCCGGCCGACCAGCTGGTGCGCCGGGGTGCGGGTGACGTCGCGGCCCTCGAACGTGATCCGCCCGCCCGCCGGGCGCAGGATCCCGGACACGGCGTTGATGACCGAGGACTTCCCGGCGCCGTTGGCCCCGACCAGCGTGACCAGGGAGCCCCGGTCGGCGGTGAAGGAGACGCCCCGGACGGCCTCGACCCGGCCGTAGCTGACGCGGAGGTCCTCCACGTGGAGGACGGGGTCGCTCATGTCGCGTTCCTCGGGGTGGTGTCGGGTGGGTCGAGCGTGCCGGCCGCGCCGGGGTCGACGTTGGTGACGGCGGCGGGCGGCCCCGCGTCGGCGTCGCCGCCGGTGGGGTCGGGGAGGGTGCCCTCGGCGATGGACCCGGTGACCGGCTCGTCCTCCGCCGTGCCGAGGTACGCCTCGATGACGGCGGGGTCGGCCGCGATCTCCGCCGGTGAGCCGCTGGCGATGACCTGACCGAAGTCGAGCACGACCACCCGGGTGCAGGTCTCCAGGACCATCCCGACGTTGTGCTCGATGAACAGGATCGTCAGCCCGCCCTCGGCCAGGGAGCGGATCAGGTCCGACAGGCCCGCCGCCTCGACGTGGTTCATGCCGGCGGCCGGCTCGTCGAGGATCAGCAGGGAGGGGTCCGAGGCGAGCGCGCGGGCGATCTCCAGTCGCCGCTGGTCGCCGTAGGACAGGGACGACGCCCGGTTGCCGGCGAGCTCCCCCAGCCCCACCCGCTGCAGGCACCGGGCCGCGTGCTCCAGGGAGGCCCGCTCGTCGCGCCGGGCCGAGGGCAGCCACAACAGGCGGCGCAGGAAGGTGGGCCGGCTGACCAGGTGCGCCCCCACCAGCACGTTCTCCAGCGCCGAGAGGCGGTTGAACAGCTTGGAGTGCTGGAACGTCCGGCTCACCCCGGCCGCGGCGACCCGGTGCACCGGGGTGCGCCCGACCGGGACGCCCAGCACCGTGGCGGAGCCCGAGGTGGGCGGCACCAGGCCGCTGATCATGTTGACCAGGGTGGTCTTGCCCGCGCCGTTGGGGCCGATGAGCCCCACGACCTCGCCGCTGCCGATGTCCAGGTCGACGTCCCGGACGGCGTGCACCCCGCCGTACTCCTTGCCCAGCCCGGAGAGGGAGACCACCGTCTCCCCCGGGGCGGGGTGGCGGCGGACGGCGAGGTGCGACGTCCCGCCGTCCTCGCCGCCGGCGGCCGGCGACGGCATGCGGGTGCGGCGCGGGATCAGGCTGGCCAGCCCACCCGGCAGGAAGAGGATCACCACGAGCAGCAGCAGGCTGGCCAGGAAGGGACGGATCCACCCCGCCTCGACCCCGACGGCCCGCTGGATCTCGGGGACCATCGTCTGGAACCCGCTGCCCAGCAGCGGGCCGAGGAACATCGTGGAGCCACCGACCACGGCGGTGACCAGGCCCTCCACCGCGGCGGAGAAGTCGAAGTCGCCCGGCGCGATGAGCCGCACGTAGTAGGCGAACAGGACGCCGTACAGGCCGGCCACCGCGCCGGCGGTGGTGAAGGCGGCGAGCCGGTGGCGGCCCACGTCGATGCCCATGGACCGGGCGGCGAGCTCGTCCTCACGGATCGCCTCGAGCGCCCGGCCATAGCGGGAGCGGCCCATCCGCCAGAACCAGTAGGCGACGACGGCCAGCGCGGTCCACGCCATCCCGACGGTCAGGATGCGCGGCACCCCGAGCCCCTGGGCGCCGCCGGTCCACTCCTGGTTGAGCAGCACGACCCGCACCGCCTCGGCGAACCCGAGCGTGGCGATGGCCAGGAAGACCCCGCGCAGGTGCATCGTCGGCAGGCCCAGCACGACGGCGGCGAGGGCGCCGACCGCCATGCCGATCGCGACCGCGACCAGCAGCGCCGGTACGTCGCCGACGTCGTCCCCGCTGGGGGCGAGGGTGACGGCGGTGAACGCCGCCACGGACGCGAACCCGGCCTGACCGAGGCTCAGCTGCCCGGCGATGAGGACCGCGTAGAAGGAGTAGGCGAAGATCGCCCCGAGGGCGATGAAGGTGAGGGTGGTCGCGTACTCGGCGAGCATCAGACCTCCCGGACCCTTCGGGCGCCGAGCAGGCCCTGGGGTCGCAGCAGCAGGATGAGGAACAGCAGTCCGAAGGCGATCACGTCGCGCCAGGACGAGCCGATGTACTGGACGGCGAACACCTCGGCGAGCCCGAGGACCAGGCCGCCGATGAGCGCGCCGGGCAGCGATCCCATGCCCCCGACGATGATCACGGCCAGCCCCTTGAGCTCGATGGCCGAGCCCATGCCGAGCTGCGCGGTGTTCACGTTGATGGCGAACAGCACGCCGGCGACCGCCCCCAGCGCCGAGGAGATCGCGAACGTGACCGCGGTGATCCGGTCGACGTTGACGCCCAGCACGCGGGCCGCCGTCGGGTTCTCCGCGACGGCGCGCATGCCACGGCCCAGCCGGGTCCTGGTGACCATGTAGGTCAGCGCGACCATCAGGGCGAGCGAGACGGCCAGGATGACCACCTGCACGAGCGTCACCTGGGCGCCGGCCACCTCGAAGCGCGTGTCGGGGAACGACCCGGCCGGGAACCGGCGGGTGTCCGGGCCGTACCGCCACTGCAGCAGGGCGACGACCATGCCGGCCAGGGCGATGGAGGAGATCAGCCCGGCGAAGTGGGCGTCAGCCCTGCCCTTGAGGGGGCGGAAGGCCAGCCGCTCGATGAGCAGGCCGAGGACGGCGCCGAAGACGAACACGATCGGCAGCGCCGCCCACAGGGACAGCCCGCCCCGCTCCACCAGCTCGATGCCGACGAAGGCCGACGCGGCGAACACCGCGGGGTGGGCCAGGTTCAGCCGGTCGAGGATGCCGAAGACCAGTGTGAAACCGATGGCGAACAGCGCGTAGATCGATCCGATGAAGATGCCGTTGAGGAGCTGCTGCACAGCCGTTCCTGTCTGGTCGTGAGTGCGGGCCCCGGGTCGCGGGGGCCCGGCGCGGGGACCCGGGGACGGGCCCCCGCGCGGGAGGTGCCGAGTGCCCCCGGCCGGGTCACCCGGCCGGGGACGACTGCCGGGTCACTCCAGGACGGCGAACGCGCCGTCCCGGACGACCTGCACGACCGCCGGGTGGACCGCGTCGCGGTTCTCGTCGATGGAGAACTCGCCGAGCACGGTGGGGACGCCCTCCAGCTGGCCGAGCGCCTCCTTGATGCTCTCGCGGTCGGCCGCGCAGTTGGCGCGCACGGCCTGGTCGACGAGCATCAGGCCGGCGAACGCCTGCGCGGCGAACTGGTCGGGCTGGGTGCCGTACTCCGCGTGGAAGGCCTCGAGGAAGGCGGTGTTCTCCGGGTTCTGCGACGCGGAGTTCCACGCCGCGCCCACGACCACGCCCTCGGCCGCCTCGCCGGCGTCGGCCATCAGCCGCGGGTTGTTGAACCCGTTGCCGCCGATGATCGGCACGTCGATGCCCATCTCCCGGGCCTGGGTCACCAGCGGGACCGCGGCCTCGATCAGCGCGGACACCACCAGCGCGTCGGGGTTGCTGGCCTGGGCCTGGGTCAGGAGGGCGCGGAAGTCGGTGTCGGACTTGGAGAAGGTGATCGTCTCGGCGACCCCGACGCCCTCGTCCTCCAGCGCGGCCGCGAAGGCCTCGTAGCCGGACTCGGTGAACGCGTCGTCGTTGCTGTACATCACGACCACGTTCTGCAGCCCGAACTCCTCCGTGGCCTTGGCGATGGTCTGCGGGATGACCGCCTGCTCGGTGAGGGAGTTCCGGAAGACGTAGTCGCCGATGTCGGTGATGCCCGCGGCGGTGTTCGAGATCCCGAGCACCGGCACCCCGGCCTCCTGGGCGATCGGGTCGGCCTGCACGGCGGCGTTGGACAGCGTCGGCCCGATGATCAGGCTCACGTCGTCGGAGACGAACTGGTCGAAGACGGTGATGCCCTGGCGCGGGTCGGTCTGGTCGTCCTCGATCCGCAGGTCGTAGGTGACCCCGCCCTTCTCGGCGAGCTGCGCGGCGGCCAGTTCCAGGCCGCGCTGCTGCGACTCGCCGTAGCTCGCCGCCGCGCCGGTCAGGCTGAGGACGGCCCCGATGGGCACCTCGCCCTCGATGGTGCAGGAGTCGCCGCTGCCCTCGCCGGCGAGGTCGCCGGACGCGGCGGACCCGCCGCCCTCCCCGCCGGAGCCGCAGGAGGCGAGGACGAAGACCGCCGCGGTCGCGACGGCGGCGGTGTGGAGCTTGGCGCGCATGTCTCTCCCCTCGTCGTGCACGACCACCGCACCGGGCCCACGGGACCCGCGTCGAGCGCCGCCCCCGGCGGCCGACCCGGTCGCCGCGGGGCGCGGTCGTCGTGCGGCCGGCCGGTACCGGCCGGCGCATTGCCGGGCTCACAGTAAGCACGCCCGTGGGGGACTCCGCGCGCCCGACCCGGCCACCGTGCCCAGAACGTGACCGGCCGGTCCGGGAGCGGGTCCGGGGCGAGGCGGGCGACAGGAACCCGACCTGCCGGCAGTGCAGGATGGGGCGTCCCCGCCCCCTCCCCCGGAGGTGTCCCGTGCCCGCCCCCACCCCCTGCTCGAGGACGTAGTGAGCACCCGTCGCGTCGCCCGGTCGGGTGTCCTCGAGTCCCAGTCCCTCCTCCCCCCGCTCTCCCGCCGCACCCTGCTGGCCGGTGCCGGCGTCGCGCTGGCCGCCGCGGTCACCGGCTGCAGCCGCTCCTCCCCCGTGGCGGCGTCCACCCCCGCCGAGGCCGGTCCCCTGCGCATCGGCGCCATCCCCGACCAGGACCCCGAGCTCCTCCAGCGCCTCTACGGCACCGTCGCCGACTCGATGTCGGCCGCGCTGGACCTCGACGTGGAGTACCACCCGGTCACCGACTACGGCGCGGCGGTCTCCCTGTTCCGCACCGGCGACCTGGACCTCGTCTGGTTCGGCGGGCTCACCGGCGTCCAGGCCCGGCTGCAGACCCCCGGCGCCGAGCCGATCGCGCAGCGCGACATCGACGAGCGGTTCACCTCGGTGTTCGTCGTCAACGCCGGCACCGGCCTCGCCCCGGCCGACGACCTCGCCGCGCTGGCGCCGCTGCGGTTCACCTACGGCAGCGAGACCTCGACCTCCGGCCGCCTCATGCCGGCGTACTTCCTCCGCGGGGCCGGCGTCGACCCGCAGGGCTTCCCCGGCGGGCCCGGCTTCTCCGGCTCCCACGACGCCACCCTGGAGCTGGTCGCCTCGGGCAGCTACCAGGCCGGCGTGCTGAACGAGCAGGTCTGGACGTCGCGGTCGCAGGAGGGCGCCGTCGACCCGGCCGTCGTCCTGTACACCGAGACGCCGCCGTACCACGACTACCACTGGCTGCTCGGCCCGCGCGCCGCGCAGCGGCTCGGCGCCGACGACCTCCGCGACCGGCTGACCGGCTACCTCACCGGGCTGTCGGCCGACGACCCGGACGACGCCGAGGTGCTGGAGCTGTTCGGCGCGGGCTCCTTCATCCCGACCGAGGCCGGCAACTACGACCAGATCGAGGAGATCGGCCGCGACCTCGGGCTGGTCAGCTGACCGCCGTCCTGCGGCTCTCCGGCGTCGAGGTCCGGTTCGGCGGGACGACGGCGCTGGCCGGGGTCGACCTCACGGTCGGCCCCGGCGAGCGGGTCGCCCTCGTCGGCGCCTCCGGCGCGGGGAAGTCGACGCTGCTGGGGCTGGCCAACGGGTCGGTGACGCCGACGGCGGGCGAGGTACGGGTGCTGGACGCCGACCCCGCCGCGCACTCCGGCCGGCGGCTGCGCGCGCGGATCGGCACCGTGCACCAGCACCTGGAGCTCGTCGGTCCGCTGCGGGTGGTGCACAACGTGAACGCCGGGCGGCTGGCCCACTGGTCGGCGGCCCGCGCGGCGTGGTCGCTGGTCCGGCCGCAGGGCGTCGCGGACGTCGTCGCCGCGCTCGAGCGGGTCGGGCTGGCCGACCGCGTCTTCGAGCGCACCGAGCGCCTCTCCGGCGGCCAGCGGCAGCGGGTGGCGATCGCCCGGCTGCTCGTCCAGCAGCCCGACCTCGTCCTCGCCGACGAGCCGGCGTCCGCCCTCGACCCGGTGCTCGCCGACCGGGCGCTGGCGCTGCTGGGCGAACTGGCGCGCGACCGCGGCGGCGCACTGGTCGCCGCCCTGCACGACCCCGGGCTGGTGCTGCGGCACTGCGACCGGGTGGTCGGCCTGGCCGGCGGACGGGTGGTGCTCGACCGGCCCACCGCGGCCCTGTCCCCCGCCGACCTGGCCGAGCTGTACGGGGCAGCGGCGTGACGACCCTCCTCGACCGGCCCGTGCGGCCGGCCGCGCCGCGGCTGCGGCGGGACCGCCGCCGCTGGGCCTGGGCGCTGGGCTCGGCCGCGGTGCTCGTGTGGTCACTGGCCGGCGCCGGGTTGTTCACCGGCGAGGTGGTCAACCCCGGCGGGACGGCGCAGTTCGGCCGGTTCGCCGCGGCCGCGCTCGCCCCCGCCGTCGACGCGGGGTTCCTGGGCCTCCTGGCGACGTCGGCGCTGGTCACCGTCGCCTACGCCGCGCTGGGCACCGCGCTGGCGCTGGTCCTCGGCGCGGTCGGTGCGGTGCTGGTCTCCCGCACCACCTGGGGACGACGGCGGCTGGGGTGGGCGCTGTCCCGCGGCGTCCTCGCGGTGCCCCGGGGACTGCACGAGGCGGTGTGGGGGCTGCTGCTGGTCAACGTGCTGGGTCTGGACCCGTGGGTCGGCGTGCTGGCGATCGGCATCCCCTACGGCGCGGTCACCGCCAAGGTCTTCGCCGACCTGGTCGACGAGGTGCCGCGCGGGGCGTACTCGGCCCTCCTGGCCGCCGGCGCCGGGCGGGCGCCGGCCGCGCTGTACGGGCTGCTGCCGCCGGCGGCGGGCGGGTTGCTCTCCTACGCGTTCTACCGGCTGGAGTGCGCGGTCCGCTCCGCCGTCGTCCTGGGCATGGTGGGCGCCGGCGGGCTCGGGTACCAGCTGACGCTGTCGTTCGCGTCCCTGCGGTGGGAGCAGGTGTGGTCGTGCGTCTACGCCCTGGCGCTGCTGTGCCTGGGCGCCGACGTCGCCGGGCGGGCGGTGCGCCGCCGGCTGGCCGCGCCGCCGTCCGGCCCGCGGCGGGACCCGCTGCTCACCGGGGCGGTCGCCGGCGCGCTCGCGCTGGTCGCCTGGTCGTGGGGGTACCTGGCGGTGTCCCCGGCGACGCTGGTGTCCGCGCGCACCGGCGAGCAGCTGGCCTACGTCCTGGGCGCGGCGTGGCCGCCGGCGACCGACGGCGCCCTGCTGCACTCGGTCGCGGCGCTCGCCGTGGACACCGTGCAGATGTCGGTCATCGCCATCGCCGTCGCGACGCTGGGGGCGGTGCTGCTGGCCGGGGTGGCGGCCCGGCCGCGCGGGCGGACGTCCCCGGTGCGGTGGGGCGCCGGGGCCGCCGTCCGCGTCGCGCTGCTGCTCCTGCGCGCCGTCCCGCCGCCGGTCTGGGCGCTGGTGCTGCTGTTCGTGCTGCTCCCGGGGGTGCTGCCGGGTGCGCTGGCGCTGGGCGTGTACACCCTCGGCGTCCTGGGCCGGCTCGCCGCGGAGGCCACCGAGGAGCTCGACCCGCGGCCGCGGGCGGCGCTGGCCGCGCTCGGCGCCCGGCCGGTCGGTGCGTGGCTGTACGGGGTGCTGCCCGGCGCGGCGGGGCCGGTGCTGGCCTACGCGCTGTACCGCTGGGAGGTCGTCATCCGCGACACCGTGCTGGTCGGCCTGCTGGGCGCCGGCGGGCTGGGGGCGCTGCTGGCCTCGGAGGTGGCCGCCTTCGACTGGGGCGCGGTGACCACGGTGCTCGCCGCGGTCGTCGTCCTGACCTTCCTGGTCGACCTGGTCAGCGACCGCGCCCGGCACGCCCTGCGGTGAGACGAGGACGGCGGCCGCCGCGGGGCCGTCCGGGAGGACGGCGGTGCCACGGCCCCCTCAGGCCCAGCGGGTGCGGACCGACAGCGCCGCGAGGGTCGCCGCGCCCGCGGTGGAGGTGCGCAGCACCTCGGGGCCCAGCCGCACGGGCCGGGCACCGGCGGCGCTGAGCGCGACCACCTCGCCGTCGGAGAGCCCGCCCTCCGGGCCGACGACCACCGCGATCGTGCCGGTCGCGGGGAGGTCGACCCGCGACAGCGGGTGGCGGGCCTGCTCGTGCAGGACCAGCGCCAGGTCGACGTCGGCCAGGGCGCCGCACACCTGCCGGGTGGTCATGACGTCGGTGACCTCAGGCACCCGGGGACGCCGCGACTGCTTGCTCGCCGCCCGCGCCGCGGCCCGCCACTTCGCCACGCCCTTGGCCGCGCGGTCCTCCCGCCAGCGGGTCACGCAGCGCGCGGCGGCCCACGGGACGATCCGGTCGACGCCGAGCTCGGTGGCCAGCTCCACGGCCAGCGGCCCGCGCTCGCCCTTGGGCAGGGCCTGGACGAGCACCAGCTGCAGCGCCGGCGGCGGCACCTCGTGCCGCGCCGACACCCGCACCCGCAGCCCCTGGGGCCCGGCGGCGGCGACCTCGCCGTCGACCACGGTGCCGCGACCGTCCCCGACCCGCACCGACTCGCCCGGCGTCAGCCGCAGGACGTCGACGGCGTGCCGGCCCTCGGCGCCGTCGACCAGCAGCTCCTCGGCGTCGGGCAGCTCGTCGAGCAGGAACAGCGGGCTGCCGTCCAGCTCGGGCACGCGGTCGTCGGTCGCGACGGTCACTTCAGCGCGTCCCGGAGCTTGGAGAACAGCCCGCCCTGCCCCTCGGAGGACGACGCCGGCCGGTCCTCGCCGCGCAGCGCCGCGAGCTCGCGCAGCAGCTTCTCCTGCTCGGCGTCCAGGCGCGTCGGGGTCTCCACCTCGACGTGCACCAGGAGGTTGCCGCGCCCGGTGGCCCGCAGCCGCGGCGCGCCCTTGGCCCGCATGGTGAGGACGCTGCCGGACTGCGTGCCGGGCCGGATGTCGACCTCCTCCGCGCCGTCGAGGGTCTCCAGCGTGAGCGTGGTGCCCAGGGCCGCGGCGGTCATCGGCAGGGTGACCCGGCAGTGCAGGTCCTCACCGTCGCGGGTGAACACCGGGTGCGGCCGCTCGACGATCTCCACGTACAGGTCGCCGGCCGGACCGCCGCCGGGGCCGACCTCGCCGTGACCGGTGAGCCGGATCCGCATGCCGTCCTCGACGCCGGCCGGCACCTTGACCGGGATCGTGCGCCGCGCGCGGACCCGCCCGTCCCCGCCGCACTTGGGGCACGGCTCGGGGATGACCTGGCCGGTGCCGGCGCAGGTCGGGCAGGTGCGGGTGGAGACGACCTGGCCGAGGAAGGAGCGCTGCACGCTCTGCACCTCGCCGCGGCCCGAACACGTGGTGCAGGTGGTCGGGTGGGTGCCCGGCGCGGTGCCGGCCCCGGTGCAGGAGTCACAGAGCACGGCGGTGTCGACGGTGATGTCCCGGGTGGTGCCGAACACCGTCTCGTCGAGGTCCAGCTCGACGCGGATGAGCGCGTCACCCCCGGCACGGACGCGGCTGCGCGGGCCCCGCGCGGCGCCCCCGCCGCCGAAGAAGGCGTCCATGATGTCGCCGAGGCCACCGAAGCCGGCTCCGCCGAAGGGGTTGCCGGCCCCCGCGCCGGCGCCGTTGTCGAAGGGGTCACCGCCGAGGTCGACGATCCGGCGCTTCTCCGGGTCGGTCAGCGCCTGGTAGGCGCGGCTGACCTCCTGGAAGCGCTCCTTGGCGCCCGGGTCGGGGTTGACGTCGGGGTGGAGGTCCCGGGCCAGCCGCCGGTACGCCTTCTTGATCTCGCTGTCGGAGGCCCCGCGGGACAGCCCCAGGACGCCGTAGTAGTCGGTTGCCATCGAGAAGTCTCAGCCTCAGCTCTCGGCCAGGATCTGGCCGACGTAGCGGGCCACGGCACGGACCGCGGCCATGTTCGTTGGGTAGTCCATCCGGGTGGGGCCGACGATGCCCAGGCCGCCGAGCGCGCGGTCGGCCGAGCCGTAGCCCACGGAGACCACCGACGCCCCGGTGAGGGCCTCGTGCGCGTTCTCCTCGCCGATGCGCACCAGCACCGCGCCGCCGGTGTCCACCTCACTGATCAACCGCAGGACGACCACCTGTTCTTCCAGGGCCTCCAGCAGCGGGCGCAGACTGCCCGGGAAGTCGACCGCGGCCCGGGCCAGGTTCGCCGTCCCGCCGATCACCAGGCGGTCCTCCCCCGGCTCGACCAGCGTCTCCACCAGCGCCGCGCTGACCGAGGCGACCAGCGGACGCAGGTGCGGCGGCGCGGTGTCCAGCAGGTCGGGCACCTTGCCGCCGGCGTCGGCGAGCTTCGCCCCGCTGAAGGCGGAGTTCAGCAGCGCCCGCAGCTCGGCGACGTCCTCGTGGTCGACGTCGACCGGGCACTCGATGAGCCGCTGCTCGACCCGGCCGGTGTCGGTGATCAGCACCAGCAGCAGCCGGGAGCTGGCCACCTGCACCACCTCCAGGTGGCGCACCGCGCTGCGGGACAGCGTGGGGTACTGGACGACGGCCACCTGGTGGGTCAGCTGCGCGAGCAGCCGCACCGTCCGGCTGAGGACGTCGTGCAGGTCGAGGGCCCCGTCGAGGAAGCGCTCGATCGCCCGGCGCTCGGCGACCGACAGCGGCTTGACCGCCGAGAGCCGGTCCACGAACAGCCGGTAGCCCTTGTCGGTGGGCACCCGGCCGGCGCTGGTGTGCGGCTGGGTGATGTAGCCCTGCTCCTCGAGCACGGCCATGTCGTTGCGGATGGTGGCCGGTGAGACGCCGAGGTCGTGCCGCTCGGCGAGCGCCTTGCTGCCCACCGGGTCGTTGGTCGAGACGTAGTCCTGGACGATGGCCCGCAGCACCTGCAGGCGGCGTTCGTCGTGCGCCACGGTGACACCTCCCCGTACCGGTCGACGCGTCGTGCGACACCCTCGCGGAGGCACCTCGGGCGCTGCCGGCACCTGACACTCGGACGGCTGGCACTCGCGCGGACAGAGTGCCAGACCAGCATACGTCGGACGGCCTGCGCCGTCGCGTGGCTCGCCCTGACGGGCGACGCCGGCTCCGGGGCACGGCCCGCGGCGGCCGGCCCGGGACCGATAGGCTGGACAGCGGTCCGGCGCCCGCGCCGGCACGCGCAGAGCGGAGGTCGGTGCCCTGATCTTCAAAGCGGTCCGGAACGGCCGGCCCTATCCCGACCACGGCCTGTCGACGCGGGACTGGGCGATGATCCCGCCGCGGCAGATCCGGCTCGACACCCTCGTGACCACCAAGAGCGAGCTGGCGCTGGACACGCTGCTGGCCGACGACTCCACGTTCTACGGCGACCTGTTCCCGCACGCCGTCCAGTGGCAGGGCGAGCTCTACCTCGAGGACGGCCTGCACCGGGCGCTGCGGGCGGCGCTGCAGCAGCGCAACGTCATCCACGTGCGGGTGCTCGACCTCGACGCGCTGATGCCGACGCCGGTCACCGGCCCGGACACCGCGGCCATCCAGATCCAGCCGCCGGTCCCCGACCGCCCCCGCGACTAGAGCCAGCCCTTCTCCTCCGCCACCCGCGCCGCCTCCACCCGGGTGCGGGCGCCGGTCTTGCCGATCGCCGAGGACAGGTAGTTGCGCACCGTCCCCTCGGAGAGGAACAGCCGGCGGGCGATGTCGGCGACGGTCGCGCCGTCGGCCGCGGCCCGCAGGACGTCGGCCTCCCGACCCGACAGCGGGGTCGCCCCCAGCGCCAGGGCGGCCGCGGCGAGGTCGCGGTCGATGACCCGCTCCCCCGCCACCACCGCACGGATCGCCCGGGCCAGCTCGGCGACGGGGGCGTCCTTGACGAGGAACCCCGCGGCGCCGACCTCCATGGCGCGCCGCAGGAACCCCGGCCGGCCGAAGGTGGTCAGCACGACGGCCCGGCACGCAGGCACCGCGTCCGCCAGCGCCCGGGCCGCCTCGATGCCGTCGCACCCCGGCATCTCGATGTCGAGCAGCGCGACGTCCGGCCGGTGCTCGCGGGCGGCGTCGACCACCAGGTCGCCGCGGCCGACCTCGGCCACGACCTCGATGTCGTCCTCGAGGTCCAGCAGCGCCCGCAGCGCCCCGCGGACCATCGTCTGGTCCTCGGCGATGAGCACCCGGATCACGCCGCGCCCACCCGCGCCGCGACCGACACCCGCGCGCACAGCCGGAAGCCGCCCGCCGGGCCGGGGCCGGCCTCCAGGCGGCCACCGAGCTGCGCCAGCCGCTCCTCCAGCCCGGCCAGGCCGGCACCGCCCCCGGCGGCCTCCCCGGCCGGTCCGCGACCGTCGTCGGTCACCGTCAGCGCGACGTCCCCGTCGGTGATGCCCACCTCGACGGTGACCGTGCGCGCGCCGCTGTGCCGCAGCACGTTGGTGGTCGCCTCGCGGACCACCCACCCGAGGACGGCGTCCACGGGCCCGGGCAGCGGCGGCGTCGGCGACGGCGCCCTCAGCGTCACCCCCGCAGCCGACAGCGCGGCCCGGGCCTCGGCGAGGGCGAGGGACAGGCCCACCTGCCGGTAGCCGCTGACCGCCTCCCGCACCTCGGCCAGGGCCCGCCGGGCCGCGCTCTCGACGTCGGCCATCTCCGCGCGCGCCCGCGCCGGGTCCCGCTCGGCCAGCCGGCCGGCCAGCTCGCTCTTGAGCGCGATCAGCGACAGGCTGTGGCCCAGCAGGTCGTGCAGGTCGCGGGCGAAGCGCAGTCGCTCCTCGGCGACGGCGGAGCGGGCCAGCTCCTCGCGGGCCTCGACCAGCTCGGCGTTGACCGAGACCAGGTAGCGGGTGCCCCGCAGCGCGAAGGCGGTGAGCACGCAGATGACCGGCAGGATGAACAGCTCGCCCAGCATGTCGTGGGCGGCGTTCACCGACGCGCACACCGCCGCCGCCCCGCCGATCGCCGGCCACACGAACCGCTCGGGCAGCGCCGCGGCCGAGGCCGCCGACACGTAGATCAGCAACCCGGACCAGGAGGGCCCCAGCCAGACGGCGAGGGCCACCCCGAGGACGGCGACGACGAGCAGTTCCCGCCACGGCCACGGGCTGCCGCGGCGGCCGAACAGCCGGCTGAAGACCACGAGGTAGGCGGCGGTGAAGGCCAGCAGCCCGGCCACCGCCACCACCCGGACGGCGACCGGACGCGGGGTGGAGACCAGGTCGGCGATCGGGAAGACCTGGAACAGCAGCCAGGGCACCGCCCAGCCGATCCGCTGCCACGGGGTGCGGGGGTCCACGACCGGGACGCTAACCCGCTCAGCCGGCCACGGCGTGCAGCGGACGCCGCCGCGCGACCGCGCCCGCCAGCGCCGCGAACCCGACGGTGAACCCGGCCACCGCCAGCACCGTCGCCGGGGCCGGGGCGCCGAGGGCGACGACGTCGCGCCCCAGCTGCGCGTACCAGTACGAGGGCAGCGTGGTGGCCAGCGCGCGGAGGAACTCCGGGAAGACCTGCACCGGCACCCACAGCCCGCCGAGCGCGGCCAGGACCACCCCGAGGATGCCGATCGCCCCGCCCGCGGCCTTCTCGTCGAGGGTGTAGCCCACCAGCAGGCCCAGCGCGACGAACGCCCCCGACCCCAGCCAGAGCACCGCCACCAGCCCGACCCAGGTCAGCGGCGCGAGCTGCACGCCGTTGACCAGCCCGCCGACCAGCGCGACGACGAGCAGGCTGGGCAGGGTCAGCAGCATCCCGACGGCCACGTCGACGGTGACGACCGACGACGTCGGCACGGGCGTGACACGCAGCTGGCGCAGCCACCCCGACGCCCGGTCGAAGGAGACCCGGATGGTCGCGCCCAGGGCGGCGCCCAGCGCCCCGTAGGCCATCATCGAGACCATGTAGGTGGTCGCGTGGGCCTGGTACTCCTGCGTGCTGCCGGCCTGCCCGCCGAGGACCTCGGTGAAGAAGACGGTGAACAGCGCCGGCAGCAGCACGGTGAAGAACAGGAACTGCCGGTTGCGGCCGACGCGGCGCAACTGGAAGGCGAACAGGGTGCTCATCGGTCTGCTCCGATCGGGGTCGCGGCGGGCCGGGCGCCGGTGAGGGAGAGGACGGCCTCCTCGAGGCTCGCGCCGCGGACCTCCAGGTCCGGCAGCCGGCGTCCGCCGGCGAGCAGGGCCAGCAGGGTGGCCTCGGCGTCGTCGGTGGTGAGGCCGACCCGGTCGCCCTGACGGGTCACGGCGGTGACGCCGGGCAGCCGGTCGAGGTCGGTGCCCGGGGGCGGGGTGAAGGTGACCGTGCGCCCGGAGGTGCCGGCCTTGATCTCGGCGGCGGTGCCGTCGGCGACCACGCGCCCGCCGGCGACCACGACCACGCGGTCGGCGACGGCGTCAGCCTCCTCGAGGTGGTGGGTGGCGAAGACGACGGTGGTGCCGCGGTCGGCCAGTCCGCGCATCGTCGTCCAGAAGGCGCGGCGGCCCTCGACGTCCATGGCGGAGGTGGGCTCGTCCAGCAGCAGCAGGGGTGGCCGGCCGGCCAGTGCCAGGGCGAGCAGCACCCGCTGGCGCTGCCCCCCGGAGAGCGCGTCGACGGGCCGGTCCAGCAGGCCGTCGATGCCCGCGGTGACCGTGAGGTCGGCCAGCGGCCACGTCTCCGAGCGGCCCGCCCGCTCGAAGCTGCGACGGACCAGGTCGAGCACCTCCCCGACGCGGCTCTCCGCGGGCAGCCCCCCGTGCTGCAGCATCGCCCCGACGCAGCCGGCCCGGATCGCCGCCGCCGGCGGCCGGCCGAGCACCCGGACGGTGCCGGTCGAGGGCACCAGCCCCAGGACGGCGTTGACGACGGTGGACTTCCCGGCGCCGTTGGGCCCGAGCAGCGCGACGGTCTCCCCGGCGCGCAGCTGCAGGTCCAGGCCCGGGACGGCGGTCGTGTCGCCGTAGCGGACGGTGAGGTCGCGGATGTCGAGGGCGGTCTCTCCAGGCACCCGACCAGGCTGCTGCGGCCGGCGTCCGCGCAGTAGTGCGGGACGTCGGGACCCCGGCCTGACAGATGTCAGACCGCGCCCGACCGGTGCGGACTCAGCGCAGCGGGTCGAACGGCGCCAGCTCCACCGGCGCCTCGCCCTTGAGCACCGTCTGCGCCATGAGCATCCCGGTCAGCGGGCCGAGCGTGATGCCCCACATGCCGTGGCCGCCGGCGACGAACACCCGCGCCGAGGCGGTGCGCCCGAGCAGCGGCAGGCCGTCGGCGGTGACCGGCCGGGAGCCGACCCACTCGCTGCGCCGCTGCTCGAGGTGGACGCCCTGCAGGAAGGGCCGGACGGCGTCGGCGATGGCGGCGATGCGCCGCGGGTCCAGCGGCGCGCCCGGACGGCGGAACTCCATCGTCCCGGCGACCCGCAGCCGGCTGCCCAGCGGCGTGCAGGCCACCCGCTGCCTCGGGAAGTACAGCGGGCCGGCCGGCATGCGCTCCACCGGGACGCTGAAGCTGTACCCCCGGCCGGCCTGCACCGGGTGCCGGACGCCGAACCGCGCGGTCAGCTCGGGCAGCCAGGCGCCGGTCGCCACGACCACCGCGTCGTGCCGCCGGCCGCCGTCCGGGGTGGCCACGGTGACCCCGCCCGGCTCCTCGCGCAGCGCGGTCACCGGGACGCCCTCGTCCACCGCGCCGCCGCGGGCCCGCACCGACTGCGCCAGTGACCGGAGGAACTCCGGCGGGTGCAGGTACCGCTGCCCGTGGACCTGCACCGCGGCACCCACGGCGTCGCTGAGCACCGGCTCGACCGCGCGGGCCCGCAGCCCGGGGAGCGGGCCGAAGACGACGTCGGCCTGGCCGGCGTCCCGGATCGCCTGCAGCTCGGCCACCAGGGCCTCGGCGTCGCGCTCCCGGCGGAAGCAGGCGAGGAAGGGCGCGGCCCGGTGGGTGGGCGCGGGGACGCCGCCGGCGGCCAGGACGTCGAACGCGTCCAGCGCCCGCTCGTTGAGCGGGACGTAGGCGCCGAGCCCGCGCCGCCACTGCCGGGCGGTGCTGTGGCGCACGAAGGCGGTGAGGAAGCGCAGCAGCGACCGGTCGGCGCGCAGCGGCAGGGCGACCGGCGAGCGCGGGCTGAGGACCGCGCGCAGGCCGTAGCGGAGGACCGCCGGCTCCGGCAGCGGGGCGACCAGGCTGGGCGTCAGCCACCCGGCGTTGCCCCAGGAGGCACCGGCCGCGACCCGGTCGCGCTCGTAGACGGTGACCTCCGCGCCGCTCTCCTGCAGGAACCACGCGGTGGCCAGGCCCACCATCCCGGCGCCCACGACGGCCACCGACCGCGGCGCGCCGCGGGAGACGGCGGGCGCCGGCTCGGGGTGGGACGACATGCGGATCTCCTCTCCCGTGGGGTCCGGCCACGAGATCGGTCCGTCCGGGCACGCCTCCGGGCCGGCCGGCGCGGTGGCGCCCGGCCGGGCGGTGCCCGTGCGGAGGTGCGGCGGGGGTCAGCGGCGCTGGGAGCAGGCCACGCACCCGGTGGCGAAGGGCCGCAGCTCCAGCCGCTCCTCGGGGATGGCGGTGCCGCAGCCCACGCACGTGCCGTAGGTGCCCGCCGCGATGCGGGCCAGCGCGGCGTCGATGTCCTCGATGGTGCGCTGCAGGCTCGCCGCGCGGGTCACCGCGACGTCGTCGGGCAGCGACTGCACGGTGTCGAGGAGCGCGAGCTCGCGCTCCTTGACGCACTCGGCGCGCTGCTTCTCCAGACGCACCCGGAAGTGCTCCCACTGCGAGTCGCCGGTGGCGGGGACGGGGGCGGGGATGGTGCTGGTCATGGCGTGGACTCCTCGGGCAACACGGGGAGACGCGGTCACCGGAGCGGTGCGCGTCAGGGCGGGGCCGGTGTGACTCCGGGACGGAGTCAGGAGGAGTGCGGCGGGGCCCTGTCCTGGCTGCGGCGGAGGACGTCGAGGCCGCGGAGCCCGCGGGCGCGGCGGTTCATCGCCAGGGCGAGCAGCATGCCGCCGGAGAGCTGCATCGGCGGAACGGCGGATCGGAGGCGTCCGAGGGCGTGCGGGGACGTGCGTGTGACCACTGCTGACCACCCCCTGGACCGATCCGGCGCCGTTGCCGGAACGGGCACCATAGCCCGCGAGGGGGTCGAACGGAACTAGTCCGTCAGCTCCCGGACGACCGCGTCGGCGAGCAGCCGCCCGCGGTCGGTGAGGACGGCACGGCCACCGGCGTGCGCACCGGGGTCGAGCAGGCCCCGGACGACGGCGTCGGCGGCGCGGGCCCGGCCGGCGTCGGACAGCGCGGTCAGCGCCAGCCCCTCCCGCAGCCGCAGGCCGAGCATGATCGTCTCGAGCGCTCGGTCGTCGTCGTCCAGGAGCTCGGAGTCCTGCGCCGGGCTGTCGCCCTGCAGCAGCCGCCCGGCGTACGCGGCCGGGTGCTTGACGTTCCACCAGCGCAGCCCGCCGACGTGGCTGTGCGCGCCGGGGCCCACACCCCACCAGTTGGCGTTGGCCCAGTACAGCTCGTTGTGCCGGCAGCGGGCGGCGTCGCCGGTCGCCCAGTTGGACACCTCGTACCAGTCGAACCCGGCACCGCGCAGGGTGGCGTCGGCCTGCTCGTAGCGGTCGGCGAGGACGTCGTCGTCGGGCATGGGCAGCTCGCCGCGGCTGATCCGGCGGGCCAGCCGGGTGCCCTCCTCGACGATGAGCGCGTAGGCGCTGACGTGGTCGACCGGGGCGGCGAGGACGGCGTCGAGCGAGGTGGCCCAGTCGGCGTCGGACTCGCCGGGCGTGCCGTAGATGAGGTCGAGGTTGACGTGCTCGAAGCCCGCGGCCCGCGCCTCGCGCGCCGCCTCGGCGGCCCGGCCCGGGGTGTGCCGGCGGTCGAGGACGGCGAGCACGTGCTCGGCCGCGGACTGCATGCCGAGGCTGACCCGGGTGAAACCGGCCTCGCGCAGCCGGGCCAGGCTCCCCGGGGTCACGGTCTCCGGGTTGGCCTCGGTGGTCACCTCGACGTCGTCGGCGACCGGGAACAGCTCGCGGACCGCGGCGAGGACGGCGGCGAGGTCGTCGGCGGCCAGCAGCGTGGGCGTGCCGCCACCGACGAAGACGGTGGAGACCATCGGCAGGTCGGGGCCGAGGGTCGCGGCGGCCAGGCGCAGCTCGGCGATCGCGGTGCCGGCGTACTCCGCGCGGCTCGCGCCCGGGCCCAGCTCCTCGGCGGTGTAGGTGTTGAAGTCGCAGTAGCCGCACCGGGTGGCACAGAACGGCACGTGCACGTAGAGCCCGAACGGCGTGGTGGCCAGGTGCTCGCGGGCGCTGTCGGGCAGGTGCCAGGAACGCGGGGGCGACTCCAGCAGCGGCAGGACGGTGTTCATCTGGTCCCAGTGTGCCGCGCGACCGCCACCACCCGGCCGGGTGCGGCACGTGACGTCGGCCCCGGCCGCACGGTGCGGGCCGCCGTGGGCGCCCGCCGGCGACCGGGCGGGGGGGCGGCACCTCGTTCCCGGGAAGCTCGTGCTCTGCCCACCGCGGTGGGCAGAGCACGAGCTCCCCGGACACGACGTGTCGCCTCCGGAGAGCGTCAGAGCACGTAGGAGGCGATCATCTGCCCGAGCGCACGGATGTCCGCGTTGCCCTTGAACTCCAGCCGGACCTTGCCCAGCCCGCTGAACCACAGGTCGAGTTCGGCGTCGAGGTCGAAGGTGCCAGCTGTCTCGATCGAGAAGGCCTGGACCTTGCTGTAGGGCAAGGAGGTGAAGTCGCGCTTGCGACCGGTCATGCCCTGCACGTTGACGGCGATCAACCGCTTGTTCGTGAAGACGACGGAATCCCGCACTGCCTTGAAGCAGGCGACGATCTGCTCGCCCTGGATCAGCAGCGGAGCCACCTCCGGGCCGATGTCCTGCGGGTTCGCTGGGTTGAGCTTGAAGACGGAGCCGTTGGCGAAGTCGATCACCCGGTCACGGTAGGTCGGCGACAGGCGGCGGTGAGTTGCCACGCGGAGCGCACCGGGCGTCCTCTTGCCCGGCGGCCGCGGTCGCGGGCACGCTGCGCCCATGACCCAGCCCGACGACCGGGAGCGCTACCGGCGGCTGCCGGAGTCGGTGCAGCCGGCGGACACCGTGGAGACCGTGGACACCTCCCCCGTCCCGGCCCCCGACGCCAGCGACGAGCGCGAGGTGTTCCTCCGCGAGGCCGGCGGCTGACCTACCGGAGGCGGCGGGTGGTGTCCGGTAGCCGCTCGGTGACGCCGCGGGCATCGAGCCACTCCATCAGCGGGACGGCGACCCGCCGGGTGGTGCCCCACGCCGAGCGGGCCTGGCTGAGGGTGAACGGCGCCGGCAGCCCGGCCAGCCGCTCCCGGGCCACCTGCTCCACGCCGGGTGCGAGGTAGACCCCGTCGGCGATCCGCACCAGCTGACCGTCGCGGACGGCGGCGGCCAGCTCCCGCGGTCCCAGCCCCGCGGCGGCGAGGTCGGGGGCCTCCGGTGCGGCGAACGGGTCGGCGGCCAGCCGCGCCCGGACGGCGTCGACGGCCTGCTGCACCCGCGGCGGCAGCCCGGCGGTGGCCACGGCGACCCGGCCCTCGCGCAGGGCCAGCGGCGGGCGCACGAGGGCGGGCACGAGCTCGTCGTCCGGGAGCTCCAGGGCCCGCCGGACGACGGCCACCGGGGGCCCCGCCTCCAGCGGGCGCAGCTGCCGGTACCGGCCGACCACCCCGGGCAGCGCGGCGGCGAGCTCGTCGACCAGACCGGGCGCGAGCAGCCAGGGCCCGACCGCGGTGGCCCCCTCCGGCACCGGCCAGCCCATCGCGGTGAAGTCGGCGGCGCGCACGATGCGGCGGCGGGCGAGGTCGGCCGCGGCGCCGGCCGCGCCCGAGGGCTGGGCGGCCAGCTCCGCGGCGCGCTGCCGGGCCGCACCGCGGCGGCGCAGCTCCGGCGGGTCGACGTCGCGGACGTCGGCGCCCATCACCCGGCGGGCCCCGGGGTCGCGCAGCAGCAGCCGGTCGCCGATCCGCAGGGGCAGCGGGGTGGCCAGCCGCAGCCGCACCGCCGTCCCCTCCAGCGGGCGCACCCGGGCGCCGACGGCCGCGGAACCCACGTGGACGACCACCTCGGCCGGCAGCCGGGCCTCGTCCCCGGCAGCCCAGCCGCCCGCGTCGAGGGTGACGTCGACGTCGACCGTGGAGCGGAACGCGCCCGGGGTGAGCAGCGCCTCGCCCCGCGCGATGTCCTCGACCGCGACGCCGCGCAGGTTCAGCGCCACCCGCGCGGTGGCCTCGGCCCGCTCCACCGGCTGCCCCAGGGACTGCACGCCGCGGATGCCGACCTCCCGGTCGCCCAGCTGCAGGCGGTCGCCCGGCGCGACGGTGCCCGCGGCCAGGGTGCCGGTGACCACGGTGCCGGCGCCCCTGATGGGGAAGGCGCGGTCGATCCACAGGCGCACGGGGGCCCCCCGGTCCGGTGCGGGCAGGCCCGCCAGCAGGGCCTCCAGCGCGGCGGCGACCTCCGGCACGCCGGCACCGGTGGCGGCGCTCACCGCGACCCCGGGCACCCGGCCGAGCGACGTCCCGGCCAGGCGCTCGCGGACGTCGGCCAGCACCGGCGCGGGGTCGGCGAGGTCGGCCTTGGTGACGGCGAGCAGCCCGTGCCGGACACCCAGCGCGTCCAGGACGGCGACGTGCTCGGCGGTCTGCGCCGACCAGCCGTCGTCGGCGGCGACCACGACGAGGGCCGCGGGCACCGAGCCGACGCCGGCCAGCATGTTGCCGATGAACCGCTCGTGACCGGGGACGTCGACGACCGCGAGGCGCCGGCCCGAGGACAGCGTCGTCCAGGCGAAGCCGAGGTCGATGGTGAGCCCGCGGCGGCGCTCCTCCTCCCACCGGTCGGGCTCCATGCCGGTGAGCGCGCGGACCAGCGTGGACTTGCCGTGGTCGACGTGGCCGGCGGTGGCGATGACGTCCATGCCGGTCACCGCCGGCACCCCGCGGCAGCCAGCACCGCACCGACGAGGGTGTCGTCCGCCGCGGGGGGCAGGCTGCGCAGGTCGAGCAGGGTGCGCTCGCCGGCGACGTGGCCCACCACCGGCGGCGTCCCGGCACGCAGCGGCTCGGCGAGGCCGGCGGGCAGGGAGACCGCGGCGCTCGGCAGCGGGTGCTCCGGGGCCCCTCCCCCGCCGACGCGCGCCTCGGAGTCGACCGCCCGCGCGTCGAGTCCGGCCGCGGCCAGCCTCGCGGCCAGGGCCTCGGCCCGCCGGCGCAGCGCGGCGACGTCCGCGGCGAGCATCTCCTGCACGGGCGGGAGCGGGCCGCGCAGCGTCGCCTCCAGCGCGGCCAGGGTCGTCTTGTCGACCCGCAGCGCGCGGTAGAGCGGGTGCCGCCGCAGGCGCTCCACCAGGGCCGCCCGGCCCAGCACCAGCCCGGCCTGCGGTCCGCCCAGCAGCTTGTCGCCGCTGGCCAGGACGAGGTCGGCGCCGTCGGCGAGGGTGGTCTGCAGGTCCGGCTCGTCGGGCAGCGCCGGGTGCGGGCGCAGCAGCCCGGAGCCGACGTCGGCGACCAGGGGGATGCCGCTGCCCGACAGCGCGGCGGCGAGCTCGGCGACGGGCACGGCCCGGGTGAACCCGCGGACGACGAAGTTGGAGGGGTGCACCTTCAGCACCGCGCCGGTCTCCTCGTGCAGGGCGTCGCGGTAGTCGTCGAGGGTCACCCGGTTGGTCGTCCCGACCTCGCGCAGCCGGGCCCCGGTGGCCACCAGCAGCTCGGGGATGCGGAACCCGTCGCCGATCTCGACCAGCTCGCCGCGGGCGATGACCAGCTCGCCGCCGAGCGCGGTGGCGACGAGGGCGAGGGCCGCGGCGCAGTTGTTGACCACGATCGCCGCCTCCGCCGCGGGCACCGCGGCCAGCAGCGCGGCGACCGCCGCCTCGCCCCGGGGACCGCGGCGCCCGGTGCCGAGGTCGAGCTCGACGTCGGTGGTGCCCGCGGCCGCGGCGATGGCCGCGACCGCCGCCGGTGACAGTGGGGACCGGCCGAGGTTGGTGTGCACCAGCACGCCGGTGGCGTTGAGCACCGGCTGCAGGCTGCTCGCCGTCGCGGGGAGGCCGGCCAGGACGGCGGCCACGGCGTCCGCGGGTGCGACCGCGCCGTCGCGGATCCGCTGCTGCACCTGCTGGACGACGGCCTTCACCAGGTCCCGGCCGAGCCGGTCGAGGGCGGGGGCGAGCTCGGGGTCGGCGAGCAGCGTGTCGGTGCGGGGCACCTGCCGCCGCGGGTCGGCGCTCATCGCTGCGGAGCGTAGGCGCCGACCCGCGCACGGGTTGATGGCGGAGGCGGACGGGAATCGAACCCGCCTGACCGAGCTGCTCGGCCACGTCGGCTTTAGAGGCCGCGGGGGCCACCAGGCGCCCTGACGCCTCCGCGGAGCAGCCTACGTCCCGGGACGGCCGGGACTGTCGGAGGTGCCTGCCAGCATCCGCACCGTGACGAGCACCGAGCCCCGCTCCACCACGCTGCCGCCGCTGTCCCTCACCCCGGAGGAGGCGGCGGCGGTCGTGACCGCGCTCGCCGCCCGGCCCGACGGCCCCTACGCCGCCGCGGGCCGGACGGCGCTGGAGAAGGTCCTCGACGTCCTCGAACCCGATCCGCGGCGCCGTGCCGGGCTGGCCGCCTCGGCGCGGTGGGTGAGCGCGGACAGCCGCCGCGCCGCCGGCGTCCGGTCCGCCGTCGAGCAGGCACTGGCCCGGCGCCGGGTGCTCGCCCTCCGCTACCGCGACGGGGACGGCGCCGTCTCGCGCCGTGCGGTGGAGCCGCAGCTGCTCGCCCGGAGCGGCCGGCACTGGTTCCTCGTGGCCTGGTGCCGGGAGCGGCAGGCGCTGCGCTGGTTCCGGGAGGACCGCATCGAGGCCGTCGAGCCCACCGGGGAGACCGCCCCGCGGCGGGACCTGCCGGAGCTGGGCGCCCCGCCGGCCGAGACCCACCCGGCCGGCCGGCGCCTCGGCCGGCCGGCGCCGCCGCCCCGGCTGCGGGTGCTGCCCGGCGGCCGCGCCTAGATTCGGGGCGTGACCACGACTCCCACCCGGATCCGGCTCACCCAGTACGCGCACGGCGGTGGCTGCGCCTGCAAGATCCCGCCCGGCGAGCTCGAGCAGGTCGTCGCCGGGCTGACCGCCGCCGGCCCGCGGGACCCGGCCGCCGAGCTCGTCGTCGGGCTGGACGACGGCGACGACGCCGCCGTGGTGCGCATCGCGGGCGGGCAGGGGCTGGTGCTCACCACGGACTTCTTCACCCCGGTCGTCGACGACGCGTACACCTTCGGCCGGATCGCCGCGGCGAACGCGCTCTCCGACGTCTACGCGATGGGCGGCACCCCCGTCGTCGCGGTGAACCTGCTGGGCTGGCCGCGGGACGTGCTGCCCGCCGAGCTCGCCGCCGAGGTGCTGCGCGGCGGGCTGGAGGTCGCCCAGGAGGCCGGCTGCCACGTCGGCGGCGGGCACTCCATCGACGACCCCGAGCCCAAGTACGGCATGGCGGTGACCGGGGTGGTCGACGTCGACCGGCTCATCACCAACTCCGCGGCCGTCGCCGGCACCCCGCTGTCCCTGACCAAGCCGCTGGGCGTGGGGGTGCTCAACAGCCGGATGAAGGCGACCGGTGAGGTGTCGGAGGAGGCGGTGGCCGCGATGACCACGCTGAACCGGGACGCCGGGCGCGCCGCGGTCGCCGCCGGCATCCGCGCCGGCACCGACGTCACCGGTTTCGGCCTGCTCGGGCACCTCTACAAGATGGCGCGGGCGAGCGGGGTGACCGCGGTGGTCGACGCCGCCGCCGTCCCCTACCTGACCGGTGCCCGCCAGGCGCTGGCCGACGGTCACGTCTCCGGCGGCACCCGCCGCAACCTGGACTGGGTGCGCCCGCACGCCGACCTGTCGGCGGTCTCCGAGGACGAGGCGCTGCTGCTGGCCGACGCGCAGACCTCCGGCGGGCTGCTGCTGGGCGGGGAGGTCCCGGGCGCGCCGGTGATCGGCGAGTTCGTGCCGCGGCAGGAAGCCGTCGTGGTCGTCCGCTGAGCCGGGCCGTCCGGGGACCACGTCGCAGCAGGTCGGTGACCTCCGTTACGGTCCGGGCATGCTCGCTGCCTTCGTCTCGAAGCCCGCCCCGAAGGACCCGCTCTCCGTGCTGGAGATCGGTGAGCGCCCCGAGCCGGAGGCGCCCGACGGCTGGACGACGGTGCAGGTGAGGGCCGCGTCGCTGAACCACCACGACCTGTTCAGCCTGCGCGGGGTCGGCCTGCCCGAGGAGCGGATGCCGATGGTCCTCGGCACCGACGCCGCGGGGCTCGACGAGGACGGCAACGAGGTGATCGTGCACGGCGTCGTCGCCAGCCCGGGCTGGACCGGCGACGAGACGCTGGACCCCAAGCGCTCGCTGTTCTCGGAGCTGCACCAGGGCACGATGGCCGAGCGGGTCGCCGTCCCGCGGCGCAACCTGGTGCCCAAGCCGGCCGAGCTCTCCTTCGCCGAGGCCGCGTGCCTGCCCACCGCCTGGCTGACGGCCTACCGGATGCTGTTCGTGAAGTCTGGGCTGCGGCCGGGGGCGACGGTGCTGGTGCAGGGCGCCAGCGGCGGCGTCGCCACGGCCCTGGTCGCGCTGGGTCGCGCCGCCGGGTACCGGATGTGGGTCACCGCCCGCAGCGAGGAGAAGCGGCAGGCCGCGCTCGCCCTGGGTGCGGAGCAGGCCTTCGAGACCGGCGCGCGGCTGCCCGAGCGGGTGGACGGCGTCATGGAGAGCGTCGGCGAGGCGACCTGGAGCCACAGCGTCAAGTCGCTGCGTCCGGGTGGCGTCATCGTCACGTGCGGCGCGACCACCGGCTTCAACCCGGGTGCGGAGCTGAACCGGGTCTTCTTCACCCAGCTGTCGGTGATCGGCTCGACGATGGGCACCCGCGACGAGCTGGAGTCGCTGGTGCGCATGTGCGCGGTGACCGGCGTCCGCCCGGTGATCGACGTCGAGCTGCCGCTGCGCGACGCGCGCGAGGGCTTCGAGCGGATGGAGCAGGGCCGGACCGCCGGGAAGATCGTCTTCACGCTGCCGTGAGCCCCGTGGACCGGGTGGTCGCCGCCCTGGAGGCCGCGGGCGTCGAGGCCGACGTGCGCCGCCTCGACGTCCCCGTGCCGACGGCGGCCGCGGCGGCGGAGGCGCTCGGCTGCGCGGTGGGGGCGATCGCCAACAGCCTGGTCTTCGACGCCGACGGCGCCCCGCTGCTGGTCCTGGCCAGCGGTGCGCACCGCGTCGACACCGGCAAGGTGGCGGCGCTGGTGGGCTCGGGCCGGGTGCGCCGGGCGAGCAGCACGTTCGTCACGGCGGCCACCGGTCAGGAGGTCGGCGGGGTGGCCCCGACCGGCCACCCGGCGCCGCTGCCCACCGTGGTGGACGTCGACCTCGCGGCGTACCCGCTGCTCTGGGCCGGCGGCGGCGACCACCACACGATGTTCTCCGTGACCTACGCCGACCTGCTGCGGCTGACCGGCGGCCAGGAGGCAAGGGTCGCCTGAGGGAGGGAGCGCCGTGATCGCCCGCATCTGGCGCGGCTGGGTCCGCACCGAGGACCGCGCCGCCTACGCCGACTACATCGAGGCGACCGGCATCGCGCACTACCGCCGGACGCCCGGCAACCAGGGGGCGCACATGCTGCTGCGCGACCTGGACGACGGGCGGACCGAGGTCGTCACGCTCAGCTTCTGGACCTCCTACGACGCCATCCGCGCGTTCGCCGGGGAGGACGTCTCCGCCGCCGTCTTCTACCCCGAGGACGACCGCTACCTGGTCGACCGCGAGGTCACCGTCACCCACTTCGACGTGCACGACGGCGCCTGACGCACACCCGTCTGTCAAAGCAGGTTGACAAACGCCCAGAGTGTCAACCACAGTTGACGGCATGACGGACACGACGCAGGTGGCCTCGGCCGCCAGCAGCCGCGACCCCGCCGTCGGGCTCAAGGCGGTGCGGGCGCTCCGGGTGCTGGTGGAGCGGCTGGAGGCCCTCCAGGTGGACAACGCCCGCGAGCAGGGGTGGACGTGGGAGCAGATCGCCGTGCTCCTCGGCGTCAGCCGGCAGGCGGTGCACAAGAAGTACGCAGGCGGCCGCGGGCCGCTCCGGCGGCGGAAGGACTGACGATGTTCGAACGGTTCACCTCCAGCGCCCGGGACGTCGTCGTGCGCGCCCAGGTGGAGGCCCGGGAGCTGCGGCACGCGTGGATCGGCACCGAGCACCTGCTGCTCGCCCTGGTCGCCGAGCCCGGCACGCCGACCGCCCGGGTGATGGGACGCCACGGGGTCACCCACGACGCCGTCGCCGACGCGGTGACCACGCTGATCGGGGTCGACGACCTCGACGCCGAGGCGCTCACCGCGCTGGGCATCGACCTCGACGCCGTCCGCAGCACGGTCGAGGCCACCTTCGGCCCGGGGGCGCTGAGCCCCCGGCGCGGCCGCCGGCAGTCGCCCGGCCACATCCCGTTCACCCCGCGGGCCAAGAAGGTGCTCGAGCTGTCGCTGCGCGAGGCGCTCGCGGCCGGGTCGAAGACCATCGGGGAGGCGCACATCGCCCTGGGTCTGCTCCGCGAGGGCGAGGGCCTGGCGATGAAGGTGCTGCACGACCGCGGGGTCGACCTCGACGGCCTGCGCCGCGACCTCACCGCCGAACCGGCCGCCTGACCGCCGAGCGGCCCGGGAGCCGGAGCTCCCGGGCCGCTCGCCGTGGGCTCAGTCGAGCGCCCGCGTGTAGTGCCCCGCCTGCAGCACGCCCATCGGGTCGTAGGTCGCCACGATTCGGGCCAGCCGGGCCAGCGTCGCCGCGGAGTAGGAGCGCCGCGCCGAGCGGCCGTCGTGCGGGACGCCGAAGTTGGGCCACACCCCGCCGGTGTCCCAGTCGGCCAGCGCGGCGAACACCTCGGCCGCGTGCGGCAGGGAGCGCGGGTCCGCGGCCATCCCGACCGTGAGCACGCTGTACCGCGCCGCGCGGTGGTCGAACGCCGTCGGGTGCGCGCCCTCCCGGGCGTACGCCCCGCCCAGGTGCCGCACCTCGACCATCAGCTGCGGCGATCCCGAGCCCGCCCCGGCGACGGCGAACAGCCGCTCGGCCGCCTCGGCCGGGAAGCCGTCGAGCAGGATCGCCGGGTCGGTGACCGGCATCGGGTCGACCGGGTCGGCGTGCACGTGGTCGATCTCGGTGTAGGGCCGCAGCAGCGCGTCGTCCAGGATCACCGGCGCCACGGCGCGGATCTGGTCCAGCAGCCGCTCCCCCTCGGCCGGGTCGCCCGTCCAGAGGAACCGCACGCCCAGGGTCAACCGGCCGGCCAGCGGCGGCGGGACGTCGGGCAGCGGCGGCAGCTGGAACAGCGCGAAGGACGTCGTCCCCTGCTCGGGCAGCGCGTCGGCCCAGTCCCGCCAGCGGTCGACGACGGCCGGGGCGTCGGCCCCGTCGAAGTAGACCGCCCCGCCGTAGAAGGTCGGCAGGTGGACGAGATCGAACTCCAGCGCCGTGACGATGCCGGCCGCGCCCTTGCCGCCGCGCAGCGCGAAGAACAGGTCCGGGTGCTCGGTCGGGGTCACCCGCCGGAACACGCCGTCGCCGGTGACCACCTCGAAGGCGCGCACCCGGTCGGCGTTGATGCCGAAGGTGCGGGCCATCGGGCCGACGCCCCCGCCGGTGGTGTAGCCGACGATGCTGACGTCGGTGGTGGAGCCGTTGACACCGGCCAGGCCGTACGGCGCGGCGGCCTGCACCAGGCGCGCCCACTTCACGCCGGCGCCGACCCGGGCCCAGCCCTCGGGGTGGACGGTGCACTCGTCGAGGCCCTTGGTGGCGATCAGCAGGTGTCCGGCCAGGGAGCTCTCGGCACCGTGTCCGGTGGCCTGCACGCCCGCGGTGAGGCGGTGCTCGCCGGCGAAGCGCACCGCGGCGACGACGTCCTCGGCGGAGCGGGCGTCGACGACGGCGGCCGGCCGCATCGGGACCGCCAGGTTCCACGGGGTGACCAGCGCGTCGTAGCCGGGCTCGCCGGGGGTGTACACCGCGCCGGTCAGCCGGTCACGGAGCGAGTCGTAGCTGACGTCCGGGTCGATGACGACGGGGGCGTCGAGGGTGAGGGTCACGGTGTCCTCCAGGTCGGGTCGATCTGACGGGAGGAACCGTGGCGCCCGGTGCTTGGCGGGCGACTGCGGCGGCCTTGAGAGCCGGGTTGCGGCGTGCTTGAGGAGCGGGCTCAGGTCCGCGCGACGTCCGGGTGGGCGGCGACGAACAGGTCGCCCGGGTCGACCGCGCGGCGGATCGCCGACAGCCGCGCGTGCACCCCGGGCGGGAACGCCTTGCGGGTGTCCACGCGCTCGTCGAGCATCGGCAGGTAGTGCCGACCGGTCGCCCAGGGCTCCAACGCGGTGAGGAAGCGGGCCGCGTCGGCTCGCTGGCGCTCCCAGTGCGCCGCGTCGCCGCCGTCCGGCAGGCCCAGGCCGAGGCCGAGGGCGAGGAACCGCCCGTCGAGCAGCGACAGCGCGCCGCCGTCGGGGTCGGGGCGGCCCAGCGCGCCGCCGAGCTGGCGCAGCTCGGCGGCGGCCAGCCGGGTCCCCGACCGTGGCCCCGCGGCCTCGACGACGGCGGCGATGGCGGCGTCGGGCAGGTCCGACACCAGGGTGCTGCTCGCGTACGTGGGGGTGGGTCCCTCGGGGTCCAGGTGCAGCCGCACCAGGGTGGCCGCCGGGACGCGGCCGACGGTGTCGATCTCCGGGTGCAGGGCGCGCAGCGGCGCGAGCACCTCCGCGGCGGTCGCGTCGTCCCCGAGCACCGCGCCGTCGACCATGGCGAACCGGCGGCCGCGCAGCTCGGCGGGCACGTCCTCGGTCATCGGCGCCTCGAGCAGCCGGAACGACGTCGTCGCCTCCTCCGGGGCGTCGGCGCACCAGGTCACCCAGGCGGGCAGCACCTGCTCGACGGCGGTCCAGTCCCAGGCCAGGAAGCCGGCGACGACCGTGTCGAGGGGGAACAGGTCGAACTCCAGCGCGGTCACCACGCCCAGCGGGACCGCGCCCCCGCGCAGCGCCCAGAACAGATCGGGTTCGTGGTCGGCGGTCGCGCGGACGAACGTGCCGTCGGCGAGCACCAGTTCGACCGCCGTCACCGCGTTGCACTGCAGGCCCAGCCGGCGGGCGTACCAGCCGATCCCGCCGCCGAGGGAGTAGCCGACGACGCCGACGTCGGGGGACGACGGGTGGAGGGCCGCCAGCCCCGACCCGCCGGCCAGGTCCGCGAGATCCCCCCACAGGACGCCGGCCCCCGCCCGGGCAGTGCGGCGCTCGGCGTCGACGGAGAGCTCGCGCATCGCCGAGGTGCGCAGCAGGACGGCGTCGGCGAGCCGGCCCTCCAGCGGCGGCGCGCCGTGCCCGGTGCCCTGCGGGGCGACGGTCAGCCCGGCGGCCGCCGCGGCGCGCAGCACCTCGGCGACCTCGTCGGGGAAGGCGGGGTAGACGACGGCCGCGGGGTGGTCGCTGGCCTGCAGGTTCCACGGCGAGCGGGCCATGTCGTAGGAGGCGTCGCCGGGCAGGTGCACGGCGCCCCCGCACAGGCCCCGGAGGCCCGCTGCCCGCGACCGGGCGCTGGCCGGGACCGGTTGCCGGGTCATGGGACTCCTCTGGCCGTCATCGTCGCCCGGCAGCATCCGCCGGCGGACTTGAGAGGGACTTGAGGCGGTCCCCGTCGGCGGCCAGCAGGACGGCGCGCACCGTGCCCGGATCCAGGTACAGCCGCTCGGCGACCTCGCGGGCGCCCAGACCCGCAGCGGCCAGCTCGAGGATCCGCCGCTCGGTCGAGGACAGTCGCTCGGCGTCGGCCCGCGGCTCGTCGGCGAGCCCGCGGGCCTCCAGGGCCGCGCACGCTCTCCGGGCGAGCCGGGGCGCGCCCACCGCGTGCGCGGTCGCGCTCGCGGCCCGCAGCAGCGTCTCGGCCTCGTCGTCCGGCAGCTCGGGACGGCGGCCGAGGCTGCAGCGGGCGCGGGCGAGATCGAGCGCGGCCGGGGTCGGCGTCAGCAGCTCGACGGCCTCCCGCAGGTCGGCCAGCCCGGCCGGGCCGCGCAGCTCGCCGAGCAGCCGCAACGCGGCACCCAGGGGGCTCGGCGCGCCCCACGCGCGCAGCAGCCGGACCTCCTCCTCCGCCAGCCGGACGGCCTCGTCGGGCCGCCCCAGCCCGGCCAGCGCGAGCGCGCCGGTGCTGCGCCAGGGGTGCCACACCGGGTTCGGGACCGGCACCGGCGCGCGGATCCCCACGACCGTGGCCAGCGCCTGCTCCCAACGCCGCTCGGCGACGAGCAGCCGGGCGACCGCGTGCTGCAGCAAGCGGCCGCCCTCACCGGGGTGGGGAGCGGCCAGTCCCTCGTCGGCGATCCGGCGCGCGGCGACGACCTCGCCACGGTCGAGCTGGCAGCCGATCTGGAAGGCGCGCGTGTAGGAGTCGCCCACCTCGCCGTGGCCCCAGATCCGGCCCTGGTCGAAGGCGACGCGCAGGCAGGCCAGCGCCTCGTCCAGCTCGCCGCGCCGCCAGTGCCAGAACCCCTGCCACAGGTTGGCCGCGTGGACGGCGAAGACCGAGCCGTGGGCGTGCGCGTACCTCCGCGCCCGCTCCCAGAAGTCCCCGAGCTCGTCGTCGGCGATCATGCGGACGATGGCCGCGAGCACCCAGAACAGCCCGCTGTCGACCTCCCAGAGGCGGTCGCGGTCGAGGGCGGCGCGCGCCAGCTCGACGGCCCGGACCCGGTCCCGGCCCTCCAGCGCCGCCTCGAACGCGAGGGTGGCGGCGAGCATCCGGGCGCCGTCGCCGTCCCCGTCCGGCGCCGGGGGCTCGGCGCTGCGCCACACCGCCGGGTCCAGACCGTGCATGAAACCGCTGATCCGCTCGAGCGCGGCCAGCGCCTGCCGGCAGTCGGTCAGCTCGGGCGGAGCCGCCTGGGACGCTGCGGAGGCGAAGGCGGTCGCGGCGCCGGGTGGGCCGGCGAAGACCTGGACGCGCGCGATGAGGACGGCCAGCTCGGCGCGCGCCCGCGGGTCGTCGAGCAGGGCGTGGGCCCGCAGCAGGTGCTCGGCGCTGGCCGCGCCGTCGACCAGGGACTCGACGGCCCCCAGCTCGACCAGGACCTCCCGGAGGGCACCCGGGGCCGGGGGCTCGGCCAGCGCCCGGCGCAGGTAGGTCACCGCGCTGTCGGAGGCGCCGCGGTCGGCGGCGGTGCGCGCGGCCCGCCGCAGCACCTCCGGCACGCCGTCGTCCCCGCGGGGCGGGGCGAGCAGCAGGTGCGCGGCCACCTGCTCGTCGCTCGCGCCGGCGGCTCGCAGCAGTCGTGCCGCCTGCTCGTGCCACAGGCCGCGCTGCGCCGCCGGCAGGTCGCAGTACACCGCGTCACGGACCAGCGGGTGGACGAACGCCAGGGGTTGCTCGTCCTTGACGACCTCGACGCGGCTGAGCGCCGCCAGCGCCGCCGCGGTCGGCTCCTCGTCCAGGCCGGCGAGCGCGGCGACGACCGGCAGCGGCGCGCCGTCGCCGAGGACCGCGGCCGCGCGGGCCACCGCGGTGACCTCTTCGGGCACCCGGCGCAGCCGCAGCAGCACCATGCTCGACACCGCCCGGGACCCCACGGCGATCACGGTGTCGGCGTGCGCCGCGTCGGGCTTGACGCGGTCGGCCTCCAGCCCGCGCAGCAGCTGGCGGAGCAGCAGCGGGGTGCCCGACGTCGTCCGGTGGCAGGCGCGTGCGAACAGCGGGGAGACCGGCTCCCCCAGCCGGCTGGCGACCATGTGCCGGGTCGCCTCCAGCGACAGGGGCGTCGGCCGGAGCACGACCGCGGCCGGGTCGAGCGCCAGCTCGGCGAGCAGCTCGTCGCCGTCGTGCCCCTCGCCGCTGCGGACCGTGCCGACGACGAGCACCGGGACGGCGTCCAGCCGGCGGACGAGGTAGGCGAGGAAGCGCAGTGAGGCGCCGTCGCACCACTGCAGGTCGTCCAGCGCGAGCACGAGCGGCCCGGCGGAGCTCAGCTCGACCGCCAGCCAGTAGAGCCCGTGCAACATCGCGAACGAGCCGTCGGGGCACTCGCCGGGGGCCAGGTCGAACACGGCCCGCGCGGCGGCGGCCGGGCCGGCGAGCAACTCCGCGCGCCGGTCCGGCGTGGCCATCGCGGGCTCGAACAGCTGCCGGACGACGCCGAAGCCGAAGCTCTCCTCCAGCGGGCTGCCGCGGGCGCTGAGGACCCGCAGGCCGCGCTGGGCGGCCCGCCGGCGCGCCTCGGCCAGCAGCCGCGACTTGCCGATGCCGGGCGGGCCCTCGATGAGCAGCAGCCGCGGCTCGCCCGCGGTGACGTCGTCGAGCGCGGCGCGGACGGCCGCCAGCTCGCGGTCGCGGTCCAGCAGCTCCTCGGCCGGCGGGGCGGCCGGGGGCGGGACGGTGGGGGCGCCTGCGGCCACCGGGGCGGGGTGCGGCGCGTGCAGCGCCGGCGCGTGGGCGAGCACCTGCTGCTCCAGCTCGCGCAACGCCGGGCCGGGGTCGACGCCCAGCTCGTCGGCGAGCGTCGTCCGTGCGCGGCGCAGCGCGGCCAGCGCGTCGGCCTGCCGGTTGGCCCGGTAGAGGGCGAGCACGAGCAGCCGCCAGCGCTCCTCGCGCAGCGGTTCCTCGGCGACCAGTGCCTCGAGGTCGGGGACGAGCAGCGCGGCCTCACCACGCCGCAGCCGGGCGTCGAGCCGGCGCTCGCGGGCCACCGCGCGCAGCTCGGTCAGCCGGCCGGTCTCGGCCTCCGCCCACGGTTCGTCCGCGTACTCGGCCAGCGGCGGCCCGCGCCACAGCTCGAGGGCCCGGTCGAGCAGCGACACGGTGACGGCGGGGTCGTCGGTGGCGCCGGCCTGCCGCACGAGGCCCTCGAAGCGCCAGGCGTCCACGGCGTCCGGCGGCAGCCGCACGGCGTAGCCGCGGCCCTCGCGGACGATCACCGCCGAACGGGTCCGCGCGGCGCTGCCCGGCTGCAGCCGCCGGCGCAGGTGGGAGACGTAGGCCTGCAGCGCACCGACGGCGTCCTCGGGTGCGTCGTCACCCCACACCGCCTCGACCAGGGTCTCGACGGGGACCACCTCGCCGCGGGCGAGCACGAGCACCGCCAGGACCGCGCGCTGGCGGCGGCCGCCGAGGTCCAGCGGGACCCCGCCTGCGGAGGCCGTGAACGCGCCCAGCAACCCGATGCGCAGCTGCGGGGTGTCGTCCACCGGCGTCTCCCTCCGCGGGCAAGGTAGACGACCGCCCGCCGCGGCGTCATCGCCCGCAGCGCGGGTCAGGCGGGAGCGCCGGTCCGGGTGGCGATCCGCGCGGCGACCCTCGCCCGGGTGCGCTGCGGCAGGTACTGCACGGCGGGGGCGATCTCGGGCAGCCGGTGCTTCTGGGTGGTGTAGGCGCGGAACACCGTCCCGACGGTGACGCCGTGGTCGGGCCGGTGGACGACGTCGACGCGGTCGCCGGCGCCGATCTCGCCGGTCTCGAGGACCCGCAGGTAGGCCCCGCTCGCCCCGTGCGCCGTGAACCGCTTGACCAGCCGTGGCACGCCCCAGAAGCGCTCGAAGTTGGCGCACGGGATGCGGCAGTCGGTCACCTCCAGCAGCGCCGTCCCGACCCGCCAGCGTTCGCCGAGCAGCGCGCCGGTGAGGTCCAGGCCCGTCGTCCGGAGGTTCTCCCCGAACCGTCCGGCCGGCAGCTCCCGGTCCAGCTCGGCGGACCACCAGTCGGCGTCCTCCTGCGCGTAGGCGTAGACCGCCTGCCCCTCGCCGCCGTGGTAGCGGCGGTTGACCTGGACGTCGCCGTCCAGGCCGAGCTCGTGGACGGCGACCCGGCCGGCGACCGGGCGCTTGTCGATGCCGCTGCGGTTCGGCCGCCGGTCGGGCAGCGCGAGCAGCTCGGTCCCGGAGACGCAGACGGCCTCGACCCGCCCGCTCACTTCTTGGAGGCGGTGGACTCGTTGGTGGACAGCGCGGCGACGAACGCCTCCTGGGGGACCTCGACGCGGCCCACCATCTTCATCCGCTTCTTGCCCTCCTTCTGCTTCTCCAGCAGCTTCCGCTTGCGGGTGATGTCACCGCCGTAGCACTTGGCGAGGACGTCCTTGCGGATGGCGCGCACCGTCTCGCGGGCGATGACCCGGGAGCCGACGGCGGCCTGGATGGGCACCTCGAACTGCTGGCGCGGGATGAGCTCGCGCAGCTTGCCGGCCATCATCACGCCGTAGCTGTAGGCCTTGTCCTTGTGCACGATCGCGCTGAACGCGTCGACCGCCTCGCCCTGCAGCAGGATGTCCACCTTGACCAGTGAGGACTCCTGCTCACCGGCCTCGGCGTAGTCGAGAGAGGCGTAGCCGCGGGTGCGCGACTTCAGCGCGTCGAAGAAGTCGAAGATGATCTCGCCGAGCGGCAGCGTGTAGCGCAGCTCGACCCGGGACTCCGACAGGTAGTCCATGCCACCGAGCTGCCCGCGCCGGCTCTGGCACAGCTCCATGATCGCGCCGGTGTAGTCGCTGGGCGCGATGATCGTGGCGCTGACGACCGGCTCGAAGACCTTGTCGATCTTGCCCTCGGGCCAGTCGCTGGGGTTGGTCACGGTGATCTCCGAGCCGTCCTCCATGACCACCCGGTAGACGACGTTCGGGGCGGTGGAGATGAGGCTGATGCCGGCCTCGCGCTCCAGCCGCTCGCGGACGATCTCCAGGTGCAGCAGGCCGAGGAAGCCGACGCGGAAGCCGAAGCCCAGGGCCGCGGAGGTCTCCGGCTCGTAGGTCAGCGCGGCGTCGTTGAGCAGCAGTTTGTCCAGGGCCTCGCGCAGCAGCGGGTACTCGCTGCCGTCGATCGGGTAGAGCCCGGAGTAGACCATCGGCTTGGGGTCGCGGTAGCCGCCGATCGACTCGGTGGCCGGCTTGTGCTGCAGGGTGACGGTGTCGCCGACCCGGGACTGGCGGACGTCCTTCACCCCGGTGATGAAGTAGCCGACCTCGCCGACGCCGAGGCTGTCGACCGGCTTGGGCTCCGGGGAGATGACGCCGATCTCCAGCAGCTCGTGGGTCGCGCCGGTCGACATCATCTTGATCCGGTCGCGGGCGGCGATCCGGCCGTCGACGACCCGGACGTAGGTGATGACCCCGCGGTAGATGTCGTAGACCGAGTCGAAGATCATCGCGCGGGCGGGGGCGTCGGCCTCGCCCTCAGGGGCGGGGATCTGCGCCACGATCGCGTCGAGCAGCTCGGGCACGCCCTCACCGGTCTTGCCGCTGACGCGCAGGACGTCGTCCGGGTCGCAGCCGATGATGTGGGCCAGCTCCGCGGCGTACCGCTCCGGCTGGGCGGCCGGCAGGTCGATCTTGTTGAGGACCGGGATGATCGTGAGGTCGTTCTCCATGGCCAGGTAGAGGTTGGCCAGGGTCTGGGCCTCGATGCCCTGCGCGGCGTCGACGAGCAGGACCGCACCCTCGCAGGCGGCCAGCGACCGGGACACCTCGTAGGTGAAGTCGACGTGGCCGGGGGTGTCGATCATGTCGAGCACGAAGTCGGTGCCGGCGTGCTCGCCGGAGCGCGGCGTCCAGGGCAGCCGGACGTTCTGGGCCTTGATGGTGATGCCGCGCTCGCGCTCGATGTCCATGCGGTCGAGGTACTGCGCACGCATCTGCCGCGCCTCGATGATCCCGGTGACCTCGAGCATCCGGTCGGCCAACGTCGACTTGCCGTGGTCGATGTGGGCGATGATGCAGAAGTTCCGGATGCGGGCCGGGTCGGTGTAGGCGGGAGTCGTCACAGTGCTCCCATCGTCCCACGGGTCGGCGGCTCGTCCAGCCATTGCCCAGACCTGGGCCGGTGTACCCGCGAGTTGGGGTCCCGCGGGCGACGCTGGTATCTTGGCAGACCGGTCCGCTGACGCCTGCCGTCCGGACGCACTGTCAGAAGTACTCCCTCCCGAGAGACACCCGAGGCTCACGCGTGGCGAACATCAAGTCCCAGATGAAGCGGATCAAGACCAACGAGAAGGCGCGTCAGCGCAACGTTGCCGTCAAGTCCGCCCTGAAGACGGCCGTCCGGCGTTTCCGTACCGCCGCTGACGCCGGGGACGCCGCGGCGGCGACCGCCGCTCTCCAGGTGGCCAGCAAGGCGCTGGACAAGGCCGCCAGCAAGGGCATCATCCACAAGAACCAGGCCGCCAACCGCAAGTCGGGCATGGCCAAGCAGGTCGCCAAGATCGGCGCCTGACGCTCGTCCCCCGCAGAGAGCCCCCCTCCCGTCCGGGACGGGGGCTCTTCGCGTCCCCGGCCCCTGTCCCCGCCCGCCGGGGGTGCGGAGGGCCTGGTCAGCCGCGGACGCCGCGACCGGTGGCGGCGCGGATGGCGACGATGCGGCGCACCGCCCGCTCCAGCGCGTAGTCGGCGCTGGCCGCGGCGCCCTTGACGTCGGCGTTGAGCTCCGCGGCCACGCCGACCGCCTGCTGCAGGCCCTCGATGCTCCAGCCGCGTGCCTGGCTCTGCGCCTTCTTCACCTTCCACGGCGGCAGCTTCAGCGTGCGGGCCAGCTCGCCGGGGTTGGTGCTGCGCAGTGAGGAGACCCGCGCCGCGGTGCGCACCCCGTCGGCGATGGCGTCGGCGATGAGGACGTGGGCGACGCCGCGCTGCAGGGCCCAGCGGAGCATCTCCAGGGAGCCCTGCCGGTCCCCGACCAGCACCCGCTCGGCGACGGTGAAGCCGGTGACCTCGGCCTGCCCCCGGTGGAACCGGGCGACGGCGTCGGCGTCGATGGTGCCGCCGAAGTCCGACACCAGCTGCCCGGCCGCCGAGGACAGCTGACGCAGGTCCGCTCCGATGGCCTCCACCAGCGCGCTGGCGGCATCGGGGGTGATCCGCCCGCCCGCCGACCGGACCTCGTTGCGCACGAAGGCGATGCGGTCCCCCACCGAGCTGACCTTCGGGCAGTCGTCGACCGCCGCACCCGCCGCGGTGAACGCCTTGACCAGCGCCTCGTTGCGCTTGCCCCCGTGGTGCACCACCACCAACGTGAGGTCGGGGTCGGGGTCCTTCGCGTAGCTGGTGAGGGCGTCCACCAGCGCGCTCGCCGCCTCGTGGACGCCGGTGACCACGACCAGCCGGTGCCCGCCGAACAGCGAGGGCGCCAGGACGTCGGCGAGCTGGCCGACCGGCAGGCCGAGGGCGGCCATCTCGTGCAGCTCGGCGTCGGGGTGGCGCTCGAGGACGGCGCGGCGGACGGCGGAGACGGCGCGGGCCCGCAGGAGCTCCTCCTCCCCGACCACGGCGCGCAGGCGTGAGGTCGGGGCGGGGGGTGCTGCTGCCACACCGGCATGGTGCCACGCGCCGGTGACGGGACCACCGGCCCGCGCCGGTGCGTGCGACGCCGCGGGACAGCCCAGCGAGCAGGGCGCGGTCCGCGTCCGCCCCCGACCGGTCGGCGGCGGTGCCGGTGGGGTCGGCGCCCCGCCCGGCGACGCCCCACCGGCTCGCGTCCCCGGCCACGGCGAGGTCACCCTCGCGGTCGGTGCGGTGCACCCGCACCCCGTCCTGGGCCAGCCAGGTGAGCACCCGCGCCGTCGGGTGGCCGTACGAGTTGTCCGCGCCCACCGAGACCAGCGCCACCCGCGCGCCGGTGGCGGCGAGGAAGCCGCGGTCGGCGTCCGCGCTGCCGTGGTGCGGCACCTTGAGCGCGTCGGCGCGCAGGTCCACGCCGCGGGCGAGGATCCGCGCCTGCGCCTCGCCCCCGAGGTCCCCGGTCAGCAGCACCCGGACACCGTGGCGGGTGACCCGGACGACGAGGGAGAGGTCGTTGGCCTCGGTGGCCGGGGTGGCCAGGTCCGGAGGCGGTGCGAGCACCTCCACGGCGGCGTCCCCGACCCTCCGGCGGTCGCCGGGGACCAGGACCGCCCGCCCGGCGCCGGCACCCCGCGTCAGCCGGTCCAGCCGACCGGCCCGGTCCTCGGCGGGTGAGAGGGTGCCGGTGGCGACGGTCCCGACGTCCCGCCCGGCCAGCGCTCCCGCGAGCCCTCCGGCGTGGTCGGCGTCGAGGTGGGTGAGGAGGACCAGCGGCAGGCGGTCGATGCCCAGGCGGTCCAGGCAGCGGTCGACCGCGCCGACGTCCGGGCCGGCGTCCACCAGGACCCCCTCCCCCGGAGCGGTCGGCACGACGAGTGCGTCGCCCTGCCCGACGTCGCAGGCGACCACCACCGTGTCGGCCGGCGGCCAGCCGCGGGTCACCTGGCGGATCGGCCAGCCCAGGACGACCACGCCGACGAGGGCGGCCAGCGCCAGGGCCCGCGACCGGGGGAACCGCCACAGCACCCAGCCCAGGGCGAGGAGCAGGACGGTCAGCAGCAGCGCGCCGCGCGTGCCGGCCGGCCAGGCAGCGGCGCCGTCCGGGAGGGCCGCGGCCCGCTCGGCGACGACGACGAGCCAGCGGACCGGCCAGCCGGCCACCCACAGGAGGGCGTCGCCGAGCGCCGGCAGGACCGTCCCGGCCAGCGCCGCGACCAGTCCGAGCACGGTGGCGGCCGGCACGGCCGGGGCTGCTAGCAGGTTCGCCGGCAGCGACACGGGACTGACCAGGCCTGACAGCCCGGCCACCAGCGGTGCGGTGGCGACGCCGGCGGCCGCGGCCACCGCGACCGCGTCGGCGAGGACCTGCGGCCAGCCCCGCTCCCGCAGGCGCCGCGACCACCCCGGTGCCAGCAGCACGATGGCGGCGGTGGCCGCCACGGACAGCGCGAAGCCGGCGTCCCGAGCCAGGTGCGGGTCCACCAGGAGCAGCACCACCACGGCGGCACCGAGCGCGGGCACGGCGACCCGTGACCGGCCGGTGGCCAGCGCCAGCAGGGTGACCGCGCCCATCGCCGCCGCCCGCACCACGCTGGCGCTGGGCCGGGCGAGCAGCACGAACCCGACCAGGGCCACGGCGGCGACCAGCGCCTGCACCCGCCGGTCGACCGCCCGCCGCCGCAGCGGGACCAGCACGCCGGTGAGCACGATGGCGGCGTTGGCCCCGCTCACCGCGGTGAGGTGCGAGAGCCCGGCCCGTCGGAAGTCCTCCTCGAGCACGGGGTCCATGGCCCGGGTGTCGCCCACCACCAGACCGGGCAGCAGCCCACCCGCCTTCGAGCCGAGCACGCGCACGGCCGCCGCGGAGAACCCGTCCCGGATCGCGCCGGCCAGTCGCTGACCCCACGGCGGACCGCCCAGGAGGATCGGCGGGGCGCGCGCGGACACCCGGGCCACCAGTCCGTCACCCGGGTCGGCGGGCGTGACGGCGGCCCGTACCCGCAGCGGCTGTCCCGGCAGCAGGCCGGTCCACTCCTCGGCGGGTGCGAAGACGACCACGTCGTCGGCCAGCCGGGTGCGGGTGGTGCCGTCGTCCAGGGCGGTGACCGTGGCGTCCACGACGACCCGGGCGGGGCCCGCACCCCCCACGGGCCGCGGGTCACCGTCGACCTCGAGCTCCAGCTGCACCGTCCGCCGCGCCTCGGCGACCGCGGCCAGTGGCGAGGACTCCCGGGCCGCGGCCCGCACCGCCGCGGTGCCCGCCGTGACCGCCACCGCGGCCAGGACCCCGAGCAGCACCACGGGAGCGGCCGACCGGCGGCGCCGGGCGGCCGGCACCGCTGCGGCCGCCGCGACCAGTGCGGTGGCCGCCAGGGCGGCCGGCGCGAGCAACGGGGACACGAGCGTGGTGGCCCACACGGCCGCGGCGGCGGGCGCCAGGCGCAGGTCCACCCACCTCCAGCGATCGCCGGGCACGGTCACACGGTCACCAGCTCGGCGAGCTCCGCGTACGTGGCCGGCCCGATGCCGGGGACGTCGTCGAGCTGCTCCACGCTGGTGAACCGCCCCTGCTGCGCGCGGTGGTCGACGATCCGCTGGGCGAGCACCGGGCCGATGCCGGGCAGCGCGTCGAGATCAGCGGCGGTCGCCGTGTTGAGGTCGACCCGTCCGCCAGCGGCAGGCTCCGGGAGGGCAGCACCGGTCGAGGTCACGCCGGGCACCCCGACCGCGATCTGCTGGCCGTCGGCGACCACCGCCGCGAGGTTGACCGAGGCGGGGTCGGCCTCCGGCAGCAGGCCGCCGGCGGCCGCCACGGCGTCGGCGACGCGGGCGCCCACGGGGAGGACGACCAGGCCGGGCCGGGCCACGAGCCCGACCACGGCGACGACGGCGGTGGCGGTGGCGGAGCTGTCCGCGGCGACACCGACAGAGGACGTCGCGGGGTCGGCCGACGGCGCTGCCGTCAGCCCCGCGGCGGGGGAGGGTGTGTCGGGGGTCGCCCCGGCCGGCTCCTCGGTGCCGGCCGGCCGGGCAGGGGCCGGCTGCACCCGGGGACGGTCGACCCACGTGCCCACCGCGACCAGCGCCGCGGCGAGCAGCCCGGCCACCCACAACGCCCACACCCCGCGCCGCCCCGGGTCCAGCCGGACCGCGCTGCCCGGCGCCCGGTGCCGACCGATGCCGCCCGGGAGCTCGGCCTCCCTCCCCCACTCCCCCTCCTCGCCGGGCACCTCGGGCTCGCGGGGGTCGTCGGACCCGGGGCCCGGGTCGGTGCCGGCGGGGTCGACGTCGGGGACCCAGCCCTCCGGGCGCGTGCGGTCGTCGAGCAGCGCACGCAGCCGTGCGCGGATCAGGTCGGCGTCGTCGCTGCGACGGGGTGTGAGGCGCACCGGGCGGACGCTAGGCAGCCCCGGCCCCCGCCGCGGCGGCTGCGGTGCGGTTGTGGACGCAGCACCCGGCTGTGGACGACGGAGGGCGGGGGCCGGGCTCGGTGCGCGACGCTGCGCCGGTGCCCGTGCCCCGCCGCTGCTCAGTCCGGCTGTCCGCCCTCGTCCCGGTGCTCCGCCGGGTCCAGCGGTGGCAGCGCGGACGCCGGTGCGACCACCAGCCCCACCGCACCCGGCCCCACGTGCGCGCCGATCGCGGCGCCGAGCTCGCTCACCAGCAGCTCCCGCAGGAGGGGCACCTGCGCCCGGAGCTCGGCTGCCAGCCGCTCGGCGCGCTCGGGAGCGGCCAGGTGGTGCACGGCCACCGACACCGGCACCCCGTCGGCGGCCTCGACGCCGCGCTGCACCAGGCGGGCCAGCGCGCGCGCCGAGGTGCGCACCTTCTCCAGGGGCACGACCCGCCCCTCGGAGACGTGCAGCACCGGCTTGACCGCCAGGGCCGTGCCGATGAGGGAGGCGGCCGAGCCGATCCGGCCACCCCGCCGCAGGTGCTCCAGGGTGTCGACCACGAACAGCGTCCGCGTGGCCGCGGCGGTCTCGCGCGCCGCGGCGGCGACGGCCTCGGCATCGGCTCCGGTGGCGGCCGCCCGGGCGGCGGCGAGCACCGCGAACCCGCTGCCCATCGCCGCGGAGCGGGAGTCCACGACGGTCACCACGTGCTCCCCGACCTGCGCGGCGGCCAGGCGGGCGGCATCGACGGTGCCCGAGAGCTCGGCGGACAGGTGCACCGAGACGATCCGGTCGGCACCCGCGGCCAGCCGCCGCCGGTAGGCGGCGACGAAGTCCCCCGGTGTGGGGCGGGAGGTGGAGACCCGCTGCCCACGGCCGGCCAGGGCGCGGGCGACGTCGGAGGGGCCGATCTCCTCGCCCTCGCGACCGGAGTGCCCGGCCATCACCACGTAGAGCGGGACCACCTCGACCGCGTACTGGTCGACCAGCTCAGGAGGCAGGTATGCCGTGGAGTCGGTGACCACGGCGACGGACACCCGGCGAGGCTAGCTCCCGGCGGCGAGCCGCACGCCGCGGTGCACCGCGCTGCACCGCGGACGGGTGACCTCAGAGGACGGCGTCGGCGTCCTGGACCGGTGCGGGTGCCTCCTCGGGCGTCGCCCCGGCCTCCAGCGGCGCGGACGCCCGGACCGGCCCCGCGGACTCGGCCGGCGGCTGCGGCGCGGAGCTGTTGTGCCGCAACAGCCGCCACCGCTCGCCCTGCACCGCCAGCTCGCTCCAGGCGCAGTTGCCGAGGGGGCCGACGACCCGCCGGTGCTCCGGGCCGAGGCCCAGCAGCGCCTCGATCAGCCGCCCACCGGTGCCACCGTGGGTCACCACGACGGCGGCCGGCGCCTCGGGCAGGTCCTGCAGCGCGGCAAGGGCCCGCTGGGGAACGGTGGCGGGGTCCTCCCCGCCGCGGTCCTGGACCGGGCGGCCGGCCAACCAGTCGGCGTACTGCTCGGGGTGCCGCTCTGCCACCTCGTCACGGGTCAGGCCCTCCCAGGACCCCAGACCCACCTCGCGCAGGCGGGGGTCCAGCCGCAGGGGCACCCCCAGCAGCGCGGTCAGGGTGGCCGCGGTCTCCGCGGCCCGGGTGAGGTCACTGGACACCACCACGGTGCTCGGCGGCAGGGGGCCGGTCGCGGCCAGCTGCGGTGCGGCGCGGGCGGCCTGGGAGCGGCCCTCCGCGTCCAGCGGGGGGTCGAGCTGGCCCTGGAAGCGCCCGGCCGCGTTCCACTCGGTCCGTCCGTGCCGCCAGACCAGCAGGCGGGACACCGGCAGCGGCGGCACGGCGGCACTCACCGGCCGGCCGCCTCCGGGGTGGAGCCGTCGTCCCGGGGGCGCCCGCCGGGCGTCACGTCGTCGTCCTCGGCCGGCTCGGGGGCCAGCGGGGTGGGGTCGGCGCTCATCGGGTCGACGTCGTCGGCCGACAGCGTCCCCGGGGTCGACCGGCCGGATCCGTCACCGCCGGCCCCGTCACCGCCGGCCGCGTCGTCCCCGGACGCCGCGGCACCGGGCGGGGCGGCGGGGTCGACGAAGGGGATGGTCGGGCAGTCCTTCCACAGCCGCTCGAGGGCGTAGTAGGCGCGCTCCTCGGCGTGCTGCACGTGCACCACGACGTCGATGAAGTCCAGCAGCACCCAGCGGGCCTCCGCGACGCCCTCCCGGCGCACCGGCTTGACCCCGTGCTGCCGCAGCCGCTCCTCCACCTCGTCGACGATCGCCTGCACCTGGCGCTCGTTGGGGGCCGAGGCCAGCACGAAGGCGTCGGTGATGGCCAGCCGCTCGCTGACGTCGACGATCGACACGTTGGTGGCGAGCTTGTCGGCGGCGGCCTGGGCGGCCAGCAGTGCGGTCTCCCGCGCCTCGGTCGAGGCGGTCATCGGGGTACCTCCTGGAGATGGGGGGACGGTGGCTCGGTCGCGGGTCCACCGGGGTCTCCGGTGGCCGGCGGCCGGTCGTAGGTGGGGCGGTCGCCCGCCGGCGGGGCGGCACCGCCGCCGCGCGCGATGCCCTCCCGCGCCGCGGGGCGGCCCCCGCCGGGCACGCGGTAGAGACCGCGCTTCTCGATGTACTGCACGACGCCGTCCGGGACGAGGTACCAGACCGGCATGCCCCGCCCCACCCGTTCCCGGCAGTCGCTGGAGCTGATGGCCAGGGCCGGCACCTCCACCAGGCTCACCGAGCCCTCCGGCAGGTGGGACGCCCCCAGGTCGAAGCCGGGGCGGGTCACGCCGATGAAGTGCGCCAGCTCGAAGCACCGGTCGCTGTCGCGCCAGCTGAGGATCTGGGAGAGCGCGTCGGCGCCGGTGATGAAGAACAGCTCGTCGTCGGGGCGCTGGCGCTGCAGGTCGTTGAGCGTGTCGATGGTGTAGGTCTGGCCGCCCCGGTCGATGTCCACCCGGCTCACCGAGAAGCGCGGGTTCGACGCGGTGGCGATGACCGTCATGAGGTACCTGTCCTCGGCCGGACTGACCTCGCGGTGGCTCTTCTGCCACGGCTCCCCGGTCGGCACGAAGACGACCTCGTCGAGCCCGAACAGCACCGCCACCTCGCTGGCTGCCACGAGGTGCCCGTGGTGGATGGGGTCGAACGTCCCACCCATCACCCCGACTCGCCGTCCTGCCACCGATCGAGCCTATCCGGGCGGTCCGACACCGGCCCGCGAGGACCGGTCGCGGACCCGGCGCGCGGGATCTCAGAGCGTGGTCACGAAGTCGGCGAGCTGGGCGGCGGTGCGGCACTCGACCATGTCGACGACCTCGGCGTACCGCAGCGCCGCTGAGTCGCCGCTGCCCCACAGCCGCCGCGGCTCGGGGTTGAGCCAGTGCGCCGAGCGGGACCGGCGGACCAGGTCGGCGAGCACCGGCAGCCCCGGCTGGCGGTGGTTGGTGCGCCCGTCGCCGAGCACGAGCAGCGAGGTCTTCGGCCCGACCGCCGCCGGCCAGCGCTCGGCGAACACCTCGAAGGCGGTGCCGTAGTCGCTGTGCCCGTCGAAACCGACGACGTGCGCCTCCCGGCCGATCCGCGCCACCGCGTCGGTGACGTCGGCGCCCGGCCGGAAGAACCGGGTCACCTCGTCGGTGGAGTCGACGAACGCGAACGCCCGCACGCCGGAGAAGTGCTCCCGCAGCGCCTGGGTCAGCATCAGGGTGAAGTGGCTGAACCCGGCCACCGAGCCGCTGACGTCACACAGCACGACCAGCTCCGGCTTGTGCACCCGGCGCGGCCGGTGGTGGGTCACCACCGGCACCCCGCCGGTGCCCAGCGACGCCCGGACGGTCCTGCGGAAGTCCAGCCGCCCCTCCCGGCCCAACCGCCGGCGCGCCGACAGCCGGACCGCGAGCCGCCGGGCCAGCGGGGCCACCGTCCGGCGCAGCTCGGCCAGGTCGGCCTGGTTGGCCCGGAGGAAGTCCACCTGGTCGGCCAGCGGCCGGACCGCGTTCTTGGCGACCTTGTCCCGGCCCCGCTCGGCCGCCGCCCGTCGCCGGACCTCGGCCTCCACCGCCGCCTTGAACGCCGCCAGGCGCTCGCGCACCGTCTGCCGGGCCACCTGCTCGGCCAGCCCGCCGCGCTCGCCGTCGCCGAGCAACCCGGCCAGCAGCTGCGCGACGAGGGTGTCCGGGGACAGCGCCCGCAGCACCCGGTAGCTGAAGAAGGACTGGCCGGACGGCGACGGGGTCGCGCGGCCCAGCCGGTCGACGGCCTCGCGGGCGAACCGGCGCAGCGCCTCGGGGTCGCCGTCCAGCAGCAGCTGGGCCAGCCGCTCGCGCAGCAGGCCGGCCAGGTCCACACCGTCGGGCACGTCCAGGGTCGACTCCCCCGGCTCCCCCGCCTCCCCGTCGGCGTCGGGGTCGGCGTCACCGGGCGCCAGGACCGGCCGGTCCGACAGCGGCCACCACAGGTCGAACAGCACGTCGTAGGCCGGGCGCTGCGCGGCCCGCTGCAGCAGCACCGCGGCCAGCCCGTGCCGCAGCTGCTCCCGGTCGAGCAGGTCGACCACGGTGAGGATCTCCGCGGCGTCCACGGCCTGGCTGATGCCGACCGGGATGCCGGCCTCCCGCACGGCCCGGACGAACCCGTCGAGGTGCCCGGCGAGCCCGCCGGGCCCGGCCGGGGACGGCACCACCGGCGCCGCCATCAGTTCAGCCGCAGCTCGGCCGCGGCGCGCTCCTGGTCACTGGCGTGCTTGAGCACCACGCCCAGCGTCGAGCGCACCGCGGTCTCGTCGAGGGTGTCCAGGCCGAGCTCCAGCAGGGTCTGCGCCCAGTCCAGGGTCTCCGAGATCGACGGCGACTTCTTCAGCTCCAGCGCCCGCAGGGCCCGGATGGTGCGCACCAGCTGCTCGGCCAGCCCCGGCGCGAGGTCGGGCACGCGGGAGAGCACGATCTCCCGCTCCCGCTCGGCCGACGGGTAGTCCAGCGCCAGGTACAGGCAGCGCCGCTTGAGCGCCTCGGACAGCTCGCGGGTGGCGTTGGAGGTGAGCACGACCATCGGCCGCCGGGTCGCGGTCACCGTGCCCAGCTCGGGGATCGTCACCTGGAAGTCGCTGAGCACCTCCAGCAGCAGCCCCTCCACCTCGACGTCGGCCTTGTCGGTCTCGTCGATGAGCAGCACGGTGGGGTCGGTGCGCCGGATGGCGGTGAGCAGGGGCCGCGAGAGCAGGAACTCCTCGCCGAAGATGTCGTCGTGGACGGTGTCCCAGTCCGCGCCGCCGGTGCCCTGCGCCGCCTGGATGCGCAGCAGCTGCTTCTTGTAGTTCCACTCGTACAGCGCCCGGGCCTCGTCCAGGCCCTCGTAGCACTGCAGCCGGATCAGCTCCGAGCCGGTGGCCACCGCCAGCGCCTTGGCCAGTTCGGTCTTGCCGGTGCCGGCCGGCCCCTCGACCAGCAGCGGCTTGCCCAGCCGGTCGGCGAGGAAGACCGTCGTGGCGATCTGCGCGTCGGGCAGGTAGCCGGCGGTCGCCAGCCGCTTGCTGACGTCCGCGACCGAGGAGAACTGCGCGGGCTGGGACGGCGGGCGGGGCATGCGGCTCCTCGATCGGGGGAGGCGGGTCAGCGGGTGTGGCCGTTCCCGGTGACGACGTAGGTGGTCGAGGTCAGCTCCGGCAGGCCGAGCGGGCCGCGGGCGTGCAGCTTCTGCGTGGAGATGCCGATCTCGGCGCCGAAGCCGAACTCCCCGCCGTCGGTGAACCGGGTGGAGGCGTTGACCAGCACGGCGGCGGCGTCCACCCCGGCGGTGAAGGCGGCGATCGCCGACGCGGAGTCGGCCACGATCGCCTCGCTGTGCCCGCTGCCCCACCGCTCGATGTGGTCCAGCGCCTGCGGGAGGTCGTCGACGACCCGCACCGCCATGTCCATCGACAGGTACTCGGTCGCCCAGTCCTCGTCGGTCGCGGGGACCACCGCGGCGGAGGCGGCCTGCGCGGCGGCGTCCCCGTGCAGGGTGACGCCGGCGTCGGTCAGCGCGGACAGCAGCCGCGGCAGGAACGGGACGTCGCGGTGCACCAGCAGCGTCTCGGCGGAGTTGCAGACGCTCACCCGGTGGGTCTTCGCGTTGAGCACGATCGCCTCGGCCATGGCCGGGTCGGCGGAGGCGTCGACGTAGACGTGGCAGTTGCCCTCGCCGGTCTCGATGACCGGCACGGTCGACTCGCGCACCACGCGCTGGATGAGCGAGGCGCCGCCCCGCGGGATGACGACGTCGACGACCCCGCGCGCGTTGAGCAGCTCGCCCACCGAGGCCCGGTCGGCCGGCAGCAGCTCGATCGACCCGGCCGGCAGCCCGGCCTTCTCCGCGGCCTCGGTGAGGACGGCGACCAGCGCGGTGTTGGTGCCGAACGCCGACGCCGACCCGCGCAGCAGCGCCGCGTTGCCGCTCTTGAGGCACAGGCCGGCCGCGTCGACGGTCACGTTCGGGCGGGCCTCGTAGACGATGCCGACCACGCCGAGCGGCACCCGGACCTGCCGCAGCTGCAGCCCGTTGGGCAGCGTCGACCCGCGGACGACGTCGCCCACCGGGTCGGGCAGGGCCACCAGGTGGCGCAGCGCGTCGGCGACCCCGGCCACCCGCCCGGCGTCCAGCCGGAGCCGGTCGAGGATGGCGGCGGGGGTGCCGGCGGCCGCGGCGGCCTCGACGTCGGCGGCGTTGGCGGCGAGCACCTCCTCGGTGCGCTCGACCAGCGCGTCGGCCATCGCCCGCAGCGCGGCGTCCTTGGTGTCGGTGGGCAGGGTGCGCAGCACCCGGGCGGCGGCGCGGGCCCGCTGGGCCGCGGCGCCGATCAGCGGCAGGCCGGAGACGTCGGACACGCCCGCGAGGGTACGCGGGCGGACGCCGGAGCCGGCCGTCCCGACCACGGCCGACCCATGCGAGAATGATTCTCATGCACATCCCGACGTCGCGCACGGCCGCGGCCGCCACGGCCGCCGCCCTCCTGCTCACCGGCTGCGGGGGCGGCGGAGACGCGGCGGGGACCGGCGACGGGCTCACCGTCGTCGCCGGCTTCTACCCGCTGCAGTGGGCCGCCGAGCGCGTCGGCGGCGACCGCGTCGACGTCTCCTCGCTGACCCCGCCCGGCGCCGAGGCCCACGACCTGGAGCTGACGCCGCAGGACGTCGCCGCGGTCGGCGAGGCCGACCTGCTGGTCTACCTGTCCGGCTTCCAGCCGGCCCTGGACGAGGCCGCCGCGTCCGAGGCCGGCGACGCCGCCTGGGACGCCGGCACGGCCGCCGACCTCTCGCTGACCGTCGAGGAGGACGGGGACGAGGAGCACGCGGACGAGGAGCACGCCGACGACGAGCACGGGCACGGCGACGAGCCCGTCGACCCGCACTTCTGGCTGGACCCGACCCGGCTGGCCGCCGTCGGCGACGCCCTGGCCGCGGAGCTGGGCGAGCAGGACCCCGACGGCGCGGCCACCTACGAGGAGAACGCCGCCGCGCTGCGGACCGACCTGGAGGCGCTCGACGCGGAGGTCCAGGCCGGCCTGGCCGACTGCGCCGTCGACACGCTGGTCACCAGCCACGACGCCTTCGGCTACCTCGCCGCCCGCTACGGCCTCGAGGTGGTGGGCATCAGCGGCCTGAGCCCCTCGCAGGAACCCGGCCCCGCCCAGCTCGCCGAGATCGCGACGCTCGTGCGCGAGCGCGGGGTGACCACCGTCTACACCGAGACCCTCGTCGACCCCGCCGTCGCCGAGACCGTCGCCGAGGAGGCGGGGGTGCGCACCGCCGTCCTGGACCCGCTCGAGGGCCTGACCGACGACTCCGCCGGGGCGGACTACCTGTCGGTCATGCGGGACAACCTGGCCACGCTGCAGGAGGGGCAAGGCTGCTCGTGACCGCCGCCATCCGGCTCCGGGACGCCAGCATCGGCTACGGCGACGTCCCGGTGGTCTGCGGCGTCGACCTCACCGTGCAGCCCGGCGAGGCGGTCGCCGTCCTGGGCTCCAACGGGTCGGGGAAGACGACGCTGTCCCGGGGGCTGCTCGGCCTGGCCGCCGTCCTCGGGGGTGAGGTGGAGGTGCTCGGCGCGCCGGTCGGGCGGCTGCGCGAGCGCGGGCGCATCGGGTACGTGCCGCAGCGGCACACCGTGAGCGGCGCGGTCCCGGCCACGGTGCGCGAGGTGGTCGGCGTCGGCCGGCTGGCCCGGCTCGGGCTGTTCCGCCGGCTGCGCCCCGCCGACCGGGCCGCGGTCGCCGACGCGGTGGCCGCCGTCGGGCTCGGCGACCGGCTGGGCGACCCCGTGGCCTCGCTCTCCGGCGGGCAGCAGCGCCGGGTGCTGGTCGCCCGCGCCCTCGCCGCCCAGCCGGAGCTGCTGATCATGGACGAGCCGACCGCCGGCGTGGACGCCGCCAGCCAGGACGCGCTCGCCGCGGTCCTGGCCGACGTGTCGGCGACCGGCACCACCCTGCTGGTCGTCACGCACGAGACCGGGCCGCTGGCCGGCGTCCTGACCCGCGCGGTCGTCGTCGACCACGGCCGGATCGGCTACGACGGCCCGCTGGCCGGCGCCGAGCCGCACGCCGGCGGCGGCCACCACCACCCCGAGGACGCCGGCCAGCCCCCGGCCAAGGGCTACCGCCTCGACCAGCCCCGGGTGACCAGCGACGGAGGCCGCTGACGTGGAGATCCTCGAGTACGGCTTCATGCAACGGGCGCTGCTGGCCTCGCTGATGGTCGGCCTGGTCGCCCCGGCCGTCGGCGTCTTCCTGGTGCAGCGCCGGCTGTCCCTGCTCGGCGACGGCCTGGGCCACGTCGCGCTCACCGGCGTCGCGATCGGCGTCCTGACCTCGACCGCCCCCGTCGGGACGGCGCTGGTGGCGGCGGTCCTGGGTGCGGTCGTCATCGAGCTGGTGCGGGCCCGCGGGCGCACCAGCGGTGACGTCGCCCTCGCCGTCCTGTTCTACGGCGGCATCGCCGGCGGCGTGGTGCTGCTCAGCCTGGCCCCACGCGGTCAGGCGACCAACCTGGAGTCCTACCTGTTCGGGGCGATCACCACGACGAGCACGGCGGACGTCGCCGTGTTCGCCGTCATCACGGTCGTGGTCCTGGGCGCGGTGTGGCTGCTCGGCCAGCGGCTGTACGCGGTCAGCGACGACGAGGAGTACGCCCGCGCGGTCGGCCTGCCGGTGCTCGCGCTCAACGTCGTGCTGGCCGCACTGGTCGCCTCCACGGTGGTCCTGTCGATGCGCGTGGTCGGGCTGCTGCTCATCAGCGCCCTGATGATCGTGCCCAGCGCGGTCGCCCAGCTGGTGGCCCGCAGCTTCCGGCAGGCGCTCTACCTGGCCTGCGCCATCGGCCTGGTGGTCAGCGTCTCGGGCACGACGGCGTCCTACTACGCCGGGACGCCGTCGGGCGGCACGATCGTGCTGCTGGCCATCGCGCTGTTCCTCGTCGTCACCACCACGGTGTCCCTCCGCGAGGCCACCGCGCGACGCCGGCACCAGCGGCGGGCGGAGGTGCACGCGGCGCACCCGCACGAGCACGGCGAGGGCTGCGGACACCAGCCGGTGCCGCACGGCGACCACGTCGACTACGACCACGACGGCCACCTGCACGCGCCGCACCGCACCGGCGCCGGCACCCACTACGACGAGCACGGCCGGTCCGCGACGCCGACCCCCGGCCGGGGAGGCCGCCCGTGACCGCCCCGGACCCGGCCGAGGTGCCCGGCCGCCGGCAGACCCGGCAGCGCAGCGCCGTGCTCACCCTGCTCGAGGAGCTCGACGGCTTCCGCACCGCGCAGGACCTGCACGCCCTGCTGCGCCAGCGCGGCGACGCGGTCGGGCTGGCGACGGTCTACCGGGCGCTGCAGGCCCTGGTGGACGACGGCCTGGTCGACGTGCTGCGCGGGAGCGACGGCGAGGCCGCCTACCGCCGGTGCTCGCCGGTGCACCACCACCACCTGGTGTGCCGCTCGTGCGGGCGCACGGTGGAGGTGGCCGACCCGCCGGTCGAGCGCTGGGCCGCCCGCGTGGCCGCCGAGCACGGGTTCGCCGACGTCCAGCACCAGCTGGAGGTCTTCGGCACGTGCTCGTCCTGCACCGCGGCCGGCTGAGGATCAGCGGTACGGGTCGGTGACCTCCCGGAGCCGGGTGAGCGCCGTCCGCAGGGCCGCGGTGGCCTCCTCGCCCAGGTGGGCGGTCCACTCGGCCTCGACCTCGGCCTCGACCTGTCGCGCCAGGGCCACGACGCGCTCCCCGCGCTCGGCCATGCGCACCAGCCGTGCCCGCCCGTCGGTCGGGTCGGGCACGCGGCGGACGTAGCCGGCGGCCTCCAGCTGGTCCACGAGGTGCCCGGCGGTCTGCTTGGTGACCAGCGCCTGCTCCGCGAGGTCGGTCAGCCGCGTCCCGGCGGGGCCGATGCGCGCGGCGATCCGGCCCTGGGCGGCGGTGAGGTCGTCGAACCCGGCGGCGGCCAGCGCCGCAAGGACCCGCGCCTCCATGGCCCGGTACGGGTAGAAGCAGAGCAGGCCCAGGTTCTGCCGCTCCTCCGCTGGCTCGGCCACGTCACCCCTTGACGACGGTCAGATCATCGAACGAAACTGGTTCGAGGATCGTACCAATCGGCCGGAGGCGTCATGGACCTCGACAACGTGTGGCGGACCATCGACGCCGAGCGGCTGGGCCTGGCCGACCTGCTGGAGGAGCTCTCCCCCGCCGAGTGGGCGACCCCGTCGCTGTGTGCGGGGTGGCGCGTGGGCGACGTGGCGGTGCACCTCACCCAGGCGCACATGGGGCTGGGCGCGGCACTGGTCGGGGCCGTCCGGGCGCGCGGCAGCTTCGACCGGATGATCCGCGACTGCGCCCTGCGCGCGGCGCCCCTGCCCCCCGCGGAGTGCGCCCGCCGGCTGCGCGCGATGGCCGGTTCCCGACGAACCGCCCCCTTCATCACCCCGCTGGAGCCCCTCATCGACGTCCTGGTTCACGGCCAGGACATCACCCTCCCCCTCGGCCGCTCCCGCCCCGTGCCGCCTGAGGCCGCGGCGGTGGCCGCACAGCGGGTGTGGGACACGAGGTTCCCGTTCCGGGCACGGGCCCGGCTGGCCGGCCTCCGGCTCTCGGCGACCGACACCGCCTGGACCGTCGGCGACGGCGCTCCCGTGGAGGGCCCGGTCGCGGCACTCCTGCTGCTGGTCACCGGCCGCGACGCCGGGCTCGACCAGCTCACCGGGGACGGCGTCGACACCCTGCGGCGCCGCGAGCGGACGAGGAGACCGACATGACGTGGGGTGTGATCGTCGACGTGCCCGCACCGGCCGAGGTCTACGACGCCGTGCACGCCGAGCTGCTGCAGCGCACCGGGGGGACCGCCGAGGGCCTGCTGGTGCACCTGGCCCGGGCCACCGACACGGGGTTCCAGGTGGTGGAGGTCTGGGAGTCGCGGGAGGACGCCGAGCGCTACGAGCGGGAGGTCGTCGGTGCGGTGGTGTCCGCGCTCGGCGGGCACCCGCCGCCGGAGGGGCAGGCGGTCACGGAGTTCGCCGTGCGCGGCCTGGTCCTGCCGCGGGCCGGCATCGCCGTCTGAACGCCCGGGTCAGCCCCGCTCGCGCAGCGTGCGCAGCGCGGTCTTGCGGGCCTCGCCGGTGAGCCGGTCGAGGAAGACCTTGCCGTCGAGGTGGTCGACCTCGTGCTGGAGGGCCCGCGCCATGAGCCCGGTGCCCTCGAGCCGCAGCGGCTTCCCGGTGACGTCGAAGCCCTCGACGACCGCGTGCATGGCCCGCACCGTGGGCGCCCAGATGCCGGGGATGGACAGGCACCCCTCGTCGCCGTCCTGCGTCTCCTCCGACAGCTCGACGATCCGCGGGTTGACCATGTGCCCGATCACGCCGTCGACGTTGTAGGAGAACGCCCGCAGCCCGACCCCGATCTGCGGCGCGGCCACGCCGGCCCGGCCGGGGTCGGCCACGGTGTCCTCGAGGTCGCGGACCAGGGCGGCCAGCTCCTTGTCGAACGTGCGCACCTCGTCGGCGGGGGTGCGCAGGACCGGGTCACCGAGCTCTCGGATGGGGCGGATCGTCACGGCCGGCAGTCTCTCAGCCCAGGGACGGGCGCCGGACCAGCACCATCTCGTCGCGGTGCACCAGCTCCCGCTGGTACTCCGGGTCCAGCTCGCCGGTCTTGCGGCCCAGCAGCGGCGGCAGCTCGCGGGCGTCGAACGCGACCAGGCCGCGCGCGACCACGACGCCGTCCGGGCCGACCAGCTCCACGGGGTCGTCGGCGAGGAAGTCGCCGACCACGCCGGTGACGCCGGCCGCCAGCAGCGAGGCGTTGCGCTCGCGCACCGCGCGCACCGCGCCCTCGTCGAGCACCAGCCGCCCCCGGGGACGGGTGGCGAACCGCAGCCAGAACTGCCGGGCGCGCGGACGGGGACCCATGACGGCGAACCGGGTGCCCACCGACTCCCCGGCCAGCGCCGCGGCGGCCTGCACGGTGGAGGTGACCACGACGGGCACGCCGGCGTGCGCGGCGATCAGCGCGGCCTCCACCTTGGTCGCCATGCCACCGGTGCCCACGCCGTTGCGGCGCGCCGTGCCCAGGGTGACCACGTCGAGGTCGGCGGGGTCGCGCACGGTGTCCAGCAGCTGGGCCGGCCCCTGGCGCGGGTCGCCGTCGTAGACGCCGTCGACGTCGGAGAACAGGAACAGCGCGTCGGCGTGGGCGACGTGGGCGACGAGGGCGGCGAGCCGGTCGTTGTCGCCGAAGCGGATCTCCTCGGTGGCGACGGTGTCGTTCTCGTTGACGATCGGCAGCACCCCGAGGGTGAGCAGCCGCTCCACGGTGCGCTGCGCGTTGCGGTAGTGGCTGCGCCGGGTGAGGTCGTCGGCGGTGAGCAGCACCTGGCCGACGGTGACGTCGTGGCGGGCGAACGCGTCGGCGTAGGTCTGCACCAGCCGCAGCTGCCCGACGCTGGCCGCGGCCTGCGCGGTGGCGAGGTCCCGCGGCCGGCCCTCGATGCCCAGGGGCGCCAGGCCGGCGGCGATCGCCCCCGAGGAGACCAGCACGACCTCCCGGCCGGCGGCACGCACGGCCCCGAGGACGTCGACCAGCGCCGACAGCCGGCCCTCGTCGAGCCCGCCGGGCAGGGTGGTGAGCGACGAGGAGCCCACCTTGACCACGACCCGCCGGGCGCCGGCGATCTCCGGCCGGGCGCTCACTGGTCGTCTCCGGCCGGGAGGTCCTCCTCGTTCCAGGTGTCGCTGAGCTCGAACGGCACACGGCGGGCCCGCTTGGCCGCCAGCCGCTCCTCGGCCCGCACCCGGTGGGGGGCGTCGATGCGCGCGTCGGTGCCGCGCCCGCCCAGACCGGCGCTCTCCTCCACGGTGAGGGTGCCGGCCGGCAGGGTGGGCGCCCAGTCGAAGGTGACCCCGCCGATGGTGACCGCGTCCCCCTCGCGGGCGCCGGCCTTGGCCAGCTCCTCCTCCACACCGAGCCGGTTGAGCCGGTCGGCGAGGAAGCCCACGGCCTCGTCGTTGGTGAAGTCGGTCTGGCGCACCCAGCGCTCCGGCTTGACCCCGCGGACCACGAACGCCTCGTCGTCCTCGGGGTCGCGCTCGACGGTGAAGCCGCTGTCGTCGACCGCGCGCGGGGTGAGGGTGATCCGGGCCGCCTCGGGCTCGGGCAGCGCGGCCCGGTGCTCGTCGACCGCGGTCGCGAGGGCGAAGCCGAGCTCGCGCAGCCCCTCCCCCGTCGCCGCGCTGACCGGGAAGACCTGCAGCCCGCGCTCCTCCAGGGTGCCGCGGACCAGGTCGACCAGCTCGCGGGCGTCCGGGACGTCGATCTTGTTGAGGACGGCGATCCGCAGCCGGCCCACCAGGTCGATCTCCTCGCCGCTGTACTCGGCGAGCTCGTGCTCCAGGGCCTCGATGTCGCTCTCGGGGTCGCGGCCGGGCTCCATCGTGGCCATGTCGACCACGTGCACCAGCACGGCGCAGCGCTCGATGTGGCGGAGGAACTCCAGGCCCAGGCCCTTGCCGGTGGACGCGCCGGGGATCAGCCCGGGCACGTCGGCCATGGTGAAGGCGACGTCGCCCGCGCGGACCACGCCGAGGTTGGGCACCAGCGTGGTGAAGGGGTAGTCGGCGATCTTCGGCCGCGCTGCGGACATCGCCGCGATCAGCGAGGACTTGCCGGCCGAGGGGAAGCCCACCAGACCGACGTCGGCGATGCTCTTGAGCTCGATGACGGCGTCGAACGCCTCGCCGGGCTCGCCGAGCAGCGCGAAGCCGGGGGCCTTGCGCCGGGCGTTGGCCAGCGCGGCGTTGCCGAGGCCGCCCTTGCCGCCGTGCGCGAGGACGACGCGGGTGCCGGCGCCGACGAGGTCGGCGATGACCCGGCCGTCGGGGGTGCTCACCACGGTGCCGGCGGGCACGCGCAGGACGCGGTCCTCGCCGCGGGCGCCGTGGCGGTTGCTGCCCTCGCCCGGGCGGCCGTTGCCGGCCTTCTGGTGCGGGCGGTGGTGGAAGTCCAGCAGCGTGTGCACGCTGGGGTCGACCTCGAGGACGACGTTGCCGCCGTCCCCGCCGTTGCCCCCGTCGGGCCCGCCCAGCGGCTTGAACTTCTCGCGGTGGATGGACGCCACCCCGTGGCCACCGTTGCCGGCCGCCACGTGCACGACCACGCGGTCGACGAAAGCGGCCATGTCCGCGCCGCCTCTCAGTTCTCGGGTGTCAAGCGCCACGAGCGCACGGGCCGGTGGCCCGTGCGCTCGTGCGCGTGCTGTCGGTCCGCCCCGTCCGCGGGCTCACTGCGAGCCGGCGAGTGGAACGGTGGTGTTCAGGCCTCGACGGCGGCGATGGAGACGGTCCGGCGACCGCGCCGCGTGCCGAAGGTGACCGAGCCCGCCTCCAGGGCGAACAGCGTGTCGTCGCTGCCGCGGCCGACACCCAGGCCCGGGTGGAAGTGGGTGCCGCGCTGGCGCACGATGATCTCGCCGGCCTTCACGACCTGACCACCGAAGCGCTTGACGCCGAGGCGCTGCGCGTTGGAGTCGCGGCCGTTGCGGGAGGACGAGGCGCCCTTCTTGTGTGCCATGTCGTCGTCAGCCCTTCGTGATGTCGCGGACCACGACGTCGGTGAGGGGCTGACGGTGCCCCTGACGCTTGTGGTAGCCGGTCTTGTTCTTGAACTTGTGGATGCGGATCTTCGGACCCTTGCCGTGGCCGACGATCTCGCCGGTCACGGTCACGCCGGCCAGCGCCTGCGCGTCGCTGGTGACGGTGTCACCGTCGACCAGCAGGAGGGCCGGGAGGGTGACGGTGTCGCCCGCCTCACCCGCGAGACGGTTGACCGTGAACCGGTCGCCCACGGCCACCTTGTGCTGCCGGCCACCGGCCTTCACGACTGCGTACACCACTGACTCCTCGATCGCTTCTACGTGTCCTGCGTGCACCCCGGCGACGGGCGCCGGGTGCTGGACGGGCCGCACGCCTGCCAGGCGACACCCTGAGGTGCCCGGCCCGTGGCGGTGCAACCCGACCAGCGTACCCGAGGGATCGGGACCGGGTCGAACCGGTGCCCGAACCCCGGGTGGGCCTACGAGGCCGGCGGTCCGGCCGGCCGGCTGGCCGCACGACGGCGGCGCGGGCGGGTGACCACCGCGGTGGCGCTCCCGTCGTCGGCGACCGGGGCGTCGGCCACGGGGGCCTCGTCGGCGGGCTCGTCCACCGGGCCGGCGTCGTCGGGGCCGGCGCCGGCGGGCACCGCCTCCTCGTCGGTCGCGACCGGCAGCGGAGCCTCGAACGGCGTGCCCGTGTCGGCCGGCGCGCCGGCCTCGGCTGCCGGGGCCTCGACCGCCACCGGGACCTCGGCCGGCCCGCTGGCGGCGTCCGTGACCGTCACCTCGGCCGGGACGGGCGCGTCGTCCGCGACCGGCTCGGCCGGCGCACCGGCGGTGTCCGCGACCGTCACCTCGGCCGGGACGGGGGCGTCGTCCGGGGTGGTCTGGTCGTCGGCGTCGGCGTCGGCGTCGCCCGTGGACGGGGTCAGCACCGCGGCGTCCTCGGCGGCCCGCTCCTCGCCGGCCTGGCTGCGACCGCGGCGGCCCCGGCTGCGGCGGCCACCGGCACGCGGACCGTCGCCCTCGCCGTCCGGCGTGCCGGACGCCGGCGACGCCACCTCGACGGCGACGGTCTCGCGGGCCGCCGGCTCGGGCGCCTCGGCCGGAGTGGCCTCCCTGGCCTGCTGGCCGTTGTCCTTGCCGCGGTCGGGACGGCCCTGGTCACGGCGGCCGTTGCCGCCGCCGGGTCCGCCCGAGCCGTTGCCGCCGCTGCGGCGGCGCTCGTCGACCGGGTCGGTGTTCACCACGACCCCGCGGCCGCGGCAGTGCTCGCACGGCTCGGAGAAGACCTCGAGCAGCCCCTGGCCGACGCGCTTGCGGGTCATCTGCACCAGACCCAGCGAGGTGACCTCGGCGACCTGGTGCTTGGTGCGGTCGCGGCCCAGGCACTCGGTCAGCCGGCGCAGCACGAGGTCGCGGTTGCTCTCGAGCACCATGTCGATGAAGTCGATGACGATGATGCCGCCGATGTCGCGCAGCCGGAGCTGACGGACGATCTCCTCGGCCGCCTCCATGTTGTTGCGCGTGACGGTCTGCTCGAGGTTGCCGCCGGAGCCGGTGAACTTGCCGGTGTTGACGTCGACGACGGTCATCGCCTCGGTGCGGTCGATGACCAGCGAACCGCCGGAGGGCAGCCACACCTTGCGGTCCAGCGCCTTGGCCAGCTGCTCGTCGATGCGCAGGTCGCGGAAGACGTCACCCTCGCCGGTGAACCGGGACAGCCGGCCGGTCAGCTCCGGGGAGACGTGCGCGACGTAGGCCTCGACGGTGTCCCAGGCGTCGTCGCCCTGGACGACGAGCTCCTTGAAGTCCTCGTTGAACACGTCGCGGATGACGCGGATGGCGAGGTCGGGCTCGCCGTAGAGCAGCGTCGGCGCGCTGGAGGTGGACTCCGCCTTCTTGGAGATGACCTCCCACTGCGCCTGCAGCCGGGCGACGTCGCGGGTGAGCTCCTCCTCCGACGCCCCCTCGGCGGCGGTGCGGATGATGACGCCGGCGTCCTCGGGGACGATCTTCTTGAGGATGTCCTTGAGCCGCTGGCGCTCGGTGTCGGGCAGCTTGCGGCTGATGCCGGTCATCGACCCGCCGGGCACGTAGACCAGGAACCGGCCGGGCAGGTTGATCTGCTGGGTCAGGCGGGCGCCCTTGTGGCCGATCGGGTCCTTGGTGACCTGCACCAGCACCTTGTCGCCGGACTTCATGGCCTGCTCGATGGAGCGCTGCTTGCCCGACAGGCCCGCGGCGTCCCAGTTGACCTCACCGGCGTAGAGGACGGCGTTGCGGCCCTTGCCGATGTCGATGAACGCCGCCTCCATGCTGGGCAGCACGTTCTGCACCCGGCCGAGGTAGACGTTGCCGGCGAAGGACGTCGCCTGCGCCTGGGTCACGTAGTGCTCGACCAGCACGTCGTCCTCGAGGACGGCGATCTGGGTGCGCTCGCCCCGCTGGCGGATGACCATCGTGCGGTCGACGGCCTCACGGCGGGCCAGGAACTCGGCCTCGGTGAGGATCGGCGCGCGGCGGCGGCCACTGTCCCGGCCGTCGCGGCGACGCTGGCGCTTGGCCTCCAGCCGAGTGGACCCGGTGACGCCCTTGACGTCGTCGTCACTGGTGGTGCGGCCGTTGCGGCCGGCCCGCTCCGGGCGGTCGTCCTCGGCCTCCGCGGCGGCCTCGCCGTCGCCACTGCTGCCCCGGCGGCGGCGCCGGCGACGGCGGCGGGTGCTGGAGCCGCCCTCGGCCTCGTCGCCCTCGGCGGTGTCCTCGCCGCCCTCGGCGTCACCCTCGGTGTCGTCCTCGTCGGAGTCCTCGGCGCCCTGCTCGTCGCCGGAGTCCTCGTCCTGGTCCGCGTCGGAGTCCTCGGCGTCGCCGGCGTCGTCCCCGCTGCGGCCCCGGCCGCGACCACGGCGACCGCGGCGGCGACGACGGCTGCCGGCCGGGCCGCTGTCGTCGCGGTCCTCCGCCTCGGCGTCGACCTCGGCGTCGGTGTCGGCCTCGGTGTCGGCGGGCTCGTCCTCGTCGGTCTCGACCGCCTCGACGGGAGCGGCCGGCTCGTCACCGGCGCCGCGGCGGCGGGAGCGCCCGCGACGGGACCGGGGGGCCGGCGCCTCCTCGTCGCGGTCCTCCGCCGGCTCGGTGTCGGCCTCCTCGACCACCGGGGACTCCGCGGGGCGGCGGCTGCGCCGGCGCGGTGCGGGCGGCGCCTCGGGCTCGGCCGGGGCGACGAAGCTGACGAAGGCCGGCATCGGCGGCGCGGCGGGCGGGACGGCGGCGTAGGCCCCGGGGTCGGCGGCACCGGCCGGGCGGGTGGCGCGGCGGCGGGGCCGGGCGATGACCGCCGTGGGCTCCGGGGAGCTGAACTGGGCACCGAACCGGGAGGCCGGGTGCTCCTCGGGCTCCGGTTCGTGCTCGGCCTCGGGCGCCGCCGCGGTGCCGGGTGTCGCCGCGGCGCCGGGTGCCGCGTCGTCCCCGGCGGCGGCCGGCTCCGGCTCGGCGGCCGGTCCCGGCTCGACGACGGGAGTCGTCTCGGCCTGGACGGGCAGCGCCTCGGGCGCGAGCTCCGGCGTCGTCTCGGCGGCGTCGGTGGCCTCGGTGTCGGTGGCCCCGGTGTCGGTGGCCCCCGCGTCGGTGGACTCCGCGTCGGTGGCCCCGGCGTCGGTGGGCAGGACCGCGGGGTCCAGGCCCTCGTCGGCCGGCTCCGCCGAGACGGCGGCCGGCGTGGGCTCTGCGGGGACGGGGGTGGTGTCGTCGTTCTGGTCGGCCACGAGGGCTCGCCTCCTGTGTGGTGCTCCCGGGCGCCGATCACGGGGACTGGCGGCCGCGCAGGAGCACGGGTTGGGCGGGTCGGGCCGCCGCGCGGGTACGGCGGCGAGCTCGACTCGCGAAGTCTGTGGCCGGCACCCGCGCGGTGGTACCGCGGCCGGTGCCGGGTGGAGCTGGTGTTCGGTCCTGCGAGATCTCGGGGTGCGTCACGTCTGGCAGCCGTGCCGCTCGACGTCGCGAGGCTCCGGCCCCACCGGTCAGACCGCCGCGTGCTCCCCCTGGCAGCGGGTGCGCGCCGCGCGGTCCGGACCGAGCGGGTCGGCCACGATCCCGCTGTCGTCGAGCCGGCCCTGCGCCTCACGCACGGCCCGAGGGGGCGACGGCGGGCACAGGTCGGCGACGGCAGCAAGAGCGGCCAACACGTCGTCGGGTCGAACGGCGGGCGTCACCTGCCGGACGACCATGGTCAGTATGGCACAACCTGCTGTGCCGGCCGCCGCAGCGGAGGCCACCGGCCCCCGCGCGTCGACGTCCCGCAGGCCGTTCTTGGTGCGCTTGGCGACGGTCACCACGTCGCTGGCCAGGAAGGCGGCGACGGCGGCGGCCAGCTCCTCCGGCTCCACGCCCGGCAGCTCCACGCGCCAGCGGGCGGCGTCGATCCGGTCGGCCAGCGAGCCGCCGCCCTCGGCGGCCTCGACGCACTCGAGGACGTCGACCCCCGGGGGCAGGGACGCGTCGAGCGCGGCCCGCACCGCCTCGGGGTCGCGGGCCTCGGCCAGGCCGATCTCGACGTACTCGGCCTCGCTGGCCGCACCGGTCGGCGCCGCCCCGACGTAGGAGATCTTCGGGTGCGGGCTGAACCCGGCGGAGAACGCCATCGGCACCCCGGCCCGGCGCAGCGCGCGTTCCAGCGCCCGCGCGAGGTCGCGGTGGGAGGCGAAGCGCAGCGGGCCGCGCTTGGCGTAGCGCAGCCGCAGCTTCTGGACGGTCGGCGGCGGGGGCGGGCCCTCCGGCTGGCGCGCCACTAGCGGCCGACGACCGTGAGCGGGAGCAGGCTGCGTCCGGTCGGGCCGATCTGGATCTCGGTGCCGTTGGTCGGGCAGACGCCGCAGTCGTAGCAGGGGGTCCACCGGCAGTCGGCGACCTCCTCCTCGCTCAGGGCCTCCTGCCAGTCGTCCCAGAGCCACTCCTTGTCCAGCCCGGAGTCCAGGTGATCCCAGGGCAGGATCTCCTCCTGGGTGCGCTCCCGGGTGGTGAACCAGTCCAGGTCCACGCCGAAGGCGCGCAGCTCCTCGGCCGCGGCCGCCGTCCAGCGCTCGTAGGAGAAGTGCTCGCTCCAGCCGTCGAACCTGCCGCCCTCGCGCCACACCCGCTCGATGACCCGGCCGACGCGGCGGTCCCCGCGGGAGAGCAGGCCCTCGACCACGCCGGGCTTGCCGTCGTGGTAGCGCAGGCCGATGGAGCGGCCGATCCGGCGGTCGCTGTTGATGGCCTGCCGGAGCACCCGCAGCCGGTGGTCGATGGTCTCGGCGCTGGCCTGCCCGGCCCACTGGAACGGCGTGTGCGGCTTGGGCACGAACCCGCCGATGGAGACGGTGCAGCGGACGTCCTTGGAGCCGCTGGCCTCGCGCCCGGCGCGGATCACCTCGACCGCCAGCTCGGCGATCTCCAGCACGTCCTCGTCGGTCTCGGTGGGCAGACCGCACATGAAGTAGAGCTTCACCTGCCGCCAGCCGTTGGCGTAGGCGGTGGTGACGGTGCGGACGAGGTCCTCCTTGGACACCGTCTTGTTGATCACCCGGCGGATCCGCTCGCTGCCGCCCTCGGGGGCGAAGGTCAGACCGCTGCGCCGCCCGTTGCGGGACAGCTCGTTGGCCAGGGTCACGTTGAAGGCGTCCACGCGGGTCGACGGCAGCGACAGGCCGGTGTTGGTGCCCTCGTAGCGGTCGGCGAGCTCCTTGGCCAGCTGGCCGATCTCGGAGTGGTCGGCGCTGGACAGCGACAGCAGCCCGACCTCCTCGTAGCCGGTGGCCCGCAGCCCCTGGTCGACCATGGAGCCGATGCCGGTGATGGTCCGCTCACGCACCGGGCGGGTGATCATCCCGGCCTGGCAGAACCGGCAGCCGCGGGTGCAGCCGCGGAAGATCTCCACGCTCATCCGCTCGTGCACGCTCTCGGCCAGCGGCACCAGCGGCGTCTTCGGGTAGGGCCACTCGTCGAGGTCCATGACGGTGCGCTTGCCGACCCGCGCCGGGACGTCGTCCCGGGTGCGGGTGACGGCCGCGATCGCGCCGTCCGGGCCGTAGGACACCGCGTAGAACCGCGGCACGTACACGCCGTCCACCCGGGCGAGGCGGGCCAGCAGCTCGACCCGGCCGCCGGGCCGGCCCTGCTCCTTCCACGCCGCGACGACATCGGTGATGTCACCGACGGCCTGCTCGCCGTCACCGAGGACGGCGCAGTCGACGAAGTCGGCGATCGGCTCGGGGTTGAACGCCGCGTGCCCGCCGGCCACCACCACCGGGTGGCTCTCGTCGCGGTCGAGGGCGTGCAGCGGGACGCCGGCCAGGTCGAGGGCCTCGAGCAGGTTGGTGTAGCCCAGCTCGGTGGCGAAGCTGACCCCGAGCAGGTCGAAGTCGCGCACGGCGCGGTGGGCGTCGACGGTGAACTGCGGCACGCCGTGCTCGCGCATCAGGCCGGCGAGGTCGGGCCAGACGGCGTAGGTGCGCTCGGCCAGGGCGTCGGGGCGCTCGTTGAGCACCTCGTAGAGGATCATCAGGCCCTGGTTGGGCAGCCCGACCTCGTAGGCGTCGGGGTACATCAGGGCCCAGTGGACGGCGACGTCGTCCCAGGCCTTCACCTGCGCGTTGAGCTCACCGCCGACGTACTGGATCGGCTTCTGCACCTGCGCGAGGAGCGGTTCGAGGCGGGGATAGAGCGTGGCACCAGTCATGACCCGTCCAGGGTAGACGCGTGCCGGTGGGCGTCGAGATCGCGCCATCTCGCACCGCCGCGCGGGCGGGCAGGTGCGAGATGGCGTGATCTCGACGGGGCCTCAGCCCAGGTCGGGGAAGAACAGCGCGATCTCGCGGGCGGCGGACTCCGGCGAGTCCGAGCCGTGCACGATGTTGTTCTGCACCTCGAGGGCGAAGTCGCCGCGGATGGTGCCCGGGCCGGCCTGCACCGGGTCGGTGGCGCCGGCCAGGGCCCGGAAGGCCTCGATCGCCCGCGGACCCTCGACGACCAGGGCCATGAGCGGGCCGCTGGTGATGAACTCCACCAGCGACGGGAAGAACGGCCGCTCCCGGTGCTCGGCGTAGTGCGTCTCGGCGACCTCGGCGGTCAGGGTGCGCAGCTCGGCGGCGACCAGGCGCAGACCCTTGGCCTCCAGGCGCGAGATCACCTCGCCGACCAGGCCACGGGCGACGCCGTCGGGCTTGACGAGGACCAGGGTGCGGGGAGTGGCTTCAGACACGAGCGCGGAGCCTACGCGGGCGGATCGCCGCCGCTCCTGGGCGCGGGTTCCCGGAACGGGGAGCCCAGCAGCTCCTTGCGGATCTGCAGCAGGTACAGCCAGATGAGCAGGAACGCACCGGCGACGAACCACATCGCGCTGTTGAGCAGGCCGGTCGCCAGCAGCGGCACCTGCAGCGCGGTGGCCGCGACCAGCCCCCAGGCCCGGCGCTGCACGCCCGCGGCGAGGACCAGCAGCACCGCCAGGACCAGCAGCGCGGTGAGCCGGCCGCCGGTCAGGCCGGGGCCGCTCTGCGCGATCCCCCGCGGCACGAACAGCACCGCGATGCCCTCGAGCACGAGCACGCCCGCGGCCGCGCCCCGCAGCGCCCGGGCCGCCCGCACGGGGTCGGGAGCCGTCACGGCGTCGTCCCGCCCATGAGCGTGCGGGCCTCCCCCGCCGTGATCACGCTGCCGGTGACCAGCACACCGGAGCCGCCGAGGGCGTCGTCCGGCCCGGCCTCGGCCAGCTCGATCGCCTCCGTGAGCGCCTCGGGCAGCCGCGGGGAGACGCTGACCCGGTCGGCTCCGAAGACGTCGACCGCCAGTGCCCCCAGCTCGTCGGCCGGCATCGCGCGCGCCGAGCTGTTCTGGGTGACGACGAGCTCGGCGCAGACGTCCTCGAGCGCCGCCAGCATCCCGGCGACGTCCTTGCCCCGCACCGCCCCGACCACGCCGACCAGGCGGGTGAAGTCGAAGGACTCGCGGATCGCCTCCACCGTCGCGGCCATGCCGGCGGGGTTGTGCGCGGCGTCGACCAGCACCGTCGGGCTGGTGCGCACGCGCTCCAGCCGGCCGGGCGAGCGGACGGCGGCGAACGCGGCGCGCACCGTGTCGACGTCCACGGGGCCGGTGGTGGCGCCGGCACCGAGGAACGCCTCGACGGCCGCCAGCGCGGTGGCGGCGTTCTGCGCCTGGTGGGCGCCGAACAGCGGGATGAAGACGTCCTCGTACTCACCGCCCAGGCCCTGCAGCCGCAGCTGCTGCCCGCCGACGGCGACCTTCCGCTCGAGGACGCCGAACTCGGTGCCCTCGCGGGCGACGACGGCCTCCACCTCGACCGCGCGGCGGACCAACGCGTCCAGCGCGCCGGGCTGCTGCCGGGCGAGGACGGCGATCGCGTCGGGCTTGATGATCCCGGCCTTCTCACCGGCGATCGTGGTCACGTCGGGCCCGAGGTACTCGGCGTGGTCGAGCGCGACGGGGGTGACGACCGCGACGCGGGCGTCGACGACGTTGGTGGCGTCCCAGGTGCCGCCCATGCCGACCTCGATGACCGCGACGTCGACCGGGGCGTCGGCGAAGGTCGCGTACGCCATGCCGACCATGACCTCGAAGAAGCTCATCGGGTGCTCGCCGGCGGTGTCGACCATCTGCACGTAGGGGGCGATGTCGTCGTAGGTCTCCACGAACCGCTGCGCGCTCACCGGCTCGCCGTCGAGGACGATCCGCTCGCGCATCGACTCCAGGTGCGGGCTGGTGAACCGGCCCACCCGCAGCCCGAAGCCGCGCAGCAGCTCGTCGACCATGCGGGCGGTCGTCGTCTTGCCGTTGGTGCCCGCGACCTGGACGACCGGGTAGGCACGATGGGGACTGCCCAGCAGGTCGACGAGGGCGGAGATGCGGCCGAGTGACGGCTGGAGGCGGCTCTCCGGCCAGCGGGCCAGCAGTTCCTCCTCGACACGGGCGAGGTCGGGGGGGCCCTCGGAACTGCTGCTGCTCATCCTCCCCAGGATGCCAGCCGCCCACTTCCTAGGATGAGGTACATGGTCACCGACACCCGCACCCCGGACACCCCCGCCCCGGGCGGCTCCGTCGGCGCACCGGAGAAGCCGTCGCTGGACGGGCTCGAGGAGAAGTGGACCGGTCGCTGGGCGACCGAGGACACCTACGCCTTCGACCGGGCGGCCGCGCTGGCCGGCCCGCGCGAGCAGATCTGGTCGATCGACACCCCCCCGCCCACGGCCAGCGGCTCCCTGCACGTGGGGCACGTGTTCAGCTACACCCACACCGACATCGTCGCCCGCTACCAGCGGATGCGCGGCAAGCACGTCTTCTACCCAATGGGCTGGGACGACAACGGCCTGCCCACCGAGCGCCGGGTGCAGAACTACTACGGCGTGCGCTGCGACCCGTCGCTGCACTACGACCCCGACTTCCGGCCCCCGGCCAAGCCGGGCAAGGACCAGCTGCCGATCTCCCGGCGCAACTTCGTCGAGCTCTGCGAGCGGCTGACCGCCGAGGACGAGGCCGAGTTCGAGAAGCTGTGGCGCCGGGTCGGGCTGTCGGTGGACTGGTCGAACGTCTACCGGACGATCTCGGAGTCCTCCCGCGCCACGGCGCAGCGCATGTTCCTGCACAACCTCGCCCGCGGCGAGGCCTACGCGCAGGAGGCGCCGACCCTCTGGGACGTCACCTTCCGGACGGCGGTCGCCCAGGCCGAGCTTGAGGACCGCGAGCGGCCCGGCGCCTACCACCGCATCTCCTTCTCCGGCCCCGAGGGCCCGGTCTTCATCGAGACCACCCGCCCCGAGCTGCTGCCCGCCTGCGTCGCCCTGGTCGCCCACCCCGACGACGAGCGCTACCGGTCGCTGTTCGGCTCCACCGTGCGCACGCCGGTGTTCGACGTCGAGGTGCCGGTGGTCGCCCACCGCCTCGCCGAGCCGGACAAGGGCTCGGGCATCGCGATGATCTGCACCTTCGGCGACCTCAACGACGTCACCTGGTGGCGGGAGCTGCAGCTGCCCACCCGCGCGGTCATCGGCTGGGACGGCCGGCTGGTGGCCGACCCGCCGGCGGGCCTGTCCTCCGACGGCGCGACGTCGGCCTACCGCGAGCTGGCCGGCAAGACCGCGCACGCCGCCCGCGAGCGCATGGTCGAGCTGCTGCGCGAGTCCGGCGACCTGCACGGCGACCCGAAGCCGATCACCCACCCGGTCAAGTTCTTCGAGAAGGGCGACCGGCCGCTGGAGATCGTCACCACGCGACAGTGGTACATCCGCAACGGCGGCCGGGACGCCGACCTGCGCGAGGCCCTCATCGCCCGTGGCCGGGAGATCACCTGGGTGCCCGAGCACATGCGGCACCGGTACGACAACTGGGTCGAGGGCCTCAACGGCGACTGGCTGATCAGCCGGCAGCGGTTCTTCGGCGTCCCCTTCCCGGTCTGGTACCGGCTGGACGCCGAGGGCGAGCCGGACTACTCCGACCCGATCCTCGCCCCCGAGTCGGCGCTGCCGGTCGACCCGTCGTCCGACGTGCCGGAGGGGTTCACCGAGGAGCAGCGCGGCGTGCCCGGCGGGTTCATGGCCGACCCCGACGTCATGGACACCTGGGCGACGTCGTCGCTGTCCCCGCAGGTGGCCTCGCGCTGGGACACCGACCCGGAGCTGTTCGCCAAGGTCTTCCCGATGGACCAGCGGCCGCAGGCGCACGACATCATCCGCACCTGGCTGTTCTCCACCGTCGTCCGCTCGCACTTCGAGTTCGGCACGGTGCCGTGGACGCACGCGACGATCTCCGGCTTCGTCGTCGACCCCGACCGCAAGAAGATGTCGAAGTCCAAGGGCAACGTCGTCACCCCGATCGACGTGCTGGAGCGCTTCGGCACCGACGCCGTCCGGTGGCGGGCCGCCGGGGCGCGGCCGGGCGCGGACTCGCCGTTCGACGAGGCGCAGATGAAGGTCGGCCGCCGGCTGGCCATCAAGATCCTCAACGTCGGGAAGTTCGTGCTGGGGCTGGGCGCGTCGGCCGACCTGTCGGCCTCGGCCGTGACCGAGCCGATGGACCTCGGCCTGCTGGCCGGCCTCGCGGCCGTGGTCGACGAGGCCACCGCGGCGATGGAGGCCTACAACTACACCCGCGCGCTCGAGGTCGCCGAGGGGTTCTTCTGGTCGTTCTGCGACGACTACGTGGAGCTGGTGAAGTCCCGGGCCTACGGGTCGGACGACGCCGCCCGCTCCGCGCAGGCCACGCTGGCGATCGCGCTGTCGGTGCAGCTGCGCCTGTTCGCCCCCGTGCTGCCGTTCGTCACCGAGGAGGTCTGGTCCTGGTGGCAGGCCGGCTCGGTGCACCGGGCCGCGTGGCCGGCCGCGTCCGAGCTGCCGACCGGCGGCGACCCGTCGGTGGTGACGGTCGTGGCCGCGGCGCTGGCCGGGGTGCGCAAGGCCAAGTCCGACGCCAAGCAGTCGATGCGGGCCGACGTCGAGTCGGCGACGGTGACCGCGCCGGCCGAGCAGGTGCCGCTGGTGGAGGCCGGCCGCCGCGACCTGGCCGAGGCGGGCCGGATCGCCGCCCTCGACATCGTGGCCGGCGAGGGCCCGCTCACCGTGGACGTCGTCCTCGCCCCCACCCCGGAGGCCTGACCCCGCTCCCTGTTGGGCGTGTGATGTGCGGTTGCGGCGCGTTCTGAGCCAGGAACGCACCACAACCGCACATCACTGATGCGTCCACACCTGAGCAGCAGTTCCACAGACCGGGTGACGGGCGTCCGCCGGCGGGCTCTCCACCGCACCGTGGCGAGGTGCCCCGGGACCTCACGGCTCTGCTCGCCCCGTACGGCGTGGTCCGCGCCGTGGACCTCACCGGCCACGTGGACCGACACACGGTGGGGCGGTGGGTGGCGGCCGGTCGCCTGCTGCGGCCCTACCGCGGGGTCGTCGCGCTGCCCGGGTCGTGGGACGAGTGGCCGACCCGGGCACTCGGCGCCGTGCTCGCCACCGGCGGCACCCTGAGCCACGGCTCCGCCCTGACGGTGTGGCGCGTGCGCTCGGGCGCCGACGAGGACGCCGTGCACGTCTCCGTACCACCGGGACGCCGGGCCCTGTCCGGTCGGGGGCTCGTGGTCCACCGGGCGCGGGACCTCGCTCCCGACCGGATCGGCTGGTTCCCCGTCACACCCCTCGCCCGGTCGCTGGTGGACAGCTGGGGATGGGCGCACGGCCGGGCCGGTACCCGCCGCTCGGTCGACCGCGCCAGAGCAGCCGTCATCGAGGCACTCCGGGACCGGCGGGTGGGCCTCCGCGAGCTGCGGTCCGACGCTGCGCGCAGGCCGGGTCTCCCAGGCCGTCGGGAGCTCGACACGTTGGTCAAGCTGATCGCCCAGGGCTGCCAGAGCGAGCTGGAGATCTGGGGCGTCCGCGAAGTGCTGAGAGGGCCCGGCATACCGCCCTTCGTCCAGCAGCACGCCGTCGACCTGCCCTTCGGCACCGTCCACCTGGATGCGGCCGTCCCCGAGTTGAAGGTGGCCGTGGAACTCGACGGTGCGGCCTTCCACGGCAGCGCCGCCGATCGTGAGCGGGACATCCGTCGCGATGCGGCTCTCGCCGCTCGGGGCTGGGTCGTCCTCCGGTTCAGCCATCGCCGGCTCACCCGCGAGCCCGACGCCTGTCGCCGGGAGATCGTGGAGGTCTGCCGAGCTCGACGGGCCCAGCTCGGCGCCGGGTGATGTGCGCCCACGGCGTCTCTCGACGCCTGGATGCGCCTCAACTGCACATCGCCGGGTCGAGAGAGCGCGACGGCCCGCCTCCCTCGGGGGAGACGGGCCGTCGTGGCGGAGCGGTGGCGGGTCAGGCGCTCTTCTCGCGGGGGGCGCGGGTCGGCTTGCGGGGCACGATCGTCGGGTTGACGTGCTCCAGCACGACCTCCTTGGTGATCACCACGGAGGCGACGTCGTCCCGGCTGGGGACGTCGTACATGACCGACTGGAGGACCTCCTCCATGATCGCCCGGAGGCCACGGGCGCCGGTGCCCCGCAGGATCGCCTGGTCGGCGATGGCCTCGAGGGCGTCCTCGGTAAACTCCAGCTCCACCCCGTCGAGCTCGAACAGCCGGCGGTACTGGCGCACCAGGGCGTTCTTCGGCTCGGTCAGGATGTTGATCAGCGCCTCGCGGTCCAGCTTCTGCACGCTGGTGATCACCGGGAGCCGGCCGATGAACTCGGGGATCATCCCGAACTTCAGCAGGTCCTCCGGCATGACCTCGGCGAAGGCGTTGGCCTCCTCGATCTCCTTCTTGCCGCGGATCTCCGAGCCGAAGCCGATGCCCTGCTTGCCGGCCCGCTGCTCGATGATCTTCTCCAGCCCGGCGAAGGCGCCGCCCACGATGAACAGCACGTTCGTCGTGTCGATCTGGATGAACTCCTGGTGCGGGTGCTTGCGGCCACCCTGCGGCGGCACCGACGCCGTCGTCCCCTCGAGGATCTTCAGCAGCGCCTGCTGCACGCCCTCACCGGAGACGTCGCGGGTGATCGACGGGTTCTCGCTCTTGCGGGCGATCTTGTCGACCTCGTCGATGTAGATGATCCCGGTCTCGGCGCGCTTGACGTCGTAGTCGGCGGCCTGGATCAGCTTGAGGAGGATGTTCTCGACGTCCTCACCGACGTACCCGGCCTCGGTGAGGGCGGTCGCGTCGGCGATGGCGAACGGGACGTTGAGCATCCGCGCCAGCGTCTGGGCGAGGTGCGTCTTGCCGCAGCCGGTGGGGCCCATGAGCAGGATGTTGGACTTGGCCAGCTCGACCGAGTCGTCACGCCCGCCGACGCCGCCGGCCTGCACCCGCTTGTAGTGGTTGTAGACCGCCACCGAGAGCGTCCGCTTGGCCTTGTCCTGGCCGATCACGTACTGCTCGAGGAAGTCGTGGATCTCCTTGGGCTTCGGCAGCTCGTCGAACTTCAGGTCCGACGACTCCGAGAGCTCTTCCTCGATGATCTCGTTGCAGAGGTCGATGCACTCGTCGCAGATGTAGACCCCGGGGCCAGCGATGAGCTTCTTGACCTGCTTCTGGCTCTTGCCGCAGAACGAGCACTTGAGCAGGTCACCGCTCTCACCGATTCGTGCCACCTGCTGACCTCCACCTCGGGGAATCAGGCCCTGGTCTCAGGTACCTGCGTGTGAACTGGTGCTGATGTCCCGTACACGGCCCCGCACTCCGCGAGGCTCTCCTCCCGGCGCTGTCTCTGCCGGGGATCGGGCGCTCGCCGACGGTACCTGCCTGCACCGATCCGGTCGGGCGATGACTCGCCCGGCCGGGTCGCTGCTGACCACATGCGTCCCGCGTCCCCCGACGGTACGGGTCGGGAGCGCGACACGCGCACCCTCGACCCGTACCGATCGAGCTCAGCTGGGCAGTGCGTTGAGCTTCCGGCTCTGGATGACCTGGTCGACGATGCCGTAGGCCTTGGCCTCGTCGGCGGTCAGGATCTTGTCGCGCTCGATGTCGGTGCGGACCTGCTCGACGGTCTGCCCGGTGTGGCGGGCGAGGATCTCCTCCATCTGCGACCGCACCCGCTGGATCTCCGCGGCGTGGATCTCGAGGTCGGAGACCTGACCGCCGGACTCACCCGACGGCTGGTGGATCAGCACCCGCGAGTACGGCAGCGCCAGCCGCTTGCCCGGCGTCCCGGCGGCCAGCAGGACGGCGGCGGCGGAGGCGGCCTGGCCCATGCAGACGGTCTGGATGTCGGGGCGGACGAACATCATCGTGTCGTAGATCGCCATCAGCGAGGTGAACGAGCCACCGGGCGAGTTGATGTAGATCGTGATGTCGCGGTCGGGGTCGGCCGACTCGAGCGTGATCAGCTGGGCCATCACGTCGTTGGCCGAGGCGTCGTCGATCTGCACCCCGAGGAAGATGATCCGTTCCTCGAAGAGCTTGTTGTAGGGGTTGGACTCCTTCATGCCGTAGCTCGTGCGCTCCACGAAGGAGGGCAGCACGTACCGGCTGGAGGGCATCTGGAAGCTCATGCTCGTTCTCCTCGGACCCTCAGTTGTCGGTGACCGGGTTGGCGCTGTCGGTCATGGTGGCCCGGCTGACCACGTGGTCGACGAAGCCGTACTCGAGGGCTTCCTGCGCGGTGAACCAGCGGTCGCGGTCGGAGTCCTTCTCGATCTGCTCGATGGGCTGCCCGGTGTGCAGCGACTGCAGCTCGTTGAGCTCCCGCTTGGTGCGGCGGAACAGGTCGGCCTGGATGGCGATGTCCGACGCGGTGCCGCCGACGCCGGCCGACGGCTGGTGCATCATGATCCGCGCGTGCGGCAGGGCGTAGCGCTTGCCCTTGGTGCCCGCAGTCAGCAGGAACTGGCCCATCGAGGCGGCCAGGCCCATGCCGTAGGTGGCGACGTCGCAGTCGATGAACTGCATCGTGTCGTAGATCGCCATGCCGGCGGTGACCGAGCCGCCGGGCGAGTTGATGTACAGGTGGATGTCCTGCTTCGGGTCCTCGGCGGACAGCAGGAGCATCTGGGCGGCCAGCTGGTTGGCGATGACGTCGTCGACCTGGCTGCCCAGGAAGATGATGCGCTCCCGCAGGAGACGCTCGTAGACCGAGTCGTTGAGGTTCATCCCCCCGGCGGCGGCACGCAGCAGCGGCGCGCTCGCCAGGTTCGGGTTGGTGCTCACGGGTGTGGTGACCTCCGTAGGACTGTCGGGCAGTCGGTCTCGGTGGGTGGGGCTGGTGGTGCGGGCCCGGGGAGCCCGCTGCGCCTGCTCTGCGTCGACCCTAACGCGCAGGCCGCGGGGAGCAGTCCCGGCGCGGGCGGTGTTCGCCGTGGGCGCAGCGACCCGCCCGGGCGGTCCCGGAACGAGCGACGCCGCCCCTCCCCGGGTCGGGGCGGGACGGCGTCGGTCGTCGGTGCGGGTGCGGGTCAGGCCTTGGGAGCGTCCCCGGCGTCCGCGGTGCCGGCCTCGTCGGTGGCGGCGTCGGCGGCGTCGTCCTCCGCGGACCCGGCGTCGGCGTCGGGGGCCTGCTCCGTGCGGGGGCGCAGGCCCTCGAGGTCGACAACGTTGCCCGAGGCGTCGGTGATCGTCGTCTGCTCGAGCAGCTGGGCCAGGGCCTTGGTGCGGCGCACGTCGGCCACGAACTCGGCGATGTTGCCGCCCTGCTGCAGCTGCTGCGCGTACTGCTCGGGGCTCATCCGGTTGCGCTGGGCCTGGGCCATGATCTGCGCCGAGAGGTCCTCGTTGTCGACGGTGATCTCCCGGGCGTCGGCGATCGCGTCCAGGATGAACTGGGTCCGCACCGCCTCCTCGATGTTCTTGCGCTGGTCGGCGTCGTAGGCCTCGCGGTCCTCGACACCGGACATCTGCAGGAAGCTGTCCCAGTCCATGCCGGCCTGCTGCAGCTGGCCCTCCATGGTCCGGTTGCGCCACTCGATCTCGCGCTCGACCAGGTTCTCCGGGATCGGGACCTCGACGGCCTCGAGCAGGTGCTCGACCAGCTTGTCGCGGGCCTGCGCGCCCTGCTGCAGGACCTTGGTGCGGGCCAGGCGGGTGCGGACGTCCTCGCGGAGCTCCTCGAGGGTGTCGAACTCGCTCGCGGTCGAGGCGAACTCGTCGTCGAGCTCCGGGAGCTCCTTGGTCTTCACCGAGCGGACGGTGACGGTGACGTCGGCCAGCTCGCCGGAGTTGGGGCCGTTGAGCAGCGCGGTCTGGAAGGTCTTCGACTCGTCCGCCGACAGGCCGCGGACGGCGTCGTCGAGGCCCTCCATCAGCGAGCCGGTGCCGACCTCGTAGGACATGCCGGTGGTCGAGCCGTCCTCGAGCACCTCGCCGTTGAGCTTGGCCTCGAGGTCGATGGACACGAAGTCGCCGTCCTGGACCGCGCGGTCGACGGCGGTGAGCATGGCGAACCGCTCACGCATGACCGAGATCTGCTGGTCGATCTCCTCGTCGGTGACCTCGACGTCGTCGACGGTCACGGACAGCTCGTCGAGCGAGGGCAGCTCGACCTTGGGGGCGACGTCGACCTCGGCGGTGAAGGCCAGGGTGTCGTTGTCGTCGAGGCGGGTGACCTCGATGTCGGGCTGGCCGAGCACGCGGACCTGGTTCTCGCGGACGACCTCGGAGTAGACCTCCGGGATGGCGTGCTGGACGACCTGCTCCAGGACGACCGGCCGGCCGATGCGCTGGTCGAGCACCCGGTTGGGCACCTTGCCGGGGCGGAAGCCGGGCACGCGCACCTGGCGGCCGAGCTCCTTGTAGACCTCACCGAAGGCGTGGTCCAGGTCCCCCCACGGCACCTCGATCGCCATCCGGACCCGCGTGGGGCCCAGTTCCTCGATGGTGCTCTTCACAGCGGCAGTGCTCCTCGATCGAAAGACAGGGACGGTCGCCGGGCCGGTTCGACGGCGCCGGGTGTCGACCCACGAGCATAGAGACGTCGCGGGAACGGCCGGGGCGGCGGGCGGGGGACCCGCACGGCACCCCTGGTCGGGGTGGCGGGATTTGAACCCACGGCCCCCCGCTCCCAAAGCGGGTGCGCTACCAAGCTGCGCCACACCCCGTGGCGGACCGAGTCTAGGTGGCCGCACGCCCGGTGCGGGCGCCTGGGCGGGAGCCGGGACGGCACAGGCCCCCGGGTTCAGCCGCCGTCCGCGGCCTGGGCCTCCCCCTCGCCGCTCCTCCGGGAGGCCCGGTGGCACTCGGCGCAGGTGCCGAAGATCTCCAGGGTGTGGCTGAGGTCGACGAAGCCGTGCTCGCCGGCGACCCGGCTCGCCCACCGCTCCACCGCCGGCCCGGCCACCTCGACGGTGCGCCCGCACACCCGGCAGACGAGGTGGTGGTGGTGACCGGTGCTGCACCGGCGGTAGAGGGCCTCCCCGGAGTCGGTCCGGATGGAGTCCAGCTCCCCGTCCCCGGCGAGGGACTGCACCGCCCGGTAGACCGTCGTCAGCCCGATGGCGTCACCGGCGTCCCGGAGCCGGGCGTGCACGTCCTGGATGCTGTGGAAGCCGTCGAGCGTGGAGAAGATGGTGCGCACGGCATCTCGTTGACGGGTCGCCCTGGCCACTCCCCCATGATCGCGCGCCGACCGCGCGGAGGATCACGCCCCCTCCGTCGACTCAGCCCTGGTAGGTGTTCGACGGAGCGTCGATGGTGGTCACCGAGCGCGGGGAGATCGCCGCCTCGGGGTAGCCGCCGCCGGGGTGGGGCTGCGGCGGCGCCCACGAGCCGATGACCTCGACCCACTGGTCGGCGGCCAGGTCGCCCTGCGGGGCGTCGACCACGACGGTGAACGCGACGGCGTCGGCCGCGCAGCAGCTGATCGCGATGCGGGAGACGTACCAGCCACCGCCGTCGCGCGGCGTGACGAAGCCGGTGAGCCGGACGAGCCGGCCCTCGAGGGCGCTGGTGTCGACGGCGAGCGCGTGGTGCGAGTAGTCGAGCAGGGTCATCGTGCGGTGGTCCTCGCCGGGGTCGTCCTGACCGATCCCGCCCGCGGGCGGTCGGGTCGGCGCCTCGATCTGCTGGGCCTGGCGCGCCGCGGTGAAGGAGCCGAGTGCGGGCGGGGCGACCAGCAGCACCACCGCCACGGGCAAGAGCAGCAGCCATGCCACGCGGGGGGCGGCGTGGCCGTGGTCGTGCCCTGCCGTTCCACCGGCCGCCGCGTCGCGGTGCGAGCGCGCGCGGACGACGCCGACGAGGCCGAGGAGGAGCAGGACACCGGCGGCGAGCAGGAGCAGCGGCCGGAAGCCCGGCTGGACGTAGGCGAGGTGGGCGTCGCCGAGCGCGACGCTGAGGGTGACGCCTCCCAGGAGGAGGAGCACCGCGAACTGGGTCATCCGGTCCACGGCCCGCTCCTCACCACACGACCCAGGCGACGGCGAGCGCCGAGAGGACGGCGACCGCGAAGGTCACCGGCGCGAACCGCAGCGCGAACCGGCGCCCGAAGGTCCCCGACTGGAGCGCGATCAGCTTCACGTCCACGACCGGCCCCACGACGAGGAAGACCAGCCGCGAGGTGAGGCTGAAGGAGGTCAGGCTCGCGGCCACGAAGGCGTCGGCCTCCGAGCAGATCGCCAGGACGACCGCGAGGACCGCCAGCACGAGGACCGACAGCACCGGGGAGTCCCCGATCGACTCCAGCCACGACCGGGGGACGGCGACGTTGAGGGTCGCGGCGGTGAGTCCGCCGACGACCAGGAAACCGCCGGCGTGCAGGAGGTCGTGCTGTGCGGCCTCGCGGAAGACCTCGAGCCGGCCGGCACCCGGACGACCGGCGGAGCGGCGAGGCAGCCGCAGCCACTCGCCCCGGCCGTAGGCGGTCCACAGCCAGCCCATGACGAGGGCCACCAGCAGGGAGGCGGCGAAGCGGGCGGCGGCCATGAGCGGCTCGTCGGGGAAGGCCACCGCGGTCGCGACGAGCACCACCGGGTTGATCGCCGGAGCCGACAGCAGGAACGCCAGCGCCGCCGCCGGCGCGACCCCGCGGCGCACCAGGCTCCCGGCGACCGGCACGGAGGCACACTCGCAGCCGGGCAGGACCGCACCGCTCAGTCCGGCCACCGGTACGGCCAGCGCCGGCCGCCGGGGCAGGGCCCGCTCGAAGAACGACGGCGGGACGAAGGCGCTGATGGCTGCGGACAGCAGCACCCCGACCACCAGGAACGGCAGCGCCTGGAGGCACACCGCGACGAAGACGGTCGCCCAGGCCTGCAGCTCCGGGATGTCGAACAGGTCCGGCCACAGCCACCGGATGAGCAGCATCTGGGCCAGCAGTCCGATCAGGAAGTCCCGGGAGGTCGGCAGCTTCGCGGCCCGGTCGGCGGGCGAGGCCGCACGGCCACGGGCCTGCGCGGACGTCGCGGACTCGGGCATGCACTCCCCCGTTGTTGAACATCGTTTTCAGCCGGCGGTCACCCTCTCATGCCCGGCGGGCCGTCGGGGCGAGATCGGCGACGGGTCTGCACGCACCGTCGGGCACGAGCGCAGCCACCAGCCACCAGCCGTTTCCGCACCGCGCGGGTCTGCGGCGCACGTCGTCACCGGTCGGCCGGTTCCGGCGACGCCGTCCGTCCACATGGTGAAAATGATTGTCGTTACCGACTAGTGTGTCGGCATGACCGACTCCCGAACGCCCCTCGTGCTCGTCACCGGCCTGCACCGGCGGATCAACGCCCGGGTCGGCGAGGCACTCCTCACCCAGCCCGGCACCGTGGTCGTGCACCACGACGTGAGCCGACTGGCACAGGGCGTCGTCGTCCGGTCGGAGCGGCACCGCCGCGGGGACGCCCTCGTCGAGCGCTCCACCGCGATCGAGCTGGCCCACGGCTGCCTGTCCTGCACGCTGCGCTCGGACCTGTTGCCGCTGGTGCGCACACTGGCCCGGCGGGGGGACGTGGCCCGCGTCGTCCTGCGCCTGGACCCGGCCCTCGAACCCGAGCACCTGTGCTGGTCAGTGGCCAACGTCCTCCTGGACGAGCCGGAGGGCCTGCCGGAGACCGCCGGCGACTGGGTGCGCGTGGACGGCGTCCTCGCGGCGGTCGAGGCCGCGAGCTGGCTGGACGACGTCACGAGCGGGGACGGCCTCGACGACCGCGGGCTGGCCGCCACCGCGGACGACGACCGCACCCTCGCCCAGGTCGCGCTGGGGCACGTCGCCTTCGCCGACGCCGTGGTCCTGGCCGGCCCGCCCACCGACGCCTGGGCCGGTGCCCGGCTCGACGCCGTGCTCGACCGCCTGGCCCCGGTGGCCCCACGCGCCGACGTCCACGTGCACCCCGACCGGCTGCTCGCGGCCCTGGGACCCGGAGCGCGCCGCGGGCGGGTCTCCTCCCCGCACGACCCCCTGCTGGCCGGCGGACCACCGCTCGGGGAGGACTGCGGCGTCCAGCTGGTCCGCTTCAGTCCGGACCGACCACTGCACCCGGCGCGCCTGCACGACGCCCTCGCCGTCCTCCTCGACGGCGTGGTGTGCAGCCGCGGCCGGCTGTGGCTGGCCAGCCAGCACGACCGCACCGGGTGGCTCGAGTCCGCCGGTCCGGGGCTGCGGGTCGGGGACGCCGGCCCGTGGCTGGCCACGCTGGACGACGACGCCTGGGACGCCGTCGAGCCGCAGCGACGGGTGGCCGCCGCGCTGCGCTGGGACCCGGTCCACGGCGACCGGCACACCGAGCTCGTCGTCCTCACCCACCGGCAGCCGGCGCTGGCGATCACCGCGGCCCTGCACGCCGCCGTCCTCACCGACGAGGAGTGGGCGGCCGGCCCGGAGGCGTGGCGCCGGTACCCCGACCCCTTCGGCACCTGGCACGAGGACCCGTGCGAGGCATCCAGCCCCGCCGACGACAGCAGCACGCACGTGACCGACCGAGAGGAGCGCTCCTGATGCGCCCGGACATCCACCCCCAGTACCGCACGGTCGCCTTCCGCGACGCCGCCAGCGGCGTTCCCTACCGGACCCGGTCCACGGTGGCCACCGACCGGACCATCGAGCTGGACGGCGAGACCCTCCCGCTCGTGGTGGTCGACACCAGCGCGTCATCGCACCCCTTCCGGACCGGCAACCAGCGGGTCCTCGACACCGCCAGCCGGGTCGAGCGCTTCCACCAGCGCTACGGCGCCCGACGGAGGGGCTGACCGGTGACGACCCCCCAACCACGCAGCTCGCGGCCCCCACGCGTACCGACCCTCCTCCGCGGGGCCGCCGGACGGAGGCGCGTGCGATGACCCGCCGTGCCGCCGCGCCGCGCACGGCGTCCCCCGCAGCGACTCCCGACCCCGGCGGCCCGCTGCTGGCCCTGTGCGTCGGGCAGCGGTGCTCGGCACTGCGGGCACTCGCGGGGACGCAGCGCAGTGTCGGGGAGCTGCAGCAGACCGTGCGGTGCACCCCCGGAGCCGTCCTCGTGACCGCCGGCTGCCTCGGGCCCTGCGGGCTCGCCGCCGTCGCCGCGGTGGCCCACCGTGACGGGGCGACAGGCCGGTCGAGCCGCACGGTGTGGCTCGCCGGTCTCCACGAGGCGCCGCGGGCCGGTGCCCTGGCGGACTGGATCACCGCGGGCGGTCCCCCGCCGAACGGCGATCCGGACGCCGACCTACCCGTTCCGCTGATCGAGGCCGTCGCCGGGCTCGGGGCTCCCGTGCGGCTACCGCGCGGAACGGGCTGACCAGCACGTCGGCTCCGGACGGCGCACCGGGCCCGGTGACACGCCGCTGCGACTCCGGATCCGCCGCGCGCTACCCTCGTCCCGGACTGGAAGCCCGGGGGATCTCCACCGCCGGGCTTCTCCACGTCGAGAGAACGGGTTCGCCCACACGTGCTCTCACGCAGTTCCGCGGGTGTAGCTCAATGGTAGAGCCCCAGCCTTCCAAGCTGGCCATGCCGGTTCGATCCCGGTCACCCGCTCCACGCGTTTCCGCAGTTCAACCGGCCTGCTGGCCTTCTGGAGACGCTCTGGCGGAGCCTCCGAAGTGGCCGTTTGAACCCTTTCATGACCCCTGTTCTCCGCTGCGTGGGTCATGAGTGGGTCACGCAGCACGGCTCGATACGGGCTGGCGAGCACCCTGCCAAGCCATCCGGACGGAAGGCCGTTTGGGCATTCCTTGTTCGATCGTCGTGACATGTCCTGGCACGGCCTCAGGGACTCCTTCCGCAGGCCCTCGGCTTCGACACCTCAACAGGGAGCAGTTCTGCCCGAGCTGCGCGTAGAGCCGAGATCGTCAGCCGGGCCGGCAGCGGGTCAGTCTGAGCGCACAGGCCGTGAAGTCTTCAAGGCGAAGGTGCGACACTCCGGGATTGTGACGAGTAGGTACCGAGAGCACGACCCGTTGTCGCAGGAGCGCGCCGCGGGAGGGCGCGACTCTCTCCGGGATGAGCCCAGCAAGATCGCATGACCGAGCATGACCTGCCGACGAAGGAGGACTTATTGACCCCAACACTTGAGGTCATCTCGAGTGCTGGCGGTTCGCTGGGGCGAATCGAGGTCAAGGACAAGGTCGCTCAGCGAGTGGGGCTCAGCGACAACCAGCTGGGTGTCACTTACCCCGCGGGGCGGAGCGCGGGACGAAGCGTCGCCCTGGACCGTATCGGCTGGGGACTGAGTGCCTTGAAGCTGATGGGCGCCTTGGAAAACTCCAGCCGTGGGGTCTGGTCGATCACGTCACGCGGCCGCGAGTTGCTCGCACAGGGCCGAGATGCGGTCGTCACTGCCAATCGAACCGCTCACAATGAGGCGAGGCGCCGCCGCAAGTCCCTTACCATCGCTTCGGAGAGGGACGATCGCGATGGCGACGAACTCGCCGAGCAGGCCAGCGAGTCCTGGCGCGCCGAGCTCCTGACGATACTGACATCAATGTCGCCAGATGGCTTCGAGCGCTTGTGCGCGCGACTACTGCGCTCGCTCGGTTGTCGTGACGTCGAGGTCACCCGGTTCTCCGACGATGAAGGCCTTGACGGCACCGGGGTCCTTCAAGTCTCCCTCCTGAGCTTCCCGGTGTTCTTCCAAGCCAAGCGCTACAAGATTGACCACCCCATCCAACCCAACAAGATTCGCGAGTTCCGTGGTGCGATGGCTCACCGTGGCGACAAGGGCTTCTTCATCACTACAAGCGTCTTCACCGCCCGCGCTAGAGACGAGGCGCGGCGAGGAGGAGCTCCCATCGATCTCATCGACGGAGAGACCCTGTGTGACCTGCTTTATGAGCACGGTCTCGGAGTTGAGTCCCGCCCTGTCGTAGTGCCTGAATTCTTCGCCGACCTGTAGGGCGACTACCTCCAGCACGCCGCCGACGACCGCGACGTCGAGATCGCCCGTGCCCTCGACGCCATGCTGGGTGCAGCCAGCGAGTCATCGGATGACGATCCGGACCGGACCGACTAGCAGGGTTCCGGCGCGGTGGGTCATGCGTGGGTCACGCCCGATCGCTGGGTCACATGTGGGTCAGGAGCCCTCGCCCGGAGGTCGAAATAGGCCGCTGACCAGCACAGACAAGGTCACAAGACTCCGCCTTCCAAGCTGGCCATGCGGATTCGACGCCCTCACCTGCGGCAACGGAGAGTGGGGTCGGCCACGGTGACGACCAGGAGCACGAAGCCGGCGGCGATGAAGGCCCACCCCATGGCGTGCAGTCCGGTGTCACCCACCTCACGCGCGTAGGCGAGGCCGGTGATGCTCGTGGCCAGCATCGCCCCGGTGTACTGCGCGGTGCGGAAGAGCCCGGTCGCTGCGCCCACCTGCTCGGCGGGGGCCACCCGGTAGACGACGACCTGGTTCGCGACCAATCCCATCCCGTTGGGCAAGCCGAAGACGGCGGCCACGCACGCCAGGACGGCGATCGGGGTGGCCGAGCCGAGGACCGTCATGGCCAGGCTCCCGGCCAGGAGTCCCACGGCGGAGACGAGCAATGGCCACAGTGGGCGCTGACCGCGTGCCCCGAAGAGGGACACGAGTGCGCCGACGGCGGACATGCCCAGGAGGACGGACCCGGCCGTGCTCGCTGACAACCCTCGGCTCTCCTGCAGCCACGGCGTGAACCCGAAGAGCACGCCGTAGACGACGACGAAGGTCAGGGCCACCCGCAGATAGGTCACGACCAGCGCCGGGTTGCGGCCCAGCATCCGGACGTCGAGGAACGGGACACGGGACCGGAGTTCGACGACCACGAGCAGCACGACACAGACCGCGAGCCCTGAGGCGAGGTACCACCGGGGGCGGGGCAGTTCGGTGAGCACGAGGAGCATCAGTGTCACCGCCCCGCTGAACAGTGCGACACCGGGCAGGTCCAGCAACCGCCAGGCGGCGACCTGCCTCTCCCGTCGGCGCGACCGCGGCAGGTGTCGCAGCGCGAGCGCCGTCACGAGGAGGCCCAGGGGGACGTTGATCGCGAACACCGCCCGCCACCCGACCGTGTCCACCAGGACCCCACCCAGCGGGGGGCCGACCGCAAGGGTCACCAGGCCGGTGGTGTTCAGCAGACCGAGGGCCCTGGCGGGCACCTGGATCCCCAACCGGTCGGCCTGCTCCCGCACCATGGTGACGGCGGCGGGGTAGAGCGCCCCTGTGCCGAGGCCGACGACGGCACGGGCGGCCACGACCCACCCGAAGGTCGGCCCCAGGGCACCGACGACTCCGGCGACCGCGACGAGCAGGCTGCCGGCGAGGAACACCCGCCGCGGGCCGAACTGGTCGGCGAGCCGACCGGCGACCGGCTGACCGATGGCGCTGGCCAGGTACATGACCGAGATCAGCCACGACGTCGCCGCCGCGCCGACGCCGAACTCCCGCCCGATCGGCGACAGCGCGGTCGCGATCATCGTGGAGTTGACCGGGTTCAGCACCGCACCCAGGCACAGCGGGACGAGCAGCCCCGCACTGAGGTCCCGGGTCCTCCGGACGGCCGCTCCCCCCGACGTCCCCACCGCGATCGCCGCCCGTCGACCGTCTCTAGGGATCACGCCGCAGTCCCCCGGAGCAGAGCTTCCTCGGACGGGTGTCGTCGCGAGGGTCTCCCGGACCACGAGCTCCGGCCGACGAGCGGCCGGCCCCTAGCGCTCACAGGCCATGATGATCAGGATGCTCACGTCGGGTCCTCACGTGCGTAGGGGCCGCCACGGCCGTTGCGGTCCTCGGGGCAGGCCGACTACAGGAGCTCGAAGTCCTCCCGGTCGAGGTGGTGGGTGCCCTTCCAGTACTCGAGACTGTGTAGCGGCCAGTTCTGCGAGACGCGGCCGGTCGCGTTCTTGTACCAGCTGTTCACGGATGACAGTCCATAGGCCATCGAGCGGCAGGCGGCATCGATGCGCTCGTTGAACTCCTCGAACGCGCGCCGGTCCACCTGGATGGCGTCCCGCCCTTCGTCGAAGAGCATGCGGATGCACTCGAGGACGTAGTCGATCGCCGCCTCCGAGAACATGACCAGACTGCCGTTGGCGATCAGGTTCGTGTTGGGCCCGTACAAGCAGAAGAGGTTCGGGAAGTCAGGCACGCTGATCCCGTAGTAGGCGCGCGCGTCACCGCCCCACTGCTCGTGCAGGTCGATGCCGTTGCGGCCGGTCACGCTGATCGAGGAGAGGAAGTCCGACGCCCGGAAGCCCGTGCCGAAGACGATGACGTCCACCTCGTGGACAGTGCCGTCCACGGTCTGGAGTCCGTGGGGAGTGGCCCGCGCGATGCCCTCGGTGACGATGTGGACGTCGTCCCGCTTGAGGGTCTCCATCCACAGGCCGTCGTCCCGCAGCATCCGTTTGGCGTACGGCGGGTAGGCGGGCGTGACCTTGGCCAGCACGTCCGGACGATCCCCGAGCGAACGCTCGAGATGGGCGAGCAGGCCCTGCCGGAGCGCCTCGTTCTTCGCCGACACCGACACCGGGTGGTCCCACTCCGGATCGACGACGGCGTACGGCCGCCGGCTGTCGATGCTGGTGAAGAACTGGTAGACGCGGAACCACCGGTGGTAGTGCGGCACGTGCGCGAACAGCCACGCCTGACCCGTGGGCAGTGGACTGTTGTACCCCGGGCTGGGCACCACCCACGGAGGCGTCCGCTGGAACACGGTGACCGACTCGGCCACCTCGGCGACCTTCGGGATCACCTGGAAGGCGCTGGCGCCGGTGCCCACGACCGCGACCCGCTTCCCTCTCAGGTCGACGTCCTTGTCCCACTCCGCCGTGTGCCAGGTGGCGCCCTCGAAGAGGTCGAGCCCCTCGATGGTGGGGATGTTCGGTTCGCTCAGCTGGCCGACGGCGCTGATGACGGCCTGGAACCGGAGCTCCTCCACCGGTTGCCCGTCCGTGCGGACCCGGACCGCCCACGTGCTCGTGTCGTCGTCCCACCGCGCCGACACCACTTCGGTGCGGAACCGGATGTCCTCCAGGAGCCCGAGGTCCCGGGCACAGCGCTTGAGGTAGTCCCAGATCTCCTCTCGCCGGGAGTAGTTGTCCTTCCAGTCACCCTGTTGGTAGAAGGAGTAGCTGTAGGCGAAGTTGCTCGTGTCGAGACGGCACCCGGGATAGTCGTTCGCCGTCCACACGCCGCCGAGTTCGGACTGCCGCTCGAAGACCACGAAGGGGATGCCGGCCTGCGTGAGCCGGTGAGCGGTCGCCAGCCCCGACATCCCCGCCCCGATGACGGCGACGCGGAACGGGCGCTCGGGGGCGAGCTCCTGCTTGGTCCACGTCGGCGCACTCACGTCCTTGGGGTGGCCGAGTTGGTGGAGCAGCACGGGCAGGTAACCCTCGGGGACCGGCCCGACCATGTACTCCATGATCCGGCTGACGTCGGCGTCGCTCAGCCCGTCCGCCGCGGTGCCGGACTGCTGACGGGATCGCAGGATGGCCTCCGCGCACATCTCCCGGGCCGCGACCTGGATCTCCCACGAGAGGTCCTCCTCGACCCCCAGACCCACGGCCGCCGAGACAGAACCCGGTCGGAACTCCTCACGCAGCAGGGACAGGTCCCCCGTGGCGAACGCCAGTGCGGGGATGAGGCTCGGCAGGTGTGCGTCCTTCAGGTACTCGGTCAGGGTCTCGGCGTCGACCGCACCGTCGAGCCCCCTCGTGCTGTTGGCGATCGCCATCTGAGGAACACCTCTCTTCCGTGGGTGGCGCACGAGCAGCCGGCCGGCGGTGCACGTCGAGGGCCGCCCGGACTCAGCTCCCGGCGCCGGCTCCCGGGTGGCGGCACGAGCGCAGGAACTCGGTGAGCACCGGCATGAGCAGGTCGGGGTGGTCGATGTGCGGCGCGTGCTTGCAGTCCAGCGTCCGCACCTGCGCGTGCGGCAGGACCGCGGTCAGTCGCTCGTGCCAGTCCGGCTCCAGCAGGGGGTCTCGGGATCCACGGACCAGCAGGACCGGAGTCGTGGCCCCGACGAGCCGGCCCGGCCACCCGTCGTCCTCCCGGTCCCGCACGAGGGGTTCGGGGACCGGAGCGGACACGGCGGCGAGCGCCCGGTAGTGGCCGGGGTCGGACGCCCATGCCAGCCGCTCGGCGACCTGCGCCTCGTAACGATCGGTCGGATCGATCAGCAGGTCGACGATGCGCCGCAGGTCGGCCTCCGTGCCGGCCCACCGGCCCAGTTCCGCTCGCGACAGCACCGTGCGCCACGGGCCACCCGTGCCGCAGATGCTCACCACGGACGCCAGGTCGAGGAAGCGCTCCCCCAAGATGCGCAGCGCGAGCGACCCACCGAAGGAGCTGCCCACGAGGTGGACCGGGCCTTCCACCTGCTTGGCGCGCAGGAACGCCGCCAGGTGACGCATGCGGGGGCCGTACTGGGCACGGTCGACGTAGACGACCTTGTCCGTGCCCCCGAACCCCAGCGTGTCGGGGGCCAGGACGTGGAACTCCTCCGCCAGGTCGGCGACGACGTTCGACCAGGTGACCGAACTGGCCCCGCCCCAGGTCCCGTCGTGGAGGAGGACGACCGGCTCAGCGGCACGCGACCCGGCTTCCAGGTAGCGCGTGGCGATGCCGCCGGCCTCGATCCACCCCTCCTCGACCTGCGCCGGGACCGCGGTGTCCTGGTAGGTGGTCACCGTCACTGGTCCTCGACGAGCAGCTGCTCGACCTGGGGGTCCTCCTCGAGCAGCCCTCGCTCCCGCGCGATGTCGGCAATCTCCCGGAGGGCGTCCTGGTCGAAGTCCGATCCGAAGCCGGGCAGGGTGAGCTCGGCCGTGACCGCGGGGTCGAGCTCCATGTAGGAGTCCACGGCCTCCCGGACCGCATCGGGGTGGTCCTCCGCGAAGTCCAGGGCCTCGTTCATGGCGGCCCGGAAGGTCTCCACGAGTTCGGGGTCCTGCTCGGCGAGCGTCCCGCTGGTGAAGTAGGAGGCGATGAGGGTGTCGGTCTCCGTCAGGTCGAAGGTGTAGGCGATCGGTCGCGCACCGGCCTGCTTCGCGATCGTCCCGAAGGGCTCGTACTCGGTGATGGCGTCGACCTCACCGCGTTCGAGCGCAGGGATCATGTCACTCACGGGGAGCTCGACGAGGGTGACCTTCGCGGGGTCACCGCCGGCCCGCTCGATGGCCGCGTGGACCATGACCTCTGTCAGGCTGGCGAGCGAGTTGACCGCGACCGTCCTGCCCTCGAGATCGGCAGCGTCCTGGATGGGGCTGTCCCCGCCCACCAGGATCAGGCCCGTGCCGGCCTGGCGGCCCGGCGACGAGCTGCCGTGGGTGACGGCTCGCACGTCGAGGCCCTCCTCGCGTGCCACCAGCAGCGAGACCACGTTGCCGTAGGCGAACTGCACCTCGCCGTTGAGCACGAGCGGCAGGAGCGCGGCACCGCCACCGGAGGTGGTCTGGGGCGTCACCTCGAGCCCGTGCTCCTCGAAGATCCCCTCGCTGATCCCGAGGTAGACCGGGGCCACGTCGACGACCGTGCTGACGCCCACGGTCACGTCCTGCAGCCCGGACCCGCCTTCATCAGTCGGGGTCGACTCCTCTCCGGTGCCACACGCGGCCACCACGACGACCATCGCTGCCCCGAGAACTGTGAGCGCCTTGCGCATTGCCGACTCCTCAAGATGTGTGGCCGGTCGGGCCGGGGTTCGGTGCGTTCACGGCGCCCCTGTGCCGGGCGCCCGGGCAGTGCGAGACGGAGCACTGCCCTGGAGCAGCCGCCGGATCCGCCTGCCTGAGGCCTCCGCCGGGTCGCAGGACCGTCGCTCGCGGACGTCCCGAGCACCGGCAGCACGACGCCGAGGAACGTAACGACGGTCACACAAGCATGTCAACGCTGACATAAATTCTTACTAAGTGGTTCTAGATGGACCGGCGTTGCGCTAGCGTCGCTGGGGCCGGGCTCCACGCGGATCGGTCACGCTGGGCAGGAGAGGAGTCGGGTCTTGTCGCTCCGTCACGCGCTGCTGGCCCTGGTCGAGGTACGCCCCATGACCGGATACGAGCTGGCGAAGCACTTCGACGCGTCGGTCTCCTCGGTGTGGCACGCCTCGCACCCGCAGATCTACCCCGAGCTCAAGCGCTTGGAGGACGAGGGCCTCGTGGAGGCCGTGTCCACTCCCCGAGGCAGCCGGGGCACCAAGCGGACGTACTCGATCACGCCGGCCGGTTGCGCCGATCTGCAGCGCTGGCTCGAGGACGTCCAGGCCCCGGTGCTGGAGCGGAACGCCGCCTACCTCAAGGCGACGTACCTGGAGTACGCCTCCTTCGAGGCGGCACGCGCGCAGTTCGAGGAGCACCTGCGGCACTACCAGCGGCTGGAGCAGCAGTGGTCAGCCCACGCCGAGGACCTGCGGCGGCGGAACACGGTCCTGATGCGGGAACGGTTGCGGCGAGCACCCGAGAGCGCCCACGACGCCATCGTGGCCTACAAGACCCACGTGTACAGCGGCCTCATCGGACGCGCGCAGGCCGAGATCGAGTGGGCCCAGCGCGGCCTCGAACTCGTGGAGCAGTTGAAGGACGCGGTCGGGGCGGACTGGGAGTCCCACCTGAGTGAGCCGAAGCCGCCGTCCGACGACGTCTCCGACGCTGTCGGCTGACGGACCGGTCACCGGCCCCGCCCCACGACCGGACGAGCGGGTCGACACACCTGGCGATCGGTCCCTCCACGCCGGGCGCCACCACACCGAGAAGGGCGATGACGACGATGTCCGCAGAGGCTGCCGTCCGGAACGACCCGCACGACCTGCAGTTCGGCCTGTTCGACTGGCTGGATGCCGTCCCCGGCGTGCCGACGGCGGAGCTCTACGACGCCCGGCTGCGCGTCCTCGCGGAGGCCGACCAGAGCGGTTTCAGCACCTACCACCTCGCCGAGCACCACGGCACGCCGCTGGGGCTGGCCCCGTCCCCGTCGGTGTTCCTCGCCGCCGCCGCGCGCGCGACCGAGCGCGTCCGGCTGGCGCCCACCACCTTCATCGTGCCGCTCTACGACCCCCTGCGGCTGGTCCAGGAGATCTGCATGCTGGACCAGCTCAGCCACGGCCGGCTGGACGTCGGTGTGGGGAAGGGCTCCTCCCCCATCGAGGCGGCCATGTACGGACTGACTCCGCCGGAGACCGCTGAACGGTTCGAGGCCGTGCTCCCCGCCATCGTCGAGGCGATGGAGACGGGACGGTTCCGGCGCCCGGCCGCCGGCGCGGCTACACAGGACCCGATCGAGCTGCACGTGCGGGTGTACCAGCGACCGCACCCGCCGCTGTGGTACCCGACGTCCAACCTCGCCTCGATCCCCCGGCTGGGCGACGAGGGCTACAACGTCCTGTTCGGATTCGGCTTCGCCTCCCCGCCGCTGGAGGTCGTCGGCGAGCAGAGCCGGGTCTTCTTCTCCCGCTACAGGGAGTCCGCGGCCCACGGGGGTGTCCGCTACAGCCTGCCCGGCCGGATCCCGCGGTTCGGCATGCTCCGGCACGTCTTCGTGGCGCCGACCGATGACGAAGCCACCGCGATCGCGCGCCGGGCCTTCGCGGACCACTACGCGAGCTTCACGCACCTGTGGCGCCTGCACGGCAGCGAAAAGCACTCCCGGCCGGTCGACTTCGACCAACTGATGGCCGACCGCAAGCTGTTCGTCGGCTCGCCGGAGACCGTCGCCGGCCAGGTGGCCGAGGCGGTGACGGTCGGCGAGGTGAACTACGTGGCCGGCGCCTTCGCCTGGGGCTCCCTCGACGTCGACACCGTGCTCTCCTCCCTGCGGTTGTTCCGCGACGAGGTCATCCCGGCCGTGCGGCAGGGGATCTCGCGCTCGTCCACGCTCACCGGTTCGGTACGTGGCGCGTGACATGACCCTGGGGCAGTGACCACGACGCCGTCCACGGGACGTCCACCAGACGTGGGCGGCGACGGGAGGGCGCTCGGGACGGCGACCTGACCGGGGCCGCCGACACCGCGGAGACCGTCTCGTGGAGCCGGCGTGACTACCCCCGGTCGGTCACCTTGTACGGGGCGCCGCTCGCGTCGTAGGTCGTCCACTCGCCCACGGGCTCGCCCGCGTCGAAGGAGCCCGACCGCAGCCGGGTGCCGTCGAGCCGGAACCACTCCCAGTAGCCGTGCGGCCGGCCGTCGACGACGGGACCGCGGGCCCGCAGCGAGCCGTCGCGGTGCCGCTCCTCGTGGACGCCCTCGGTGAACTCGGTGTGGGGCACGCCGCGCTCCGGGATCAGGCCGGCTCGACGGGCAGGCCGAGCCGCCGGAACAGCTCGTTGTCCAGGTCGAGGAAGCTCGAGACGTGCGCGATCCGGCCGTCGCGCAGCTCGAGCACGTGCAGCGCCCACGGCTCGTGACCACCTCCTTCGCGGGGGCGGTACTGGGCGAAGGCGGGCGAGCCGTTGGCGCGGGTGGGCAGCACCCGCGAGCCCCGGCACCCCGACCCGGGCCCGAGCATCCAGGTGCCGATGTCCTGCGCACCGCGCAGCCACATCTCGAACGGCGGCATGTGCTGGGTGGCGTCCTCGTGCAGCAGCGCCACGAAGGCGTCGATGTCGTAGCGCTCGAAGGCGTCGACGTAGCGCTCCAGCAGGTCGCGCTCGTCGTCCTCCAGCGGCTGCGGCTCGACCTCGCCGCCGACGGCGGCCAGGGTGGCCCGCGCCCGCTGCAGCGCGCTGTTCACCGAGGCGACCGTGGTGTCGAGCAGCTGCGCCACCTCGTCGGCCTTCCAGCGCAGCACCTCGCGCAGCAGCAGCACCGCGCGCTGGCGCGGCGGCAGGTGCTGCAGCGCGGCGATGAAGGCCAGCCGGATCGACTCCCGCTGCACCGCCTGCTCGGCGGGGTCGGCGTCGTCGGCGACGACCTGGCGGTCGAGCACCGGCTCCACCCACGCCTCGGCCGGCCGGCGCGCGGACAGCGAGGCCTCCACCGGCTGCCACGGCGACCCGGAGAGGTCCATGGGCATCGCGCGGCGCTGCCGGCCGGAGAGCTGGTCCAGGCAGACGTTGGTGGCGATCCGGTACAGCCACGAGCGCAGCGCCGAGCGGCCCTCGAAGTCGGCCAGGCCCCGCCAGGCCCGGACCATCGTCTCCTGCACCGCGTCGTCGGCGTCGAACGCCGACCCGAGCATGCGGTAGCAGTAGCCGGTCAGCTCCCGGCGGTGCTCGAGCAGCCGGGGGTCGAGCTCGGTGTCGACGACGGTCACGTGGGCCTCCTCTGCGACGGCCGCGCCAGGAGACCACAGGGCACCGACGAAACGGGAGGGGTCGGCGCCTACTGGTAGCTGATCAGCTGAGGTCGGGGGCTGACCTGCGCGATCGTCTCCTCGGGGGTGAGCATCGGCGCGTCCTCGTCGTAGAAGTTCTTCCAGCCCCAGGACACCGCGTCGGGGTTGGTCTGCCGCAGCGTCCCCCACGTCGCCTGCTTGTCCCCCTGCCCGCCCTGGCCGTCGGCGTGGACCATGACCGCCAGCTCGTCGCGGGAGGTGTCCAGCCGCTCCCGCTCCGGGATCATCCGCACCTGGAACTGGTGCAGCACCAGCAGCTTCTGCGGGAGGTCCCCGGCGCGGGTGAGGTCGGCCAGCCAGGTGACCACCCGGTTGACCTCGTCGACCGACACCGTGCCGATCTGGGTCAGGTGCACCTGCCCCGGGCCCAGCCGCCACTCCGGGTCCAGGGCCAGGCCCACGTGCGGCAGCTCCAGCAGCGACCGGTACTGCTCGGCCTGGGTGACGAAGTCGGTGCGGCCGGGCTGGAGGTCCAGGACGACGTAGAGGCCGGCCTCCCCCGCCGCCTCCACCCACGGGCGCAGCTCCTCGACCGGCAGCTCGGTGGAGTAGTTGCCGTCCGGCCCGGCGACCGACGAGGCCACGGTGGCGATGATCTCGAACGCCGGGACGACGGTGGCGTCGGTGACCAGCGGCTCGTAGGGCGCCGCGTGCGCGCGGGCCCGCTCGATCGCCGCCGTCAGGTCCTGCTCGCCGAGGACGCCGAGCGCACCGGTGCCCGGCGAGCCGTAGAGCGCGACGAGGAAGTGCCCGGGGAACAGCAGCTGCCCGCCGCCGGGCAGCTGCCGCCCGGTGGCCGCGGTCTCGAGCTTCCAGTCCAGGCCGTCCTCGCCGCCGTAGTCCGGTCCGAGGGCCACCACCGCCCCGGGCCGGCGCTCGGCGAGCAGGTCGACCAGGCCGGCGTCGCCCCGCGGGTCGGTCCCGCCGGCGAGGTGCACCGTGGCCCCGGCCGCGCGGGCGGTGGCGATGCCGGCCACCGTGGACGCTGCCCCGGTGGCGAGGACCAGCGTGTCCTCCAGGGGCGCGGCGCGCTCCACCGGCGGGAGCCGGTCGACGTCCCCTGCCGCGGCCGCGTCGTCCCCGGCGAGCAGCGCGACCGGCTGCCCGCCGTCGAGCGCCGCCACCGCGGCGGCCGCGCCGTCGTCCTCCACCTCGCGGGTCTCCCCGAGGTCCAGCCCGGTGGCCGCGGCGACCGACTCCGCCGAGGCGGGGACGGCGACCACCTCCGCGGCGCCGGCGCCCTCGGCGTCGCCGACCGCGAGCACGGTGGTGGTGCCGAGCCGGTCCAGCTCGGCGGTGAGGGCGTCGGCCGGCGCTCCGTCGCCGGGCTCGACGAGCAGCGGGACACCGAGACCGACCGCCGCCGAGGCGGCCAGCAGGGTCCCGGCCTCGTCACCGTCGCGGGCCACGACGGCGACCTCCGCGGTGTCGAACAGGGCGCGGCTGGACGAGGCCGCCGAGGCGACCGCGTCCTCGTCGGCGACGAGGGTGAGCCGGGCGTCGGGCGTCGAGGTGGCCGCCCCCACCGGCGACTCCGCCTCCGCCTCTCCCGACGGGCTCGCGCCGCAGCCGGTGGCCAGCAGGACGGCGGTCAGGGCGATCGGCACCGCTGGAGCGCGCACGGCTCCCTCCCCCGCCGGGCAGCCGCTCGCGCGGGGGGCGCGACGTCGTCGGCGGGCCCGGCTGGCCCGACCCTAACGAGCGGCGGGTGCTGGACACCCGCGCCGCCGCGCCAGAGCATCGACCCGACATGAGGACCGCAGCGCTGTCGGGCCAGCCCGACACCCGATCGACCGGCTGGCGGGATGGGGCCGGACCCCGCCCGCGACCAGGCTCGACGCCATGACCGACACCGCCGTCCGGCCCACCGTGTCCCCCTCACCGGCGGCGCGCACCCGCGGGGTGCTGCGGCAGCTGGGCGTGGACACCGCCTACTCGCTGGTCGCCTTCCCCGTCGCGATCGCCGCGTTCGTCCTGGTGGTCACCGGTCTGGCGGCCGGCGCGGGGCTGCTGGTCGTCTGGGTCGGCGTCGCCGTCCTCGCCGCCACGCTGGTCGCCGCCCGGGGGCTGGCGGCCGTCGAGCGGGCCTGGCTGCCCGGGGTGCTCGACCGGCCGCTGCCGCGCCCGGGCTACCGGACCGCCGAGGGCCGGGCCGTCCGCCGGCTGACCACCCCGCTGCGCGACCCGCAGTGCTGGCTGGACGCGCTGCACGCCCTGCTCCGCTTCCCGTTCGCGATCCTGTCCTTCGTCGTCACCGTGACCTCCTGGGCCGGCGCGCTGGGCGGCCTCACCTACGGCCTGTGGGACTGGTCGCTGCCCGACGCCTCCCGCGACCCGGGGAACACCGACCTGCTGGAGCTGCTCGGCTTCGAGAGCACCTCCGGGCGGCGGATCCTGCTCTACACCACCGTCGGCCTGCTCTTCGCCGTCGTGCTGCCCTTCGCCGTGCGCGGGGCGGCGCTGCTGCAGGCGCAGCTCGGCCGGGCGCTGCTGACCTCCCGCGCGGCCACGCAGGCCGAGCTCGGCCGGCTGGCCGAGGGCCGCGACGCCGCGGTCGCCGCCGAGGCGGTGGCGCTGCGCCGGCTGGAGCGCGACATCCACGACGGGCCGCAGCAGCACCTGGTGCGCCTGGGCATGGACCTCTCCCGCGCCCAGCGGCAGCTCGACCGCGACCCGGAGGCGGCCCGCGAGACGCTCGGCGAGGCCGCCGTCCTGGCCAAGGAGGCGCTGGAGGAGCTGCGGGCGCTGTCCCGCGGCATCGCGCCTCCGGTGCTCGCCGACCGCGGCCTGGCCGCCGCGCTGGCCGCCGTCGCGGCCCGCTCGCCGGTGCCGGTCGAGCTCGCCGTCGACCTGCCCGGGCAGCGGCTGGCCCCGGCCGTGGAGAACACCGCCTACTTCGTCGTCAGCGAGGCCCTGGCCAACGTGGCCAAGCACAGTGGCGCCACGACCGTCCAGGTGGTGGTCGTGGCGGCCGGTCCGGCCCTGCGGGTCACCGTCGAGGACGACGGCTCCGGCGGCGCCGTCCTCGCTCCCGGGCACGGCCTGGCCGGGCTGGCCGACCGGCTGCGCGCGGTGGACGGCGTCCTGACCGTCGACAGCCCGCGCGGCGGGCCCACCCGGCTGGTCGCGGAGCTGCCGTGCGGGTCGTGATCGCCGACGACTCGGTGCTCCTCCGGGAGGGCCTGGTCCGCCTGCTGGAGGAGGAGGGCTGCGAGGTGGTCGCCGCCGTGGGCGACGGCCCCTCGCTGGTCCGGGCGGTGGCCGAGCACCGTCCGGACGTCGCGGTGGTCGACGTCCGGATGCCGCCCACGCACACCGACGAGGGACTGCGGGCCGCGGTCGAGGCTCGCGCCACCGTGCCCGGGACGGCGGTGCTCGTGCTCTCCCAGTACGTCGAGGTCGCCTACGCCGACGAGCTGCTCGCCGACGGCCGCGGCGGCGTGGGCTACCTGCTCAAGGACCGCGTCACCGACCTCGACTCGTTCCTCGCCGCGCTCACCGACGTCGTGGGCGGCGGCACCGTGCTCGATCCGCAGGTGGTCGCGCAGCTGTTCGCCCGCCGCCGCGCCGACGACCCGGTGCGCCGGCTGACCCCGCGGGAGCGCGAGGTGCTCGGGCTGATCGCCGAGGGCCACTCCAACAGCGCGATCGCGCGGCGGCTGGTGGTCACCGAGGGCGCCGTGGAGAAGCACACCCAGCGGATCTTCGCCAAGCTCGACCTCGCCCAGGACGAGGACCAGCACCGCCGGGTGATGGCCACCCTCGCCTACCTCCGCAGCTGAGCCTCGTCGAAGGCGGCGCGCAGCCGGGCCGGTGCCCGCAGCCGCCAGGCCTCGGTGAGGAGCTCGGCCAGCTCGCCGGCGTCCACCGCGGCCAGGTCGACGACGACCATCGTGGAGTTCCGGTAGTGGTGCGGCACCGAGAAGACGCCGGGCCGCTCCCCGGCCAGCGCCCGGTTCTCGCCCTCCGCCAGGCGGATCGCCACCCAGCTCTCGTCGGGCGGCATGGAGGCGAAGACCTTGTCCCGCACGCGCAGGCAGGCCATGTCCCAGGCCGGGCGCTCGGTGGTCTCCGGGAGCGCCAGGGCGAGGGCGCGGACGTCGTCCGGGGTGGCGGCCATGGGCGCGATCCTGGCGCAGCCGGGCGGCGCGGTCAGCGGTTGGCGGCGTGCGCCTCCGCGAGCAGGGCCACGACATCGTCGTCGACGTCCGACGCCGTGGTGAGCGCCAGGCGGACGGTGCAGGCACCGTTGCCGATGCTGCGCGCGGGCAGCAGCCGGCCGGCGGGCTCGCGGCCGGGCAGCCGCAGCCCGAGGTCGACCCGGGTGCGCGTGGAGGCCTGGACGACGGCGTAGGTGCGGCGCGGGCCCACCAGGCTGACGTAGCCCTTGCGCGCCTGCACGTGCCCCTCCCCCACGCCGGACGCCGCGGTGAGGACCGCGTCGAGCACCGGGCGCAGCTGCGGCCGGTCGGCGTACTGGGCGTCGACCAGCTCGTCGGCGGTCGCGGTGAGGAAGTCCGGGTACCCGAACCGCTCCATCACCAGCACCATCTGCCCGTACCCGGTGATCCCCTGCCCGGCCAGCCAGGCCCGCACCTCCGGCTCGGTGTCCAGCCCGGTCTCGCGGACCCGCCGCGCCCAGGTGGCGACGTCGTCCCCCGTGGTGGCGACCAGCCGCTCCTCGATCCCGGTCAGCATCTCCGCCCAGCTGCGCGCACCCGCCATGCCGTCATCATCCGGAACCCGTTCGCGCGGTGTCGGTGGCCCCGGGTAGACAACCCCGGTGACCGATCCCGCTGACGGCCTGCGCCCCGCCACGCCCGAGGAGTGGCCGGCGTTCAGCCGCGCCATGCTGCACGTCTTCGGGGAGGAGGCCACCGGCTCGTTCGTCGAGTCGGTGCCGCCGACCGCCGAGCTCGACCGGTCCCTGGGGCTGTGGGACGGCGAGCGGGTCGTGGCCACGGCCGGCATCTACAGCCGGGAGCTCACCGTGCCCGGCGCCGTCGTCCCGTGTGCCGGGGTCACCTGGGTCACCGTCTCCCCGACGCACCGCCGGCGGGGCATCCTCAGCGCGATCATGCGGCGCCAGCTGACCGAGCTGCACGAGCAGGGCCGCGAGCCGGTCGCCGCGCTGTGGGCCGCGGAGGCGCCGATCTACGGCCGCTACGGGTATGCGCCGGCCACCTGGAAGGGCAACCTGTCCGGCGCGGTGCACCGGCTGGGGCTGCGCCCCGACGTGGACGCCGGCGACGGCCGGGTGGACCTGGTGACGGTCGAGGAGTACCGCGCCGCCGCCGTCGGCCTGTACGACCGCGTGCGGCGCCACGTGCCGGGGAACCTGGCGCGCGGTGACGTCTGGTGGGACCGCGCCCTGCGCGACGAGCCCGGCCAGCGGCACGGCGCCACCGAGCGGCGGTACCTGGTGCACACCGACCCCGACGGCACGGTCACCGGCTACGCGGCCTACCGGGTGAAGGAGGCGTGGACCGACGGCGGCGAACCCGACGCCACGCTCACCGTCGAGGAGGTCCGCGCCACCGGCACCCCGGCGTACGCCGCGCTCTGGCGGTTCCTGCTGGGCATCGACCTGGTCCGCACGGTCAAGGTCCCCTCGGCCTCGGACGACGACCCGCTGCGGTGGCTGCTCACCGACGCCCGGGCGCTGCACGCCCGGCCGGTCGACGCCCTGTGGGTGCGGCTGGTGGACGTGGGCCGCGCGCTGTCCGCCCGCCGCTACCCGACGCCGATCAACCTGGTGTTCGAGGTCCGCGACCCCTTCTGCCCGTGGAACGACGGGCGCTGGGCGCTGACCGCCGGCCCGTCCGGGGGCTTCTGCGCGCCGACCGACAGCGACCCCGACCTGGTCGTGGACGTGGCGGCGCTGGCGGCCGCCTACCTGGGCGGCGTCTCGCTGGCCACCCTGCAGGCCGCCGGCCGGGTGAGCGAGGTCAGCCCGGGGGCGGTCACGCTCGCGGCGACGGCGTTCCGGTGGCCGGTCAGCCCGTGGTGTCCTGACGACTTCTGAGCGGGGCCCCGCGGCGCGGCCGAACGCCTCAGACCGGGTCCTCCCGCGTGGGCAGCCCGCCGGCCGGGCGGTGCCGGTTCTGCTCGTAGTCGGTGACCAGGCCGATCCGGCGGGCGTGCCGCTCGTCGCCGCTGAACGGCGTGGCGAGGAAGGTCAGCACCAGCTCGGTGGCCTCCTCGACGCTGTGCTGCCGGGCGCCGATGGAGACCACGTTGGCGTCGTTGTGCTGGCGGGCGAGCTCGGCGGTCGCCCGGTTCCACACCAGGGCGGCGCGCACCCCCGGCACCTTGTTGGCCGCGATCTGCTCGCCGTTGCCCGAGCCGCCGATGACCACGCCGAGGCTGCCGGGCTCGGTGACCGTGCGCTCGCCGACCTCGAAGCAGAACGGTGGGTAGTCGTCCTGGGCGTCGTACTCGAACGCCCCGCAGTCGACGGGCTCGTGCCCGGCCTCGGTGAGCGCCTGCTTGAGGTGCTCCTTGAACTCCAGCCCGGCGTGGTCGGTGCCGACGAAGACGCGCATGGCGGCGAGTCTGTCAGGCTGCCGGGGTGGCGGTGCTGGGGGTCGACGGCTGGCGCGGGCAGTGGGTCGGCGCCCGGCTCGAGGGCCGCACGGTGACCCTCGCGGTGCTGCCGGACGCCGCCGCCGTCCTCGCCGTCCCCGGCGTCGAGGCGGTCGGCATCGACATGCCGATCGGGCTGTCGGACGACGGCGTGCGGGCGTGCGACGTCGCCGCCCGGCACGCACTGCGCGGGCGCGGTGCGGCCGGCTCGGTCTTCCCCGCCCCGGTGCGCGCGGTCCTCGCCGCCCGCGACTACGCCTCCGCCCGCGAGCTGAGCCGGGCCGCCACCGCCGGGGCGCGGGCGCCGTCGGCGCAGACGTGGCAGCTGGTCGCCGCCGTCCGCGACCTCGACGACGCGCTCGGCGACCCGCCGGACCCGCGGGTGGCCGAGGTCCACCCCGAGCTGGCCTTCCGCGCCCTCGACGGCGCCGTGCGCGACGCCAAGGGCACCGCCCGCGGGACGGTCCAGCGGCTGCGGGCGCTGCGCCCGGTGATGGACATCGAGGAGGCGCTGGCCGGGGCACCCGCGGGGGTACCGGCCCTCGACGCCCTCGACGCCTGCGCCGCCGCGTGGTCGGCCGCACGGCTGGCCGCCGGCACCGCCGAGTGCGTCGGCGACGGCTCGGTCGACGCGCGCGGCAGGCCGATGCGGATCAGCTGGTGACGTTCACGGAGGTCGCCGACGGCGTCTTCGTCCGGCGGCACGCGTCGCTGGACCTCAACTGCGGGCTGGTCGTCGGCGACGGCGCCTGCCTGGTCGTGGACACCCGCTCGGACCTGGGCGAGGCCGCCGACCTGGCCGCGGCGGTCCGCCGGGTCACACCGGCCCCGTGGACGGTGGTCAACACCCACGCCCACTACGACCACTGCTTCGGCAACGCGGCCTTCCGCCCGGCGACGGTCTGGGGGACCCCCGGGTGCGCGGAGGCGGTCCGGGCCACCGGGGAGGACCAGCGCGCCGCGCGGGTGGCCGAGCTGCTGGCCGCCGGCGACGCGGCGGGCGCGGCGCGGGTGCGGGCGGCGCCGCTGGACCCGCCCGACGCCCTGGTCGACGACGTGGCGCACCTCGACGTCGGTGGCCGGGAGGTGGTCCTGCGGTTCCTCGGGCGGGGGCACACCGCGCACGACCTGGTCGTGGAGGTCGAGGACGGCCGCGACGGGAACACCGTCTTCGCCGGCGACCTCGTGGAGGAGGGCGCACCGCCGGCCTTCGACGACGCCTTCCCCGCCGAGTGGCCGGCCACGCTGGGCCGGCTGCACGCGCTGGCCCGCGGCCCGGTGGTCCCCGGGCACGGCGCCGTCGTCGACGCGGCCTTCGTGGGCGCGCAGCGGGAGGAGCTGCTGGCGGTGCTCGCCGCCGTCCGGGCCGGCCGGCCGGACGACGGCCCCTACGACCCGGCCACGATGCGCACGGCCGCGACCCGGCCTAGGTGACCCGGCGGACGACGGGCAGCGGCAGCACCCGCAGCAGCGCCGAGACCGGGCGCCACGGCCACTCCGGGACGTAGGCGCGCACCGGCTCCCGCTCGATCGCCGCGGTGAGCGCGTCGACGCCGGTGTCGAGGTCGACGGTGAACGGCCCGCGGCGGCCGACGTTGATGTCGGTGGCGATGTACCCGGGCAGGACCGTGGTCACCCGGATGCCGCTGCCCAGGAGGTCGGAGCGGATGCCCTCGGCGAGCGCGTTGAGCGCGGCCTTGCTGGCGCCGTACGCCGTCCGGGTGCCGCGCATGCCGCGGACCGAGGCGACCGAGGACACCACCACGAGGTGCCCGCTGCCCTGCGCCCGGAACAGCTCGACCGCCGCCTCGCACTGGGCGTGGGTGCCCAGCACGTTGGTGAACAGCGTGGCCCGGTTCGCCCACGCGGTGCCGGTGCCGACCGAGGCGCCCTTGCCGATGCCGGCGTTGGCGATGAACCGGTCGACGCCGCCGAGCTCCGCGGCGAGCTCCGGCACCACCTTCTCCACCATGGCGGCGTCGTCGACGTCGAGGGCCGCGGTGACCACGCGGACGCCGGGGTGGGCGGCGAGCAGCTCGTCGCGGAGGGCCTCGAGCCGGTCGGTGCGGCGGGCGGCGAGGGCCAGGTCGCGGCCCATCCGCGCGAACCGGCGGGCCATGCCCTCGCCGAGCCCGGAGCTCGCGCCGGTGATGAGGATGCGCTGGCGGACGGGACGCGACACACGGTCAGCATGCCGCGCCCGTCCGGCCCCGCTGCAGGGGCCCTGCAGCGCGGGCCCTCAGCCGCGGCGGGTGATCTCGAGGGCGTCGGCCGGGACGGAGTCCATGTCGGGCCCGGACAGCCGGGTGCGCTTGAGCTCCCAGAAGTCGGGCAGGTTGGCCAGCAGGACCGCGCCGTCGAAGGCCTTGCCGGCGTCCTCCCCGGTCGGGACCCTGCTGATCACCGGGCCGAAGAAGGCCACGCCGTCGATGTGCATGACCGGCGTGCCGACGTCGTCACCGACGGGGTCCATGCCCTCGTGGTGGCTCTTCTCCAGGGCCTCGTCGTACTCGGTGGACGACGCGGCCTCGGCCAGCGACGCGGGCAGCCCGACCCGCTCCAGCGCGGGGGCGATGAGCTCGTCGAGCTCGACGCCCTCGTGGTGGCGCAGCGTGCCCATCGCCGTGTAGAGGTCGCCGAGGACCTCGTCACCGTGCTGCTGCGCGGCGGCGATCGCGACCCGGACCGGGCCGATCGCCTTGGTCATCATCTCCTGGTACTCCGGCGGCAGGTCGCGGCCGCGGTTGAGCACGGCCAGGGACATGACGTGCCAGTGCAGGTCGATGTCGCGGACCTTGGCGGCCTCCAGCACCCAGCGGCTGGTGAGCCAGGCCCACGGGCACAGGGGGTCGAACCAGAAGTCGACGCGGGCCTTCACGGGAGCGCTCTGCACTGCCTCGGTCATGTGTCCTCCTCGCTGGCGACGGTGCGCCGGGTGGCTGTCCTGCCGTCCCCAAGTGGGACGGCGCGGTGGTTGTTCCCTCAACCGGACGGCGGTCCGCCGTCGTCCGGGGAGGGGCGTCGGCCCTCCGTGGGAAGCTGCCGTGCGTGGCCGTACCCAACCTGACCCGCGATGACGCCGCCCGCCGCGCCCAGCTGCTCGCGGTGGACAGCTACGACGTCCAGTTCGACCTGACCGACGGCGCCGGGCGTCCCGGCGAGCAGACCTTCGGCTCGACCACCACGGTGCGGTTCACCTGCCGCGAGCCCGGCGCCGACACGTTCATCGACCTGGTCGCCGAGCGGGTGCGCTCGGCCACGCTCAACGGGGTGGAGCTGGACGTCGCCACCTACACCGAGGAGGGCGGCCTGCCGCTGCCCGGGCTGGCCCCGGAGAACACCCTCGTCGTCGCGGCCGACTGCCGGTACTCCAACTCCGGGGAGGGGCTGCACCGCTTCGTCGACCCGGAGGACGGTCAGGTCTACCTGTACACGCACTTCGAGCCGGCCGAGGCCAAGCGCGTGTTCGCCTGCTTCGACCAGCCCGACCTCAAGGGCACCTACACGGTGCACGTCACCGCGCCGTTCGACTGGCAGGTCGTGTCCAACACCGGCGGGCGCACGGTCGAGGCGGGGCCCGCGGGCTCGCAGCTGGTGCACTTCGCGCCGACCAAGCGGCTGTCGACCTACCTGCTGGCGCTGGTCGCCGGGCCCTACGCGCGGGTCACCGACTCCCACGACGGCATCCCGCTCGGGCTGTACTGCCGCGCCTCGCTGGCCGAGCACCTCGACCCGGAGGAGCTGTTCCGGGTCACCAAGCAGGGCTTCGACTTCTACCACCGGGTCTTCGACTACCCGTACCCGTTCGACAAGTACGACCAGCTGTTCGTGCCGGAGTTCAACGCCGGGGCGATGGAGAACGCCGGCGCGGTCACCATCCTCGAGGACTACGTCTTCCGGTCGAAGGCGACCCGCGCCCGCTACGAGCGGCGCGCGGAGACGGTGCTGCACGAGCTCGCCCACATGTGGTTCGGCGACCTGGTCACCATGCGCTGGTGGGACGACCTGTGGCTCAACGAGTCCTTCGCCACCTACATCTCCACCCTGTGCCAGGCCGAGGCGACCGAGTACACGACGGCGTGGACGACGTTCGCCAACACCGAGAAGGCGTGGGCCTACGCGCAGGACCAGCTGCCCTCGACCCACCCGATCGCCGCCGACATGGTCGACGTCGCCGCCGTCGAGGTGAACTTCGACGGCATCACCTACGCCAAGGGCGCCTCGGTGCTCAAGCAGCTGGTCGCCTACGTCGGCCGGGAGGAGTTCCTCCGCGGCGTGCAGCGGTACTTCCGCACGCACGAGTACGGCAACACCACCCTCGCCGACCTGCTCGACCCGCTGTCGGAGGCCACCGGCCGGGACCTCACCGCGTGGGCCGAGCAGTGGCTGCAGACCAGCCAGGTCAACACCCTGCGGCCGGTCCTCGAGCTCACCGACGACGGCCGGTACGCCTCCTTCGCCATCGAGCAGACCGCGGTGCCCGAGCACCCGGTGCTGCGCCGGCACCGGCTGGCCGTGGGTCTCTACGACACCGGCCCCGACGGGCTGACCCGCACCACGCGGGTGGAGCTCGACGTCGACGGGGAGCGCACCGAGGTGCCGGAGCTGGTCGGGCACCCGGCCGCGGACCTCGTGCTGGTCAACGACGACGACCTGACCTACGCCAAGCTGCGCCTCGACGACCGGTCACTGGCCACGCTGCGGGCCGGCATCGGCACCGTCCCCGACTCCCTGGCCCGGGCGCTGTGCTGGTCGGCGGCCTGGGACATGACCCGGGACGCCGAGCTGCCGGCCCGCGACTGGGTGGGGCTCGTGCTGGCCGGGGTGGACGCCGAGACCGAGATCAGCGTCGTCCAGTCCCTGCTGGCCCGGGTGCAGACCGCGCTGGCCAGCTACGCCGACCCGCGCTGGGCCGAGACCGGCTGGCAGGCCCTCGCCGACAAGGCGCTGGCCGCGCTGGAGACGGCCGAGCCGAGCAGCGACACCCAGCTTCAGTGGTCACGGACCTTCGCCGGTGCGGCCCGCACCGAGGCGCACGCCGCCTTCCTGCGGCGGCTGCTGGACGGCTCGCACGTCGTCGAGGGGCTGCCGGTGGACGCCGACGCCCGCTGGGCGTTCCTGCACGGGCTGGTCGCCATCGGCGCGGCCGGGGACGCCGAGATCGAGGCCGAGGAGATCCGCGACGCGACCGCCACCGGCGCCCGCCGCGCGGCCACGGCCAGGGCGCTGCGCCCGACGGCGGAGTCCAAGGAGGAGACCTGGCAGCGGGCCTTCACCGACGACACCATCCCGAACGCAGTGCACGAGGCGATGCTGCAGGGGTTCTGGCACCCGGCCCAGCGGCAGCTGACCGCCGGCTACGTGGAGCGGTACTTCACCGACATCCGCCCGCTGTGGGACCGCCGTCCCGGCGAGATCGCCAAGAACGCGGTGCAGTACCTGTTCCCGCCGGTGGTCGAGCTGCGCACGGTGCAGGCCGCGGACGCCTGGCTGGCCGGCGAGGACCACCCCGCCCCGCTGCGGCGGCTGGTCGCCGAGGGCCGGGACGGGATCGCCCGGGCGCTGCGGGCCCGCGAGCGGGACGCCGCCGCGAACGACTGAGCCGGCCCCGTCCGGACCGCAGGACGCACGAGGCCCAGGACCGGGTGGTCCTGGGCCTCGTGCGTCCGGTGCGTCAGTGCGTGCGCAGGTACCGCGGGTGACCGGCCTGGTCCGACAGCTGCCGCAGCCCGTTGACGATGCCGCCGACCAGGTCACCGGAGGCGAAGGCGTTGGTCATCGACAGCACCGCGAGCGCGCAGGCCCGGTCGGGCAGCCGGCGCGACGCGGCCGCGCCCACGACGACCTCCACGACCCGCTGCCCGGGCGAGATCGCCAGCAGCACGGACTCGGTGAGGTTGCCGCCGGAGTGCTCGAACAGCTCCTCGGCACGGCGCCGGGTCTGCGGCCCGAGGTCGCCCAGGTAGAGCGTGAACCGCAGCCCGGTCTCGCGGGACGACATCGTCAGCGCCTCGTCCAGGCGCATCAGCTCCCGGTCGCTGAAGATCGAGGTCGGCGTCTCGGCCTCGTCGGTGCGCGTCGGCGCCGTACCGGCGGACGTCGCCGTGTCGTGCGACGTGGCTTCCAGCGCGCGGGTCATCTCCGGCCTCCCGGGGCGGTCTCGGTGGGGGTGCGGGTGCTCATGCCGTCACCAGGTCCCGCGGGCGCCGCCGTAGGGGCGGCCGGCCGTCGACGGCCCGGCCGTCAGGGCGTGCGCGCCGTCGTGGCCGGCCCCGTGCCCGCCGGAGGCGGTGTGCGGCTCGAACCAGACGGGCTCGTGCTCCCACGGCTGGCCCGGCTTGTACCGGGCCTTCCGGTTGCGCGCTCCGGGCAGGTACGTCAGCAGCGCCAGGAGGGCCACGACGGCCAGCGGGGCGGCCACGTAGACGAGGAGGGTCTCGACGACGGTCACGGCCCCCAACCTACCGTCAGCCGCCCCGCGACTCCTGGTCAGTCCCACCCCGCGGGGTGGCGTCCCGCCCACGGCCGGGCCGCCTCCAGCTGGGCCGAGAGCGCGATCAGCGTCGCCTCGTCGGCGGGCCGGCCCACGAGCATGGTGCCCACGGGCAGGCCGCCGTCGGTCCAGTGCAGCGGGACGCTCACCGCGGGCTGCCCGGTGACGTTGAAGACGGCGGTGAACGCCGCATAGCGCTTCTGCCGCTCGAAGTCGGCGGCGCCGTCCCCGTCGGCGTCGAACCAGCCCAGCGGGCGCGGCGTCATCGTGGTGACCGGGGCCAGCAGGACGTCGAACCGCGCGGTCGCCTGCAGGAAGCGGCGGGAGAACAGCCGCAGCGCGGTCAGCGCCTCCATCGCCGACTGCGCCGACTGCGCCAGCCCGCGGGCGCGCAGCTCCCGGGTGAGCGGCCGCAGCTCCCCCGCCCGCTCGGGGGGCACCGGCAGCAGCGTCCCCGACAGCGTCCAGGCCCGCTCGAAGGCCGCCAGCACGTCCGGCCCGAGCAGGCCGCCCGGGACGTCCTCGACGTCGTGCCCGAGGTCCTCGAGCAGGCGGGACGCCTCGTCGAAGGCCGTCTGCACCTCCGGCTCCAGCGTGGCGTCGGGCATGGGCGAGGTCAGGTGCCGGCCGATGCGCAGCCGCCCGACCGGCCGCTCGGCGTAGCCGAGGAACGTCTCCCCCGGTGGGGGCGGCGGCGCCCAGGTGGCGTCCCCGGTCACCGGCCCGGCCATCGCGTCGAGCATCGCCGCGGCGTCGCGCACGGTGCGGGCCAGCGGCCCGTTGGTGCCCAGGCCGGTGACGTCGGCGCCGAGGGGCGCGTTGCTGACCCGGCCCCGGCTCGGCTTGATGCCGTACAGCCCGTTGATGCTGGCCGGGATGCGGATCGACCCGCCTCCGTCGCTGCCCTGCGCGAACGGCAGCATCCCCGCGGCCACCGCCACCGCCGCGCCCCCGCTGGAGCCGCCGGCCAGGCGGGTGCGGTCCCAGGGGCAGCGCGCCGGACCGGCCAGGACGTTGTCGGTGTAGCAGGGGAAGCCGAACTCGGGGGTGTTCGTCTTGCCCACGCTGATGGTGCCGGCATCGGCCAGCTTGGCCACCACGGCGTCGTCCACGGTCGCGACGTTGTCGGCGAACAGCGCCGAGCCGAACGTCGTCCGGACGCCGGCGGTGTTGTTGAGGTCCTTGATCGCGGTCGGGACGCCGAGCAGCGGCGGCAGGTCCCCGCCGCGCCGGAGCCGCTGCTCGGCCCGGCGGGCCGCGGCCAGCGCCCGCTCGGGGGTCACGGTGAGGAACGCCCCCAGGCCCGGGTCGAGGGCCTCGATCCGGCGCAGCGCGTGCTCGACCAGCTCGGTGGGGGTGACCTCCCCGCCGCGGACGGCGGCGGCCTGCTCGAGCGCGGTGAGGTCGTGCAGCTGCGTTCCCGGCGTCACGCCCGGGGACGCTAGCCCGGTAGACAGGACGGCGTGGACCTCTCCCGCACCGCAGCCGCGCACCTGGACGCCGCGGACCCGCTGGCCGGCTTCCGCGCCCGGTTCGCCGGCACCGAGCACGACGACGTGCTCTACCTCGACGGCAACTCCCTCGGGCGGATGCCCCGGGAGACCCCCGCCGCCCTGGCCCGCGTCGTGGAGGAGGAGTGGGCGGGCGGCCTGGTGGGCTCGTGGTCGTCGTGGATCGGCACCGCCACGCGCATCGGCGACCTGCTCGCCGACGGGGTGCTGGGCGCCCGGCCGGGTGAGGTGCTGGTCAGCGACTCGACGTCGGTCGACCTCTACAAGCTGCTGGTCGCCGCGGCCGACGCGCGCCCGGGCCGCGACGTGCTCGTCTGCTGCGCCGACGACTTCCCCACCGACCGCTACGTCGTGGCCGGGGTCGCCGCCGCCCGCGGGCTGACGGTGCGGGAGGTGCCGGCCGACGTCGACGAGGGGCTGGACCCGGCCGTGCTCGCCGCCGCGCTCGACGAGCGGGTCGCCGTCGTCGTCCTCTCCGCCGTGGCCTACCGCTCCGGGGCGCTGGCCGACGTCGCCGCGGTCACCGCGGCCGCCCGGGCGGCGGGCGCGCTGGTGCTGTGGGACCTCTCGCACGCGGCCGGCGCGGTGCCGGTCGACCTGGCCGCGAACGGCGCGGACCTCGCCGTCGGCTGCACGTACAAGTACCTCAACGGCGGTCCCGGGGCCCCGGCGTTCCTCTACGTGCGCCGCGAGCTGCAGGAGCAGCTGCGCCAGCCGATCTGGGGCTGGTTCGGCCAGCGGGACCAGTTCGCGATGGGCCCGGCCTACGACCCGGTGCCCGGCATCGAGCGGTTCGGCGTGGGAACGCCGCCGGTGGTCGCCATGGCCGCGGTCGAGGTGGGGGTCCGGCTGGTCGCCGAGGCCGGGGTCGAGCGGCTGGCGGCCAAGGGCCGCGCGCTGGGCGAGCTCACCGTGGCGCTGGCCGACGCCTGGCTGGCCCCGCTGGGGGCGGCGCTGGCCTCACCGCGGGACCCGGCCCGGCGCGGCTCCCACGTCACCCTCGCCCACCCGCAGGCCTGGCAGCTCACCCAGGCCCTGGTCGACCGCGGCGTGGTGCCCGACTTCCGGACGCCGGACCGGGTGCGGCTGGGCCCGGCGCCGCTCTACACGCGGTTCGTCGACGTGTGGGACGCGATGGACCGGTTCCGGGAGGTGCTGGCGACCGGCGCCCACGAGGCCTACCCGGTGGAGCGCGCGCGGGTCACGTGATCCGGCCTTCGTGGCCACTTCGGCCGTCCGTGGCGGGGCCGAAGTGGCCACAAAGGCGGATCAGTCCGGGTCGGGGACGCCGATCGGGTTGCGCTCCGGCCACAGCCCGGCGGCCAGGACGGCGCGCCGCACGGGACCGAGCAGGGCGGCCAGCCGGTCGCAGCGCGCGTCGCCCAGCTCCTGCCACGGGCCCAGGGCCAGCCGGTCGGTGTCGGCCTCGACCACGGCGGCGATCGCGGCGCCCTCGGCGGTGAGCTCCTCGCCCGCCAGCCAGCCGCGGCCGGTGAGGTCCTCGACGGCGGCGCCCCACGCCTCGGCGTCCCAGCCGCGGGCGCGCATGAGCCACTCCTTCTCCGTGCGGCCCGCCGCGGCCGCCAAGACGTGCGCGGCCACCCCGGAGATCCCCCGCTGCAGCAGCGCGGCGTTGTGCCCGTCGCCCCGGTGCTCCCGCAGGGTGGTGAGGGCCTGCCACACCGCCAGGTGCGGCTGCTCGGGCACCGGCAGGCCGGCGTTGGCCGCGGCGAGGGGGCGGCCGGGCAGGTCGGTCGCGCGGGCGGCGGCGGTGAGCAGGCCGGCGAGCTCCGCGGCCTCCGCCGAGCCCGGCCAGTCGGCGCCGAGCACCCGCCGGACCGCGGCGTCCACCCCCTCCAGCCGGGCCTGCAGCGCCCGTTCCGGGGTCACCGACCGCCAGACGGCCGGCACCCGGCGGGCCACGAACGACGGCGCGAAGTTGTAGAAGGTCGCCGTCACCACCTCGGGGCCGACCGGGCCCAGCGGGGCGGCGCGCAACGCGAAGTAGGTCGACCAGAAGCCGTCCAGGCCGGCCGCCTCGGCGGCCGACCGGCACTCGTCGGCGAAGTAGGTGAGCGCGTGGTACGGCTCGCCCAGCGCCCACAACCGTCTGGCGGTCGCGGGTGAGCTCATGCGCTGACGCTCTCCGGCACGCCCAGCCACTCCCGCCAGCGGGGGTCGACGGTGCGGGCGCCGAGCAGCCGCCAGGCCGCGCCGCTGGGCGTGCGCGGTGGGTTGGGCAGCTTCCACCCCAGCTCCGCCAGCGACCGGTCGGCCTTGGTGTGGTTGCAGCGGCGGCAGGCCGCGACCACGTTGTCCCAGGTGTGGGTGCCGCCGCGGCTGCGGGGGACGACGTGGTCGATGCTCGTCGCCGAGCTCCCGCAGTACACGCAGGTGGAGCCGTCGCGGGTGAACACCGCCCGCCGGGACAGCGGCACCTGCGCCGGGTAGGGCACCCGCACGTAGCGGGTCAGCCGGACGACGACGGGCACCGGGAGGGTCACCGACTCCGAGTGCACCTCCTCCGCCGCGCAGTCGACGGAGACGGCCTTCTCGGCGAGCACGAGCACGATGGCGCGGCGGCTGGAGACGACGCACAGCGGCTCGTACGTGGCGTTGAGCAGCAGCGTGGCGGCGCTGGTGACGCGCGCGGGTGCAGGCAGCTGCGGTGGGGAGTGGGGGTCGCGCCGCGGACCTGGATGGCCTGCGGACGACCCGTGGTGAGGACGCGGCACGGGGCACCTCCGGGCGCCCAGGGCCGCGCGCCGGGTGCAGTGCGACCCGTGGGCACCCCCATTCTGACCTGCACCCGGGCCCGCGCGCCTTCGGGAGGCGACGGGAGCCTCGTTACCGTGGCGCGGGTGCGCTATCCCGAAGCCCCCCGGCTCGACCTCGTCGAGCACCTGCACGGCCACCCCGTCGCCGATCCGTACCGCTGGCTGGAGGACCCGGCCGACCCGCGGACGGTCGAGTGGACCCGGGCGCAGGACGCCCTGACCGCCGAGACCCTGGCCGCCCTGCCCCTGCGCGACCGGTTCGCCGCTCGCCTGGAGCAGCTGGTGCACGCCGGCGCCGTCGGCGTCCCGGTGTGGCGCGCGGGCCGGGGGTTCTCCACCCGGCGCGACCCCGGGCAGGAGCACGCGGTCCTGCGCGTGCGCGAACCCGACGGCACCGAGCGGGTGCTGGTGGACCCCATGGCCGTCGACCCCTCCGGCACCACCACCCTCGACGCGTGGTCACCGTCCTGGGAGGGCGACCGGCTGGCCTACCAGCTGTCCACCGGCGGCGACGAGGAGTCGCGGCTGTACGTGCTCGACGTCGCCACCGGCGAGCAGCTCGACGGGCCCGTCGACCGCTGCCGCTACTCCCCCGTGGCCTGGCTGCCCGGTGGCGAGGAGCTGTTCTACGTCCGCAGGCTGGCGCCCGGGCTCGTGCCCGCCGGGGAGGAGCAGTTCCACCGGCGGGTGTGGCGCCACCGCGTCGGCACCGACCCGGACGGCGACGTCCTCGTGCACGGCGAGGGCAGCGACCCCTCGACCTACTTCGGCGTGCGCACCAGCCGGGACGGCCGGTGGCTGGTCGTCTCCGCGTCCGTGGGCACCGCCCCGCGCGACGACGTGTGGGTGGCGGACCTGGCCGGGGACGCCGCCCTGCGCGAGCTGCAGGTCGGGGTCGACGCCCAGACCGCCGCCTGGGTGGCCCGCGACGGCCGGCTGTGGCTGATGAGCGACCGCGGCACCCCGCGCTGGCGGCTGGCGGTCGCCGACCCGGCCGACCCGTCGTCCTGGGCGCCGGAGGCGTGGCGGGACGTCGTCCCGCAGCAGGAGGACGGCGTCCTCACCGACGTCGCGCTCGTCGACGGCCCGGACGGCGGCCTGCAGGTCCTCGCGGTGCACTCGGTCGACGCCACCGACCGGCTGTCGGTGTGGGCCGGGGACGGCTCCGGCCGGGTGGCCGAGGTGACCGCGCTGCGCCCGGGCAGCGTCTCGGGCGTGAGCGCGCCCCCCGAGGGCGGCAGCACCGCGTGGGTGGGTTTCACCGACCACGCCACGCCGCCGTCGGTGCTGCGCTGGGACGCCGCCGACCCGACGGCCCTGACCGGCTGGGAGCAGGCGCCGGTGGCCGGGGAGGTGCCGCAGGTGCGGGTGGTGGAGACCCACGCGACCTCCGCCGACGGCACGCCCGTGCACCTGTTCGTGGTGTCCGGGACCGGGACGCCGGACACGCCGCGGCCGACCGTGCTCTACGGCTACGGCGGCTTCAACGTCGCCCTCACCCCCGGGTACTCGGCGCAGGCGCTGGCGTGGGTCGCGGCCGGGGGCGTGTGGGCGGTGGCCAACCTGCGCGGCGGCTCCGAGCACGGCGAGGAGTGGCACCGGGCCGGCATGCGCGAACGCAAGCAGAACGTCTTCGACGACTTCGCCGCGGCCGGCGAGCACCTCGTGGCACAGGGCTGGACGACGCACGCGCAGCTGGCGGTGATGGGCGGGTCCAACGGCGGCCTGCTGGTCGGGGCCACCCTGACCCAGCGGCCCGACCTCGCCGCGGCGGTGGTCTGCAGCGCACCCCTGCTGGACATGGTGCGCTACGAGCGCTTCGGCCTGGGCCGCACCTGGAACGACGAGTACGGCACCGCCGAGGACCCGACCGAGCTGGGCTGGCTGCTGGGCTACTCGCCCTACCACCGGGTGGTCGAGGGCACCGCCTACCCCGCGGTGCTGTTCACGACGTTCGAGTCCGACACCCGGGTCGACCCCCTGCACGCGCGCAAGCTCGCCGCGGCGCTGCAGCACGCGACCACGGCGTCGGCGCCGGTGCTGCTGCGCCGGGAGACCGAGGTCGGCCACGGCGCCCGCGCGGTCAGCCGCACCGTCGGGCTGGCGGCCGACCAGCTGGCGTTCCTCGCCGCCCACACCGGCCTGACCGGCTGAACGCACCGGGCCCCGTCCCCCTCCGCGGTGGAGGGGGACGGGGCCCGGCGTCGACCCCCTGCAGGGGGTCCTGGCTCAGTTCTCGAGGAAGAGCTGGTCCAGCTCGACGTCGCCCTCGATGATCCCGTCCTCGTTGCCCAGCTGGAGCAGCAGCTCGACCGACTCGCGGTTGATCTCGCTCTGGAAGGTGGGCAGCGTCAGCTGCTGGGCGATCTCCGGCGAGATCTGGGTGTACTCGCCGAGCACCTCACGGACCTGGTCGGGGTTGGCCTGGGCGTACTCCTGGGCCTCGACCATCGCCTCGACGAAGGCCTCGACCACGTCGGGGTTCTCCGCCGCGTACTGGTCGGAGGTGAAGTAGCCGGCGACCGTCAGGTCGTCGTCGGTCTCGGTGTAGGGGGCCGAGACCCGGCGCAGGCCCTGGCTCTCGCCGACGGTGGCCGAGGGCTCCACGGCGAAGGCCGCGTCGACCTGGCCGGTGCTGACGGCGGCCGGCATGTCCGGGAAGGGGATCTCGACGAACTGGATGCTCGCCGGGTCGCCACCGGCCTGCCGCACGCTCTCGCGGACGACGGTGTCGCTGATGTTGTTGATCGAGTTGATCGCGACCCGCTTGCCGGCGAGGTCCGCCGAGGTCTGGATCGGGCTGTCGGTGGGGACGACGACGGCGGCGAAGTCGTCCTCGGCGTTGCCGGTGGCGCCCGGCCCGGGGGCCACCAGGGCCAGCGGGACCCCGCGACCCGTGGCCTGCAGGAGGCTGGTGATGTTGGAGAAGCCGAACTGGGCCTCCCCGTTCACGACGGCCGGCACGATCGCCGCGCCGCCCTGGGCGAGGAAGGGCTCCACCTCCAGGCCGGCGTCCTCGAAGATGCCCTGCTGGATGCCGAGGTAGAGCGGGGCCACGTCCACGATCGGGATGGCGCCCACGCGGATCGCGGTCAGGCCGCCACCCTCGCCGCCGCCACCGCCGCCGCCACCGGACCCCTCGTCCCCGCCTCCGCACGCGGCGAGCACCACGGTGCTCGCCAGGGCGAGGCTGATCACACTTCGACGCACTGGTCCTCCTGGAACTGCTTTCGTGCCGGACGCGTGTCAACCGCGTTTCCGGCGCATGGTCGGCGGCGGACGCTAGGTCGTCGTCCAGACCGCGTCAACACGCGCACCGGGGCCTTTACCGGTTCGTGCCCGCTCTGGTACCGGACCGTGGCCGGAGGCCCGCCTGCGGCGCCGTGACGGCCCGGGGAGTGATCCCCTCCGCGGCGGCGAACCTGAGAGTATTTCCGTGATGACTGCTTCACCGTCCGTACTCGCTGCTGCCGACGACGGCCTCCCCGCGTCCGTCCCCGACTGCGCCGACCACTGGCTGTGCCAGCAGGTCTACGACTGGTCCGGCATGGACTGGCTGGCGGAGAACGCGCAGGCCCTCATCGCCAAACCGGCGAAGATCCTGCTGATCGTCGTGGTCGCCACGCTCGTCCGGTACCTGGCCCACCGCGCCATCCGCCGGCTGACCGAGCGCACCGCCACCGGCGCCGTGCCCTCGATCCTGCGGGGACGCCGCGCCCGCGCCACGGCGCACGCCGACGCCCTCGACCAGCTCGCCGCCCGCCGCACGCAGCGGGCCGAGGCCATCGGCTCGGCGCTGCGGTCCTCGGCCTCGATCGTGGTGCTCGGCATCGCCGTGGTGCTGGTGCTCGGCGAGCTCGGCATCAACCTGGCGCCGATCCTCGCCAGCGCCGGCGTGGTGGGCGTCGCGCTCGGGTTCGGCGCGCAGAACCTGGTGAAGGACTTCATCGCCGGGATCGGCATCATCCTGGAGGACCAGTACGGGGTCGGCGACGTCGTCGACCTGGGTGAGGCCAGCGGCACCGTCGAGGCGGTCGGCCTGCGCATCACGCGGCTGCGCGACGTCAACGGTGTGGTCTGGTACGCCCGCAACGGCGAGATCCTGCGGGTGGGGAACAAGAGCCAGGGTTACGCACAGGTGGTCATCGACATGCCGGTCGCCCACGACACCGACCTGGAGCGGTGCCGGACGATCATGCAGGAGGTGGCCGACGCGATGTACGCCGAGGAGGAGTGGGTGCCCTCGCTGCTGGCGGCGCCGGAGTCCCTCGGCGTCGAGCAGATCACCTCGGAGGGCGTCTTCATGCGGCTGCAGGTGCGCAGCACCAACGCCGACCAGTGGCGGGTCGGGCGCGAGCTGCGCATGCGGCTCAAGGAGCGCTTCGTCGCCGAGGGCATCCGCACCCCGCTCCCGCTGCTCAGCGCGGCGTCCGGCGCAGGGTCAGGAGCCCGCTGACCAGGGGGGCGCCGGCGGGCCAGCACCCGGACGGCGCGACGCGCACCCGCCCGGCGACCTTCCGTGAGGTCTTCGCCGTGCGGGAGTTCCGGCCGCTCGCCGGCAGCTACCTGCTGTCCACGATCGGCGACGAGCTCGCCCGTGTCGCGCTGACCGTCCTGGTCTACCAGCGCACCTCCTCCCCGCTGCTGTCGGCGATCACCTTCGGCATCAGCTACCTGCCGTGGCTGGTCGGCGGGCCGCTGCTGTCCACGCTGGCCGACCGGCTGCCCCGCCACCGGGTGCTCATCACCGCCGACCTCGCCCGGGCCCTGCTGGTCGCCGGCATGGCGGTCCCCGGCACGCCGCTCGGGGTGCTGCTGGCCCTGCTGCTGCTCGTCGCGCTGTGCGCGCCCCCCTTCGAGTCGGCGCGCTCGGCGCTCATGGCCGACGTGCTCGACGGCGACCGGTACGCGGTCGCCACCTCGCTGACCAACATCGGCTCCCAGGTCGCCCAGATGACCGGCTTCCTGCTCGGCGGGGTCCTGGTCGCCCTGCTCAGCCCCTCCGCGGTGCTGCTGCTCGACGCCGCCACCTTCGTCGTGTCCGCCTGCTGGCTCAAGGCCCGGTTGCGGCCCCGGCCGGCCCCCGACGACGGCCAGGGCGACGCCCCCCGGTCGGTGTGGCGGGGCACCGCGGAGGGGCTGCGGCTGATCGCGCGCACCCCCCGGCTGCGCGCCATCATCGCCCTCACCTGGGTGGGCACCCTGTTCGCCAACGCCCCGGAGGGCATCGTCACGCCGTTCGTCGACGAGCTCGGGGAGGGCGCCCCCCAGGTCGGCCTGCTGCTCGCGGCCAACCCGCTGGGCGTCACCGTCGGCGGGCTCCTCGTGGCCCGCGCGTTCACCCAGGACCGCCGCGAACGACTCGTCCCGGCCCTCGTGGTGGTGTCGCTGGTCCCGGTGCTGCTCGCCGGGCTGGTCGCGGTGTGGGCGGCCCCGGGGCGCGGGGTCTACGCGGTGGTGGTCGCGCTGGCGTTCGTGGCCGGCCTGGGCGCGGCCTGGGTCATCCCGCTCAACGTCGCCTTCGTGCAGGCCGTGCCGCAGGCCTACCGCGGCCGCGCCTTCGGGGTCGCGGCCAGCGGGCTGTACGGCGTCCAGGGGCTCGGGGTGCTGCTCGCCGGCCTCGCGGCCGAGGGGCTGCCGGCCGGTGGCGTGTGGGCCCTGCTCGGCGCGGTCGGCCTGGTCGCCGTCGTCCCACCGCTGGTCGCCTACCGACGTACGCAGGGTCACGTGGCAGCCGGTGCCGCGCCTGCGGGACGATCGGGAGCATGAGCCAGTCCAGCCGGTCCCTGCCCTCGGCGCGGACGTTCTACGACGAGGTCGGCGGCGAGCCGACCTTCCGGCGGCTGGTGGCCCGCTTCTACGCCGGGGTCCGGACCGACCCGGTGCTCGCCCCGCTCTACCCGCAGGACGACTGGGAGGGCGCGGAGACCCGGCTGCGCGGGTTCCTCGAGCAGTACTGGGGCGGGCCGACGACGTACTCCGAGCAGCGCGGGCACCCGCGGCTGCGCATGCGGCACGCCCCGTTCGCGATCGGCCCGGCCGAGCGCGACGCCTGGCTGGCGCACATGCGCGACGCCGTCGACTCCCTGGAGCTCTCCGCCGAGCACGACGCCACGCTGTGGGGTTACCTGGAGATGGCCGCCCGCAGCATGCAGAACCGCTGGCCCGACGACGCACCCGGCGGCCTGTCCGTCCACTGAGCCAGAGCCCCGCCCTGCCCCGCTCGCGGACCCGCGGCGGGCCCCCGGGCGGGGCCACCTGCCCGCACGTACACGAGGAGCCCGGTGAGCCCGGACACCCCTGCCCGCCCGTTCCGCCGCACCGACGCCGACTGGTGGCGCGACGCGGTCTTCTACCAGGTCTACATCCGCAGCTTCGCCGACGGGAACGGCGACGGCGTGGGTGACCTCGCCGGCATCCGCGCGCGGCTGCCGCACCTGGTGGAGCTCGGCGTCGACGCGCTGTGGATCACGCCGTTCTACCCCTCCCCCATGGCCGACCACGGGTACGACGTGGCCGACCCCCGCGACGTCGAGCCGGTCTTCGGCGACCTCGCCGAGTTCGACGCCCTGCTGGCCGAGGCCCACGCCGCCGGCATCCGCGTCACCGTCGACCTGGTGCCCAACCACAGCTCGCACCAGCACGAGTGGTTCCAGGCGGCGCTGGCCGCGGCCCCCGGCTCGCCCGAGCGGGCGCGGTACCTGTTCCGCGACGGGCGCGGCCCGGACGGCGCCGAGCCCCCCAACAACTGGCCGTCGGTGTTCGGCGGCCCGTCGTGGACGCGGGTGCCCGACGGGCAGTGGTACCTGCACCTGTTCGCCCCGGAGCAGCCGGACCTGGACTTCACCAACCCCGAGGTCGTCGCCGACCTCGAGGCGACGATGCGGTTCTGGCTGGCCCGCGGCGTCGATGGCTTCCGGATCGACGTCGCCCACGGCATGGCCAAGCCCGCCGGGCTGCCGGACATGCAGCCGATGGAGGACACCGGTCTGCTCGACGACCACGGCCCCGGCGACCACCGCTTCGACGACGACGGCGTGCACGAGGTGCACCGGCGCATCCGGGCGGTGCTCGACGAGCACCCGGGCACCATGGCCGTCGGGGAGGTGTGGGTGTCCGACGACGACCGGCTGGCGCAGTACCTGCGCCCCGACGAGCTGCAGCTGGCGTTCAACTTCAAGCTGCTCACCGCCGACTGGGACGCCGCCGAGCTGCGCGACGCCGTCGTCCACTCGCTGGCCACGGTCGCCGGGACGCCGGCACCGGCCTGCTGGGTGCTGTCCAACCACGACCGACCGCGGCACGTCACCCGCTACGGCGGCGGGGAGGTCGGCACCCGCCGGGCCCGGGCGGCGGCGCTGCTGCAGCTGGCCCTGCCGGGCGCGGCGTACGTCTACAACGGCGACGAGCTCGGCATGCCCGACGTCGACCTGCCCGACGAGGCGTTGCAGGACCCGATCTGGGAGCGCTCCGGCCACGCCGAGCGCGGCCGGGACGCCTGCCGCATCCCGGTCCCGTGGTCGGGCACCGAGCCCTCGTACGGGTTCTCCGCCCGCCGTGACACCTGGCTGCCCATGCCGGAGGGCTGGGGGCCACTGACCGCGGAGGCGCAGGCCGCCGACCCCGGGTCGGTGCTGTCGCTGTACCGCGCCGCGCTCGCCCTGCGGCGGACGTCGCCGGCGTTCGGGGGCGAGTCCCTGGAGTGGCTGCCCGCGCCGGCCGGCTGCCTGGCGTTCCGCCGTCCCGGCGGGCTGGTGTGCCTGCTGAACCTCACCGGGGGTCAGGTGCCCCTGCCCGAGGGCGAGGTCCTGCTGGCCAGCGACGACGTGACCGGCGGCGTCCCTGCCGACACCGCGGTGTGGCTGCGGGCGTGAGCGGGCGGCCTCCCGGGGGTCGTCGCTCGGGAGGCGCCAGGACCGTGCGCGGGTAGCATCGGACCCGTGACGGGGCGTCGCGGGGGACGCTGACACCACGATCGACCGACCCCGTGGTCGGGGACCATTCCGGGGGAGGCCGACCGCCCATGGCGCTGCTCGAGGTCGAGGGTCTGACCAAGTCCTTCGGCGGTCGGCGGGTCCTGCGGGACGTCTCCTTCAGCATCGCCGAGGGCGAGATCGTCGGGCTGGTCGGCACCAACGGCGCGGGCAAGTCGACCCTCGGCGACATCGTCTCCGGGATCACCGCCGCCGACGCCGGGGCGATGACGCTGGACGGCCACCCCTACGCGCCGCTGTCGGCGGAGGACGCCCGCCACGTCGGGGTCGGGGTCGTCGAACAGCTGGTCCGGATCGACCCCGGGCTCACCGTCGCCCAGGCCGTGTTCCGCGGCACGCCGCACGCCCGGCGTCCGCAGGCGGAGCTGCGTGCGCAGGCCCGCGCCCTGCTCACCGAGGTCGACCTCGACGTCGACCCCGACACCCGCGTCGGGGACCTGCCGCACTTCGTGCACCCCCTGGTGGAGACCGCCCGCGTGCTGGCCGAGGACACCCGGCTGGTGGTGCTCGACGAGGTGTCGGCGGTGCTGCTGCCCTCGGAGGTCACCCGGTTGCACGCGGTGGCCGGCCGGTTGAGCCGGCAGGGGCGCGGCGTGCTCTACATCAGCCACCGGCTGCCCGAGATGCTCGAGGTGGTCGACCGGGTGCTGGTGCTGCGGGAGGGCCGGATCGCCCTGGACTCCCCCAGCGCCGCCCTGGACCCCGTCCGGCTCGCCGCGGAGACGGTGGGCGGGCCGGTGGCCCTACCGGTCCGCCGGGAGCCGACGGTCCCCGCTCCATCCCGGCCGGCGCGGCCGGAGGAGGTCCCCCTGCCGGCCCGGCCGGCCCCCTCCGAGGAGGTGGCCCTGCTGGTCCGCAACCTGCGGGTGCCCGGACGGGTCGAGGGGGTGGACCTCCTGCTGCGCCGGGGCGAGGTGGTCGGGCTGACGGGGCACCGGACCTCCGGCGTCCGCGAGATCGCCGGGGCGCTGTCCGGGGAGCTGCCGGCGGTCAGCGACGAGGCGGTGCTCCACGGGGAGCCGCGCTCGCTGGACCCCTCGGCGGCCGGCGCGGCCCTGCGGCTGCCCGTCTACCGTCCCGACGACGACGCCTACGGCATCGACCCCGGCGAGACGATCGCCCGCACCCTCACCCAGGAGGCCTGGGGGTCGCTCACCGACCTCCGCAAGGAGATCGCCACGCTGCGCGGCGTGATCGACACCGTGCACCGGCTGGACGTCAAGACGTTGAGCATCCGCACCTCGGTCGGGGCGCTGTCCGGCGGCGACCAGCACAAGCTCGCGCTGGCCCGGTGGATGGCCTCGGCCCGGGACGTCGTCGTGCTGCACGAGCCCGCCCGCGGGCTGGACGTCCGGGCCCGTCAGCAGGTGCGCCAGCTGCTCGACGAGGCCACCGCGCACGGCACCTCGGTCGTCGTGGTGTCGGTCGACCCCGACGAGCTGGCCGACTTCTGCGACCGCGTCGGCATCGTGGCCGACGGCCGCGTCGCCCGCTGGATCGACACCGGGGAGATCGCCGTGGAGGCCGTGCGCGAGCGGATCGTGGAGGCCGCGACCTCCGCGGCCTGAGCCGGGCCCGGCCGACGCCGGACCAGCGGCGCCGCCGTGCCCTGCGGGGACCGGCGGCGCCGCGACGTGGTCAGACGCTCACGGAGCTCGCGACGCCGCGCAGCTTGTGCCGGGCCAGGGCCAGGTTCGCGGTCATGCGGTTGAGCACCAGGTAGATGAACAGGCCCGCGTTGCCCTGCCCCTTGAGCACGTTGATCAGGTGGTACTGGTTCTGCAGCGTGATCAGGACGTCCTCGATCTCGTCCTTCAGCTCGAGGTCCTGGATGGTGCGCAGCTTCGCGCGCACGACGTTCGAGTTGCCGGCTGCGGCGACGTTGAGGTCGAACCCCGGGGTACCGCCGGCGGCGAGGGCCATCCCGCTGTCGATGTCGACGATCGCGGCGCCGCTGGCGCCGTCGATCGCGAGCAGGTCGGCGATGATGTTGTCGAGCTGTGCCACGGATGGGGCTCCTGTCGTCTCGAGGGGAGGACGCAGCGGGGTGCTGCGGACCGGGTCGGGGGGCGACCCGGGTCGACCGGACGGACCGGACGTCTGTCGGCGCGCGGAGTGCCGGGGCGGCTCTGCTGCCGCGCCGCCGTGCGCCCCAGCGGCCGGAGGGCGGCGCACGGCCTCCTCGTCGACGGCGGGAGGCGCCTCCGGCGGCCGGGGCCCGGCGTCGGGGGGCCGCGGTCGCTCCGCGGGGAGCTCGCGCGGTGGTGGGCGTCCCCACGGCCACAGCGACGCCCACCACTCGCTTGCCATGCCGTGTTCCGCCTTCGCCGAGGGGGCTCAGGAACCCCAGACAACACGCCTCCGGCGGGCTCGGCAAACCGGCTGACGTATCTGCAGGTGAGCGCGCCACCACCCTCGGCGACACCTCGGGGGACCCGTCGAGCGCGGGGGTGGCGCGCCGCGCGGGGCCCGGGACGGGCGGGGATCCGGACCGCGAGCGGCCACCGGCCTCCGGTACCTTCCGCGAGGACCGGCCGCCGCCAGAGGAGACCACCGTGAAGACCAGGGACCTCGCCTACGTCGCGCTGTTCGCGGCGATCGTGGCCGTGCTGGGGCTGCTGCCGCCGGTGCCGGTGCCCGGCATCCCGGTGCCGATCACCGCGCAGACCCTCGGGGTGATGCTCGCCGGCTCGGTGCTCGGCGCGCGGCGGGGCGGCCTGGCGCTGCTGGTGTTCCTGGCCGTGGTCGCCGTCGGTGCCCCGGTGCTGTCGGGGGGCCGCGGGGGCCTGGGCGTGTTCGTCGGGCCGACCGCCGGCTACCTGTACAGCTGGCCGATCGCCGCGTTCGTCATCGGCTGGCTGACCCAGCTGTTCTGGCGGCGGTTCAACCTCGCCTGGGCGCTGGTGGCCAACCTGGTCGGCGGCGTGGTCGTCATCTACGCCATCGGCGTCCCGTTCACCAGCCTGTACGCCGACGTCCCGCTGTCGGCGTCCGCCACCGGCGCGCTGGCGTTCATCCCCGGTGACGTGGTCAAGGCGGTGGCCGCCTCGGTGGTGGCGGTCGCCGTCCGGCGCGCCTACCCGGTGATCGAGCTGCCCGCCCGGCGCGCCGCCGCCGGCTGAGTCCGCTCGTGCGGTGGGGACGGCGCGCGGCCACCGCGGCGCCCACGGGGACCCTCCCGCGGACGGCGGTCGAGCTGCGCGGGGTCTCCCACGCCTACGGCGAGCGGACCGTGCTGGCCGACGTCTCGCTCAGCCTCACCGAGGCGCGGGTCGGCGTCATCGGCGCCAACGGCTCGGGCAAGAGCACCTTCGCCCGGCTGCTCAACGGGCTGGTCGTGCCGACCGCGGGCACCGTGCTGGTCGACGGTCTGGACACCCGCACCCGGGCGCGGGAGGTGCGCCGCCGGGTCGGCTTCGTCTTCCAGGACCCCGACGCGCAGATCGTGCACCCCACCGTCGCCGAGGACCTCGCCTTCGGGCCGACGAACCAGGGCGTGGCCCCCGCCGAGATCGCGCGGCGGGTGGACGACGTCCTGACCCGCTACGGACTGGCCGACCACCGGGACCACCCCGCGCACCTGCTGTCGGGCGGCCAGAAGCAGCTGCTGGCCATCGCCGGGGTCCTGGTGATGCACCCGGAGCGGATCGTGTTCGACGAGCCGACGACCCTGCTGGACCTCGCCAACACCCGGCGGGTGGCCCGCGTCATCGACGAGTTGGAGCAGGACGTCGTGGTGGTGACCCACCACCTGGACCTCCTGACCGGCTTCGACCGGGTGCTGGTCTTCGAGGACGGCCGGGTCGCCGCCGACGGTGCGCCGGCCGAGACGGTGCCCTGGTACGTGGCGAGGATGGGCTGATGCTGTCGCTGTACGTCCCGGGCAGCAGTCCGGTGCACCGCGCCCCCGCCGGCCTGAAGCTGGCCGTCCTCGCCGCACTGGGGGTCGGGCTGTTCGTGTCGTCGCGGCTGGTGGTGGTGGCCGGGGCGCTCGCCGCGGTGCTGGCGGTCGGGCTGCTGGTGGCACGGCTGCCGGCCCGCGCGCTGTGGGGGCAGGTGCGCCCGGTGTGGATCTGGCTGGCCGCCCTGTTCGTCGTCCACCTGCTCGTGACCGGGCCGCTGGCCGGGGCGGTCGCGGTGCTGCGGCTGCTCGCCCTCGTGCTGGCCGCGGCCGTGGTCACCTCGACGACCCGGGTGACGGCGCTGGTGGCGGTCGTGGAGTGGCTGGCCGGCCCGCTCCGGGTCGTCGGCGTGCGCCCGGCACGGGTGGGGCTGGTGGTCGCGATGACGCTGCGCTTCATCCCGCTGCTGGCCGAGCGCGCGGCCCGGATCCGCGAGGCCCAGGCCGCCCGCGGCGCCGAGCGGGTGCGGCTGGGCCTGCTCGTGCCGCTGGTCATCTCGGTGCTGCAGCTGGCGCACACCCTCAGCGAGGCCCTCGACGCGCGCGGGGCCGATGACGCCCCCGCCCGGCGGGTCCCCGTGGGGCGCGCGTGACGACCGGCGGGGTGGTGACCGGGATCTGGCTCACCGAGACGGCGGCCGCGCCGATGCGGCGGGTGCCGACCGCCCGGCTCCTGGCCGGCCGGGGTCTCGAGGGCGACCGGTACGCCCTCGGCGGGGGCACGTGGGCGCGGTACCCGGACCTGGAGAAGCAGCTCACCCTCATCGACGCCGGGGACGTGGCCGCCGTCGCCGCGGAGGTGGGCGTGCCGCTGACGCCCGGGGACACCCGCCGCAACCTGGTCACCACCGGGATCGACCTGCCGTCACTGGTCGGCCGCTGGTTCGCCGTCGGCGACGCGCTGCTGTTCGGCATGAAGCGCTGCCCGCCGTGCACCCACCTGGAACGGCTGACCGGAGCCCGCCTCGTGAAGGCGATGGTGCACCGCGGCGGGATCAACGCCGCGGTCTTCGTCGGTGCCCCCGTCGCCGAGGGCGCGCCGGTGCGTCCGGTGACGGACGACGAGGCCGCCCGGCGGGGTGCGCCCACGGGAGCCGACCGCCCGGTGCCCCGCGTCGTCGGCGCCTGACCGCCTCCCGTCCTCGCGCCGCCGTGGGCCGGTGGCCGTGCGGGGGAGCTCGTGCTCTGCCCACCACGGTGGGCAGAGCACGAGCTCCCCCGTGGAACCCTGCGGTCACCCGGTCCGTGGAAGGGACGTGGACACGTTGCGGACCCTGCTCAACATCGTCTGGCTGGTGTTCCAGGGCTGGGTGCTCGCCCTGGCCTATGCGCTGGCCGGGCTCATCGCGTGCCTGCTGGTCGTCACCATCCCCTTCGGCATCGCCGCGTTCCGGCTGGCGGGCTTCGTGGTCTGGCCGTTCGGGCGGACGACGGTGCCGGCGCCGGGAGCCGGGGCGCCGTCGGCACTGGGCAACCTGGTGTGGTTCCTCGTGGCCGGGTGGTGGCTGGCGCTGGTGCACGTCGTCAGCGGGATCGGGTTCTGCCTGACCGTCGTCGGCATCCCGTTCGGGATCGCGTCCTTCAAGCTCGCCGCGGTCGGGCTCTTCCCGCTCGGTAAGCGGGTGGTGCCGAGCGTCCCCCCGCGCGACTGGCGGCACGCCGGCGCCGGACTGGTGCAGGCGGCACCCGCGCGCTGAGCCGGGGACCCGAGGTGGTCAGGCCGCGGTGGGCTCGTCGGTCCAGCGGGCGAGGAACTCCTTCTCCCCCGGCGTGAGGCGGCGCGGCCGGTTGAGGGCGAAGTCGAACGGGACCAGCAGGGTGCTGCCGGTGGCGGCGAGCTGCCCGTGGTCGAAGAGCTCGTAGTGGCAGGTGAACGCCGCCGCCCGGATCCCGGAGACCCAGACCTGCACCTCCAGCGGGTCGGCGTCGTAGACCACCGAGCGCTTGTACTGGATGTCGTGCCCGGCGACGACCAGCCCACGCCGCATCCCGGTCTCCGAGTCGTGGGTCGGGTGCTCGAAGAACAGGTTCACCCGGGCCATCTCGAAGTAGCCGAGGAAGGCGACGTTGTTGATGTGCTGGTAGGCGTCCATGTCCGACCAGCGCATCGGGACGCGCACGGTGTGCCTCACGCGCTCCACCCTGCCGTACCGGCCCCGCCGCCCCGCACGCCGGTCGCCCCTCGGACGCCGACGGCCGGCCGGAGCGGGTGCTCCGACCGGCCGTCGGTGAGGTGCTGGAGCGGCCCCGCTGCAGCGCCCGCACCGCGCGTGCGAGGCGGGGGCAGCGGGATCCCCTCACTCAGTCCCGGGTCAGCTTCCGGTAGGTGGCGCGGTGCGGGCGGGCCGCCTCGGGACCGAGCCGCTCCACCTTGTTCTTCTCGTAGTCGGCGAAGTTGCCCTCGAACCAGAACCACTTGGACTCGCCCTCGTAGGCGAGGATGTGGGTGGCCACCCGGTCGAGGAACCAGCGGTCGTGGCTGACCACGACGGCGCAGCCGGGGAACTCCAGCAGCGCGCTCTCCAGGCTGGTCAGCGTCTCGGTGTCGAGGTCGTTGGTCGGCTCGTCGAGCAGCAGCAGGTTGCCGCCCTGCTTGAGGGTCAGGGCGAGGTTGAGCCGGTTGCGCTCACCGCCCGACAGCACGCCCGCGGGCTTCTGCTGGTCCGGGCCCTTGAACCCGAAGGCGGCGACGTAGGCGCGCGACGGCATCTCCACGTTGCCCACCTGGATGTGGTCCAGACCGTCGGAGACGACCTCCCACAGCGTCTTCTTCGGGTCGATGCCGGCCCGGCTCTGCTCGACGTAGGAGAGCTTGACCGTCTCGCCGACCTTGATCTCGCCGTCGTCGGGCTTCTCCTCGCCGACCAGCATCTTGAACAGCGTGGTCTTGCCGACGCCGTTGGGGCCGACGACGCCGACGATGCCGTTGCGCGGGAGGGTGAACGACAGGTCGTCGATCAGGACCCGGTCGCCGAAGCCCTTGGTGAGGTCGCGGGTCTCGACGACGACGTTGCCCAGCCGCGGGCCCGGTGGGATCTGGATCTCCTCGAAGTCGAGCTTGCGGTACTTGTCCGCCTCGGCCGCCATCTCCTCGTAACGCTGGAGACGGGCCTTGCTCTTGGCCTGGCGGGCCTTGGCGCCCGACCGGACCCACTCCAGCTCCTCGGCCAGCCGCTTCTGCCGCTTGGCGTCCTTGGCGCCCTCGACCTTGAGGCGGGCCGCCTTGGTCTCCAGGTAGGTGGAGTAGTTGCCCTCGTAGGGATAGGCGCGGCCGCGGTCGAGCTCGAGGATCCACTGCGCCACGTTGTCGAGGAAGTACCGGTCGTGGGTGACCGCGACGACGGTGCCGGCGTACTTCTCCAGGTGCTGCTCCAGCCACGCGACGCTCTCGGCGTCGAGGTGGTTGGTGGGCTCGTCGAGCAGCAGCAGGTCGGGCGCCTCCAGCAGCAGCTTGCACAGCGCCACGCGGCGGCGCTCACCACCGGAGAGCACGGTCACGTCGGCGTCCCCGGGCGGGCAGCGCAGCGCGTCCATGGCCTGCTCGATGCGGGCGTCGAGCTCCCACCCGTCGTGGTTCTCGATGAACTCCATGAGCTCGCCCTGCTCGCCCAGGAGCGCGTCGAAGTCGGCGTCGGGCTCCCCCATCGCCGCGCTGACCTCCTCGAAGCGGGTCAGCGCGTCGCGGAGGGGCTTGACCGCCTCCTCGACGTTGCCGCGCACGTCGAGCTCCTCGTTGAGCGGCGGCTCCTGCAGCAGGATGCCGACCGTGGCCTCCGGCGCCAGCATCACGTCGCCGTTGGACGGCTGCTCGAGGCCGGCCATGATCTTGAGGACCGTCGACTTGCCGGCACCGTTCGGCCCGAGCACGCCGATCTTGGCGCCGGGCAGGAACGACAGGGTGACGTCGTCCAGGATCACCTTGTCGCCGTGCGCCTTGCGCGCACGCACCATGGTGTAGATGTACTGAGCCACTGGGCTTCGCAGGCCTTCCGTCGATTCGCGAGTGGGGGGCGGGCCGGCCGTCTGCCGGCCCACCCCCGTGCGTTCTCGCCTCCGATCCTCCCAGCCCGGGCAACTAGGCGTGCGCGGGCACCGCGGCGAGGTCGGTGGCGTCCACCCCGTGCAACGTCTCGGTGGCGTCCACGTAGTCCCGGCCGGCCACCGGGTCGTCGACCTCCGCCGGGAAACCGTCGTCGGCCGGGCGCAATGGGGCCGGCAGCACGGGCTCCGCGGCCTCGGCGGGGCGGGCCGCCCGGGCACGGGTGAACGCGGTCGTACCTCGCGCGAGGTTCGGGCCGACGGCCGAGGCGCGGATCCGCGGTGTGCTGCGGCGACCGTTCTCCGACTCCCAGCTGTGCGTGGTGAGCGTGCCGTGGACGATCACCGGATCGCCCTTGCTCACGCTGCCGGAGACGTTGCCCGACAGGTCGTTCCAGCACTCGACGTCGACCCAGAAGGTGCCGGAGTCGACGAACTCCTGACTGCGGCTGTCGAAGCGGCGGGCGGTGGAGGCCAGGCGGAAGTTGGTCACCGGGGTGCCGCCCTCCGGGCGGTAGCGGCGGGGGGTGTCGACGACGTTGCCGACGACGGTGACGATCGTGTCGTTCACGGTGCTCCTCGAGGGTGCTGCGCCGGGACGGCGCGACCGGCGCGGTGCCGGTGTGCGACCGACCCTGGGTGCCGCAGCACCTGTGCGAGGGCGGGTGCCGGCATCTGTGGACGGCGCCACCGCCTGTGGACGACCGGAGCGGTGCGAGCGGCGGGACCTGGTGCACTGCCGGGGTGACCGCCTCACCCGCACCGCCCACAGCGGTGCCGCTGCGACCGGCCCGGCACCCCGCGGGCCGGCGCGGTCCAGTGCGATGATCGGCACCCGAGCGCCCGTAGCTCAGCGGATAGAGCAGGTGCCTTCTAAGCACTTGGTCGCAGGTTCGATCCCTGCCGGGCGCGCTCGTGCCGGCTGCGTCTGCACCCGGGCCTCGGTACGTCGATCCCCGGGCTGTGCAGGGCGTTCGGCTCAACTGTCACCACCACCGGCCGTTACTGGTGGTGCGCCACCCTCAGCGCTGAGCGCCCGTCCACCGAGCCACGAGGAGGGTCCGTGGTTCTGCGGGTTCTCTCCGACATCGCGGCGATGAGCGCCCACCGCAGTCTGGCGGTGACCAGCAACCAGATGAGCCGGTCGCTCGAGCGGCTGTCCTCCGGGTACCGGGTCAACCGGGCGGCCGACGACGCGGCGGGTCTGGCCATCTCCGTGGGGCTGCGCTCGCAGCTCGGTGGCCTCACCCAGGCCGTCCGCAACACCCGGGACGGGGTCAGCGTCGTGCAGATCGCCGAGGGTGCGCTGACGGAGACCACCGCGATCCTGCAACGCATGCGCGACCTCGCCGTCCAGGGCGCCAACGCCGGTGCCCTGGCCGGCGACGCGAGGGCCGGCATCCAGGCGGAGCTGGACCAGCTCAAGAGCGAGCTGACCCGCATCACCGAGACGACCACGTTCAACGGCAGCCGGCTGCTGGACGGCACCTACGACGGCACCTTCCAGGTGGGGGCCGACGCCGGCGAGACCATCTCCGTGACCATCAGGGCCGCCCTCGACGCCAAGGGCCTCCGGGTGGACGGCGTGAACCTCGCTGCGAACAGCGACCCCGCATCGGTGGGCGCGTTCCCGGCACGGGGTCGTGTCGACGGCCTGCAGACCGGGAAGGTCGTCTTCATGGGGGCCACCACCGAGCCCGGTGGCATCGCCGCCTTGCGGGGCACGATCAGCTACGACGGTCGCACCCTCGACCTGAGCACGGTGACCTACACCGACAGCAACGGCGACGGTGCCGTCGACAACTGCGAACGGGTGGCCCAGCTGAACGCCGCGGCCGCCGCAAGCGGCGTCACCCACCGGGTCGACCCGTTCGTGGACGACGGCGACGACCTGATCTTCCGGGGTGAGGACCCCGCGCCGAACGCGACGGACGCGGAACTGGTCGCGCTCACCCCGCGCTACAGCGATGGATCTCCCCAGGTCCTGGAGGTCGCGGCCCGCACGTCCATCCCCCCGCAGGGCGGGGTCCTCGTGTTCCCCGGTACGGGCGCAGCCGCCCTCCCGACCCTCCGGGGAGGCATCTCCGCCAACGGCAGGACCCTCGAGCTCGGCTCCGTCGCCTACACCGACACCGATGGGGACGGCGCCGTCGACGGGGACGAGGCGCTGGCCCAGCTGAACGCGGCGGCCAAGGCCGCGGGCATCACCGACGACGACCACGCCTTCGTGGAGAGCCGCCTCACCACCCTCAGCGACGACGAGTTCGTGGACCGCGGCACGAGCCTGCAGTTCCGCGGCCCCGTCCCCGCCGACGACGCCACAGCCGAGGACCTGGTGGAGGCCAGCCCGGTCTTCACCCCGGGCCTGGACGCGCTCACGATGATCGACGCGGCCATCCGGACCGTGTCGACCCAGCGGGCGGACCTGGGTGCGCTCCAGAACCGGTTCGAGCACACGATCGCGAACCTGGGCGTCGCGCGCGAGAACACCCTTGCCGCCCTGTCCCGGATCGTGGATGCCGACATGGCGCAGGAGATGACGGTCTTCAGCAGGAACCAGATCCTCGTCCAGGCCGGCACCGCGATGCTGTCGCAGGCGAACCAGGGCGCCTCGACCGTCCTCAGGCTCCTGCAGAGCTGAGCGACGAGAGCTCGGCGCCGGCGTCCCGCGGCGACCGCGAGGAGCCGCCCGGCCTCAGCGCTCGGCCGGGGGCACCCAGCCGATCGCGGGGGCCACGTGCCGCACGATGGTCTCCAGCAGGCGGGCGTTGTAGTCCACGCCCAGCATGTTGGGCACCGTGAGCAGCAGGGTGTCGGCCTCCCGGACGGCGGCGTCCTTCGCCAGCTCCTCGGCCAGCTGGTCGGGCTCGCCGACGTAGCTCTTGCCGAACCGGGCCCGCACGCCCTCGAGCAGGCCGACCTGGTCGTCGCCGGACCGCTCGCCGAAGTACTGCCGGTCGAGGTCGGTGACGATCGGCATCACGCTGCGGCTCACCGACACCCGCGGCGTCCGCTCCCAGCCGGCGTCGGCCCAGGCGGCCCGGTAGCGGGCGATCTGCTCGGCCTGCAGCTCGTCGAAGGGCACGCCGGTGTCCTCGACGAGCAGGGTGGAGCTCATGAGGTTCAGGCCCTGGCGCGCCGTCCACTCGGCGGTCGCGCGGGTGCCCGACCCCCACCAGATGCGCTCGGCCAGGCCCGGCGACTGCGGCTGGACCGCCAGCCGGCCGGTCATCCCGCCGGTCATCTGCGGATCGGCGTCCACGACCGGCTGACCGGAGATCGCCGCGAGGAACAGCGCGGTCTTCTGCCGGGCGAGGTCGGCGTCCGTCGCCCCCTCGGGCGGCACGTACCCGAACGCCTCCGAACCGCGCAGCGCCGTCTCGGGTGACCCCCGGCTGATGCCGAGCTGCAGCCGGCCGTCGGCGAGCAGGTCGGTCGCCGCCGCCTCCTCGGCCATGTACAGCGGGTTCTCGTAGCGCATGTCGGTCACGCCGGTGCCGACCTCGATCCGGCTGGTCCGCGCGGCCATGGCGGCCAGCAGGGGGAACGGGGAGGCCAGCTGCCGCGCGAAGTGGTGCACGCGCACGTAGGCGCCGTCCACGCCGAGCTCCTCGGCGGCGACCGCCAGTTCCACGCTCTGCACCAGGGCGTCACGCCCGGTGCGCACCTGCGATCCGGGAACCGGCTGCCAGTGCCCGAAGGACAGGAAACCGATCCGCTTCGGGAAGCCGTCCATCGCTCCACCTCTCTCGTCGTCCGGGGAGGCAAGCGCGGCGGCGGCGCCGCCTGTTCCCGCCCGACACCGGAGGAGGACGACGGCCACAGCGGCGTCCCACCCGTCACCCCCGTCGCCGCCGTACCGCGTCATCACTGAGTGTGCTCGATTGACCACGACTCTCCGACGAGAGGTTCCGTCACTTGACGGCATCGGTCCCTCACCCTGGACCGGTGAACCTGAGCGCCCCCGACGTACCGCGGCCCCGGGGTGGGAACCCCGGCGCCGCCGCCGGCTCGCGGCTCCGCGCCATCGACACCCTGCTGGCCGACCGCGGCCAGCTCTTCCGCGCACTGTTCCTCGCCGCCCCGATCCCCAAGGCCCTGGTCGACCTCGACGGTCACCTCCTCGTGGTCAACGAGGCGCTGTGCTCCATGACCGGCCGCACCGCCGAGGACCTCGTCGGCCGGCACGTCGACCTGCTGGCCCACCCCGACGAGGCGCCGGTCCCCGACCTGCCCCCGGCCCCGGAGGGCCCGCTGGACCCGTGGCTGCGCCTGGACGGCGAGCGGCGGCTGCGCCGGGCCGACAACAGCGAGCTGTGGGCGATGCAGTCCCACGAGGTCATCCACACCAGCACCGGCGCGCCGCAGTTCGTCGTCCTGTCGCTGGTCGACGTCACCGACCGGCGCCGCGCGGAGGAGGACCTCGTCCGCCGGGCCTACACCGACCCGCTCACCGGCCTGCCCAACCGCCGGGCGCTGGGCGAGCGCCTCAACCACGCGCTGGCCCTCTCCCGCCGCCGCGGGCTGCAGGTGGGGCTGGTGCACCTGGACCTGGACCGGTTCCAGGCGGTCAACGACGTCCTCGGGCACGAGGCCGGCGACCAGCTGCTCATCCAGGTCGCCGACCGGCTGCGCTGGAGCACCCGGGTGGAGGACACCGCGGTGCGGCTGGGCTCGGACGAGTTCCTCATCCTCGCCGAGGACGTCGAGGACCTCGAGGGCCTGCGCGCGCTGGCCGACCGGCTGCTGTCGGTGCTCGACGACCCGTTCCTCATCGGCGAGCGCGAGATCGTGCTGTCGGCCAGTGTCGGGCTCACCCTCGGCTCCGACGTCGCCCCCGACGACCTGCTGCGCCAGGCCCACAACGCGCTCACCCGCGCCCAGGCCGACGGCAGCCGGGCCCGCATCGAGGTGCACGACGGGGTGCTCAGCGACAGCGAGATCGACCAGCTGCAGCTGGAGGCCGACCTGCGGCACGCGCTGGACTCCGACGAGCTGCGGCTGTTCTACCAGCCGATCGTGGCCCTGGCCGACGAGACGCTGCTCGGCTACGAGGCGCTCATCCGCTGGCAGCACCCCACCCGCGGGCTGCTGCCCCCGGGCGCGTTCATGGCCGCGGCCGAGGACAACCGGCTGACCTCCAAGCTCGGCGCGTGGGTGCTGCGCCGGGCCTGCGTGGACGCCGCGACCTGGCCGGCCGGGCTGCGCGTGCACGTCAACATCTCCGCCCGGCACCTGGCCGAGCCCGGCTTCGCCGAGCTGGTGACCGACGCCCTCGCCGAGTCCGGCCTGCCGCCGGAGCGGCTGGAGCTGGAGATCACCGAGTCGACCGCGCTCTTCGCCGCCGAGGCCACGCTGCAGGCGGTGTCCGAGGTGACCGACGCCGGCGTCACCCTGGCGCTGGACGACTTCGGCACCGGCTACTCGGCGATCACCGCCCTGCACCGGCTGCCCATCCACACGGTCAAGATCGACCGCTCGTTCGTCGCCGACGTGGTGACCGAGCCCTCCACCGCCGCGCTGGTGCAGGGGCTGGTGCAGCTCGGTCTCGGCATGGGCCTGCAGGTCATCGCCGAGGGCATCGAGGACCTCGACCAGGCCGAGTGGCTGCGCGAGCACGGCTGCGTGATGGCCCAGGGGTACGCGTTCGGCCGACCCGCCCCGCTGCCCGGCCCCGCCCCCACGACCGAGGACGTCGAGCTGGCCGGGACCATGCCGCCCGGCACGGTCACCGTCGAGGACGTCCTGGCCGCCGAGCACGCGCTGGTGGTGGAGGAGCTCGAGTACACCGACCCGGCCGTGGACGTCGGCCCGCCGTCCGGACCGGCGCTGCGGCTGGTCCGCGACCCGGAGGCCGACGCCGGCCCGGCCGCGGAGGACGACGACCGGGACTGAGGTCAGGCGCGCGGCTGCGCCAGCGGGACCGGCCGCTTGGCCGCGCGGCCGTCCCCCGAGGAGCGGCCGCGCAGGCGGCGGGCGATCCACGGGGCGACGAAGCCGCGCACCCAGGCCGCCTCCTCGGCCAGCGCCGCGCGCAGCGCCCGCGGCGGCTGCGGGGCCAGCGGCTGCCGCCAGTCGTCGCCGACGGGCAGGCCGAGGGCGGTCGCGGCGGCCAGCGCGGTGCGGCGGTGCCCCTCGTCGGTGAGGTGGATGCGGTCGCTGTCCCACATCCGCCAGTCCTGCACCCACTCCGCGCCCCACTGGTCGAGGACGACGGCGCCGTGCCGGGCCGCGATCGACCACAGCGAGGCGTTGAACACCGCGACCCGGCCCCGGGTGCGGCGGATGATCGGCGTCTGGCGCGGGTCGACCCCCGTGGCCAGCAGCACGTCGGCACCCGCGGCCCGGAACCGGGCGACGGCGTCCTCCAGGACGGCGGCCAGCGCGTCGGGGTCGGCACCGGGGCGCAGCAGGTCGTTGCCGCCGGCGACCAGGCTCACCAGGTCCGGCCGGGCGGCCAGCGCCACCGGCACCTGCTCCTCGACCACCTGCGTCAGCAGCCGCCCCCGCACGGCGAGGTTGGCGTACTCGACCTCGCCCTCGGCCGCGGCCGCCAGGTGCTCGGCCAACCGGTCGGCCCAGCCGCGGTACTCCCCCGGTCGCTGCGGGTCGGGGTCGCTGAGGCCCTCGGTGAAGGAGTCGCCGAGGGCGACGTAGCGGCGCCAGGTGGTCCGGGAGGGCTCGAGCTGCACGGCGTCCACTCCAGCACGGGCCCGGAGGCACCCGCGACCACGGGTGTGGTGAGGCACCACACAGGGCGCGCGACCTGCGGCGACGCCACCATGGGTCCGTGCGAACCGACGTCGCGGCGACCCTGACGATCTCCTCCCCCGCCCCGGCGACGGCGCTGCTGCAGGTGGCCGCCGCCGCCCCGCTGGAGGAGCAGCTGACCGTGCTGTGCGACGGGCGGCCGCTGGCGGTCGAGGAGTTCGCGGTCGGCGAGGCCCGGGTGCACCGGGTCGAGCTGGGCGCGGGGACGACGACGGTCGCCTACACCGCCGCGGTCGAGGGCGACGGACCGCCGCGACCGGTCACGCCGGCCGCCTGGGCCGAGGCGCTGCGGCCGAGCCGCTACTGCCCGAGCGACGAGCTGGAGGGCTTCGCCGCCACCGAGTTCGACCGCACCCTCCCGCGCGCCGAGCTGGTCGGCAGCGTCGCGCAGTGGGTGCACGACCGGCTGGTCTACACCGCGGGCGCGAGCCGGCCGGTCGACACCGCCGTCGACACCCTGCTGGCCGGCCGGGGCGTGTGCCGGGACTACGCGCACCTGACGGTGACGCTGCTGCGCGCGCTCGAGGTGCCCGCTCGGCTGGTCGCCGTCTACGCCCCTGGGCTGGACCCCATGGACTTCCACGCCGTCGTCGAGGCCGACGTCGACGGCACCTGGCACGTGGTGGACGCCACCCGGCTGGCGCCGCTGCGGTCGCTGGTGCGGATCTGCTCCGGCCGCGACGCCGCCGACACCGCGTTCCTGACCACGCTGGGCGGGGTGGCCCGGTTCGAGTCCATGACGGTCACCGCGACCGTCGCGGGTGGACTGCCGCAGACGACCACGGCCCCGCACCCGCTGCCCTGACGCGGGCCGGCGGGCCGAGCCTGGCCGCCTACACCCTGCTGCTGCTCGACCGGGGCTGAGCCGATGCGGGCTCGGCGGCGGCGCCGTCGCCGTCGGGCCAGTGGCTGCGGGCGTGGTACCAGCGCCGCAGGACCAGGGCCTGACGCCGCGCGGCACGGACCGGGGGCAGCTGGCGGACCAGCGTCCGCGGGCGGTAGCGCCACAGGTCCTCGGGCGGACAGCCCTTCTTGGCGGTGATGTAGTCGATGACGTCGTACTCGAGGAGCCGGTCCACGTTCTCCGACCGCTCCGCCCGGTGCTGCCCGCTCTTGACCGCGCGGTCCATGAGTGGCCGGCGCTCCTGCTCGTAGGCCTCCAGCGCGCGCGGGAGGTCGCCGTGGGCGGCGAGGCAGTCGGCCAGGGTCGCGGCGTCCGTGATCGCGTACCGGGTGCCCGAGCCGCGGGTGTAGTGCACGGCGTGGGCCGCGTCGCCCATGAGGACGACGTTGCCGTGCCGCCAGGTCTCGTTGGTCAGGTGCTTGAAGCGCAGCCACCGCGCCGGCTCGCCCCGGGGGCTCGCGTACAGCCGGCCGCCGGCCAGGGACTCCCGGAACACGTCCTCGAGGAGGCGCAGTCCCTCGTCGGAGGACATCCGGTCCAGTCCCAGGCCCGTCCAGGTCTCCGGCTTGCACTCCACGACGCACGTGCTGATCGGCCCCTGGGCCGGGTAGGAGTGGATCCAGAGCCACCCGGCCGGCGTCTTCTCCCACACGAACGTGATGAACGGGAACCGGTGGTCGGTGCCCAGCCAGGCGTAGCGGTTGCGGCCGACCGTCACCTGCGTGCCGAAGGCGTCCCCGAACTGCTGCCGCACCCTGCTGTTCACCCCGTCCGCGGCCACGACCAGGTCGGCGTCCGCGTAGGGCGTGACGTCGGTGACCTCCTTCCCGTACTCGAACTCCACCCCCAGCTCCACCGCGCGCCGGGCCAGGACGTCGAGGAGGGTCGCCCGCTCGATGCCGGAGATGGTGTGCGGCAGGAAGACCGACCGGCCGTGGAGGCGGAACTCCTGCTCGTGCCAGGTGACCGACCGGGCGCGGATCTCCCGCGCGCTCTCCGGATCGTGCTCGTACAGCAGGTCCAGCAGCTCGTCGGGGTAGGTGACACCCCAGCCGAACGTGTCACCGGGCGGGTTGCGTTCGACGACCCTGACCCGGCTGCCCGAGTCCTGCCGCTTCGTGCAGATCGCGAAGTAGAGCCCGGAGGGTCCGCCGCCGACGCACACCACGTCCATGCGTCCCGAGGATGACCGGACGGCCCCGGCGGGACAAGGCATCGGGGCGCGTCAGCCGCGGTCGGTCTCCAGCAACCGGAGCCAGATCTCGCTCATCGTGGGGAAGGCCGGGACGGCGTGCCACAGCCGCGCGAGGGGCACCTCGCCGACCACCGCGACCGTCGCCGCGTGCAGCAGCTCGGCCACGCCCGGCCCGACGAAGGTGACCCCGAGCAGCACCTCCCGGTCGGCGTCCACGACCGCCACCGCCGTCCCGGTGTAGCCGTCGGCGTGCAGCGCCGCCCCGGCGACGTCCCCGAGCGGGTACTGCACGACGCGGTGGGCCACCCCGGCCGCTGCGGCCGCCTCCCGGGTCAGGCCGACGCTGGCCACCTGCGGCTCGGTGAAGACCACCGACGGGGTCGCCCGCCGGTCGGCGGTGGCCGCGGTCGGGGACCAGTCGGCGGTCGACACCTCGCCGCCGCGGGCGCGGGCCACGATCGCCGCGCCGGCCTGCCGCGCCTGGTACTTGCCCATGTGCGTGAGCTGCCGGCGGCCGTTGACGTCGCCGACGCCGTAGAGCCACGGCAGGCCCCGCACCTGCAGCGAGTCGTCGACGTCGAGGTACTCCCCCGGCGTCAGGCCGACGGTGTCCAGCCCGGCGTCGGCGGTGCGGGCCCGGCGGCCGACGGCGACCAGCACCTCGTCGCCGCGCACCTCCCCGTCGGTGCACCGCAGCACCACCTCGTCCCCCTCCCGGGAGGCGGCCACCACGTCGGTGCCCAGCCGGACGTCGACGCCGCGGCCACGCAGCGCGGCGGCCACCGCCTCGCCGGCCTCGGGCTCCATGTCGTCGAGCAGCCGATCCCCGCGCTGCAGCAGGGTGACCCGGGCGCCGAGCGCCTGCCAGGCCGTGGCCATCTCGCAGCCGACGTACCCGCCGCCGACCACGAGCAGCCGGCCGGGCGCCTCCTTGGCGCTGGTCGCCTCCCGCGGCGTCCAGGGCCCGACGCCGGCCAGCCCGTCCACCGGTGGGACGGCCGCCTCCGAGCCGGTGCAGACCGCGACCGCGTGCCGCGCCGTGAGCCGGGTGGTCGTCCCGTCCGGGCCGGTCACGACCACCGTGCGCTCGCCGTCGAGCCGGCCGGTGCCGCGGACCAGGGTGATGCCGGCGCCGTCGACCCACTGCACCTGTGAGGTGTCGTCCCAGGAGTGGGTGAACCCGTCGCGGCGGGCGAGGGTCGCGGCGACGTCCTGGTCCCCGGTGACCGCCTGCCGCGCGCCGTCCACCGCCCGGGCCGCGGCCAGCACCTCGGTGCCCCGCAGCAGCGCCTTGCTGGGCATGCACGCCCAGTACGAGCAGTCGCCGCCAACCAGCTCGGCCTCCACCAGCGCCGCGGTCAGGCCCCCGCGCACGACGGTGTCGGCCACGTTCTCCCCCGTCGACCCGGCCCCGAGGACGACGACGTCGACCACCTGCTCCTCAGCCATCACCGCTGCATCCTGGCCGTGTGGTCGACTGGCCGCCATGCCGGTCGACCCCGCCACGTTCGCCGAGGCCCTCCGCCAGTACGCCGCCGGTGTGTGCCTGATGACCGTGCAGGACGACATCGACGACGTCGGGACCACGGTCACCTCGGTGATGAGCGTGTCGGCCCGGCCGCCGCTGGTCGCCGTCGGGCTGACCGCGGGCGGCTACCCGGCGGAGGTGCTCGAGGCGGTCGGCACCTGCGCGCTGACCGTGCTCGCCGCGGAGCACGCGATCGTGGCGTCGCGGTTCTCCTCCGCCGGCCGGCCCAGCGCCCGGCACCTGCTGGAGTCGCTGCCGTGGACCCGGGCACCGGGCAGTGGCGGCATCGTGCCGACCGGGGGACTGGTCGCGCTGGACTGCCGGCTGGAGCGGCTGGTCGAGGCCGGTGACCACGTGCTGGCGCTGCTCGGGGTCGAGGAGGTGCTGCCGGGGGACGGCTCGGCTCCGCCGCTGCTCCGGCACCGGGGCCGCTACGTCGACGACACCGGCGCCGCGGCAGGCCGGGCCTGACCGCCGTCGGGGAGCACGCCACCGGTTGTCACATCCGCGGCTCCGGCGGTGCTGTAGGGGCATGGAGCTCATCCGGACCGGAGGACCGGCCGCCGCCCTCCCCGTCCCGGGCCGGGTGCGCGGCGGCGCCCGAGGGAGGGGCGGCGCAGCGGTGACCGGTTCCGCCGCGCGCGGTGCCGTGCGCGCCGACCTGGCCGAGGTCTTCCGCCTGCACTACCAGCGCGTGGTGGGGGTGGCCGCCCGGGTGCTGGGGTCCCGCGACTCCGCCGAGGACGTCGCGCAGGAGGTGTTCCTGGCCTTCGGGCGCTCCACGGTGCCCGCCGGCGAGGCCGGGGGCTGGCTGTCGGTCGCGGCGGCCCACACCTCGCTGAACCTGCTCCGGTCCGGCCGGCGCCGCACGGCCCGCGAGGAGGTCGCCGCGGCGGCCGCCGACACCGCCGTCCCCGACGTGGCCGAGGCGGTGCTGACCCTCGAGGACCGCAGCCGCGTGCGGGCCGCGCTGGCCCGGTTGCCCCGCAAGCAGGCCGTGGCGCTGGTGCTGCGGCACAGCGGCCTGAGCTACGCCGACGTCGCGTCGGCACTCGACATGTCCCCCGGCAGCGTCGGCACGACCGTGCGGCGCGCCGAGTCCGCCCTGCGCAAGGAGTTGAACCGTCATGCGTCATCCGAGTGAGGGAGTGCTGCGCCGCCTCGTCGACGAGCCGGCCGGGGTCCCCGACGCCGACCGCCGGCACGTGGCCGACTGCCCGGCGTGCCTCGCCGGCCTCGCCGCCGCGCGCGAGGACGCCACGCTGGTCGGGGCCGCACTGCACGCCGACGGCACCCCGGACGCCGACCCCGTGGCCGGGTGGCAGCGGCTGTCCACGGCGCTGCCGGCCCGGGCCGCGACGCCGGCGCCCGCGGCCTCCCGGCGGTGGGGCGGGTGGCTGCACCGCCCCGCCGCCGCGGCGTTGGCCTTCGTCGTCGTCCTCACCGGCGCCGGTGTCGCCGCCGCGAACGACTGGCTGCCGATCTTCCGCACCGAGCAGGTGGCCGCGCTCGAGGTGGACCCCGCGGACCTGGTGGCGCTGCCCGACCTGACCGCCTACGGCGACGTCGAGGTGACCGGCGACGGCGAGCCGCACGCGGTGCCCGACGCCGCGGCCGCCCGCGCCGAGAGCGGCCTGGACGTCCCCGAGGTCGGCGACCTCCCGCGGGGCGTGGAGGGCCAGCCGGAGTACCAGGTGGTCGGCGAGCTGAGCGGCGTCTTCACCTTCTCGGCCGAGCGCGCGGCGCAGGCCGCGGCGGCGTCCGGCGATCCCCTCCCGCCGGTGCCGGCGGGCCTGGACGGCACCCAGGTGCGGCTCACCGCCGGCCCCGGGGTGGCAGCGGTCTGGTCGCAATCCTCGGGCCTGCCCACGCTGGTGGTGGGGCGGGCCGTGGCCCCCGCGGCGTTCACCTCCGGTGCGCCGTTCGAGACGGTCCGGGACTACCTGCTCTCGCTGCCCGGCCTGCCCGACGACGTGGCCGCCCAGCTGCGCACGTTCACGGCCGACGGCTCGACCCTGCCCCTCCCGGTGCCGGCCGACCTGGTGGAGACCTCCTCCGCGGAGGTCGACGGCGTGCCCGCCACCGTGCTCACCTCGCGTGACCAGGGCATGGCCGGTGTGGTCTGGGTCGACGACGGTGTCGTGACCCTCGTCGGTGGCGCCCTCGGTGCCGACGAGGTGCTGGCCGTCGCCCGCGACCTGGGCTGACCATGGCCGACGCAGCCGGGGCCGACGCCCCTCCGGTCGCCGGTCCCGGCGCCGCCGCGGTCCGCGCCGCGGCGGAGCTGGTCCGCGACCTGCCACCGGCCCCGGCCCTGTGGTGCGACGGCCTGCGCAAGCGGTACGGACGGCGGACGGCGGTCGACGGCGTCTCCCTGTCGGTGGGGCGCGGTGAGGTCGTGGGCCTGCTCGGACCCAACGGGGCCGGCAAGACCACGGTGATCAAGATGCTGCTGGGGCTGGTCCGCCCCGACGCCGGCGAGGTGCTGGTGCTCGGGCGGCCGGGCGGCGACCCGGCCGCCCGGGCCCGGGTCGGCTACCTGCCCGAGCTGTTCCGCTACCAGCCATGGCTGACCGCCGCCGAGGTGCTGCGGCTGCACGTCCGGCTGGCCGGCCTGGACGTCCCGCGGGAGGAGCAGCTCGGCTGCCTGGAGCTCGTGGGGCTGGCCGCGCGCAGCGGGGACCGCGTCGGCGGGTTCTCCAAGGGCATGCAGCAGCGGCTCGGGCTGGCCGTGGCGCTCGTGGCCCGGCCCGAGCTCGTGGTGCTCGACGAGCCGACCAGCGCCCTGGACCCCCTCGGCCGGGCCGACGTGCGCGACGTGGTGCTGTCGCTGCGGGACCGGGGCGTCGCGGTGCTGCTGAACTCGCACCTGATCGGCGAGGTGGAGCGCGTGTGCGACCGGGTCGTCGTCCTCGACCGCGGCCGGGTCGCCGCGGCCGGCACCCTGCTGGAGCTGCTGGGCCAGCACGAGGTCCGGCTGCACCTGACCGGCGTGGTGGCGGGCGCGGAGGCCAGGCTGGCCACGGCCGGGCCGGTGGTGCGCGAGGGCGAGTGGTTCACCGTGGGCCTGCCGGCCGACGACGACGGGGCCGCGGTGCCCGACCTGGTGCGCGACCTGGTGGCGCTGGGCGTGCGGGTGCACGCGGTGGAGCCGGCGCGGATCAGCCTGGAGGAGCGCCTGCTCGGCATCCTGCGGGCCGGCTCGGCGGAGGACCGGCCGTGACCGCCCGCGTGGTGCTCACCGTCGCCGGGCTCACCCTGCGCGAGGCCTCGCGGCGCCGGGTCGTGTGGGCGCTGGCCGCCCTGACCGTCGCCCTGCTGGGGCTCAGCGCCTGGGGGTTCGCGAAGCTGGCGAGCACCGACACCGAGTTCGGCACGCTGACCAGCGGCCAGGCCCGGCTGGTCGCCTCGCAGCTGCTCAACCTGGTCATGTTCGGCATGAGCCTCATCGCGGCGCTGGGCACCGCGTTCCTCGCGGGGCCCACCCTGGCCGGCGAGGTGGAGAGCGGCATCTCCCTCACCATGCTCGCCCGCCCGGTGCGCCGCTCCACGGTGCTGCTCGGCAAGTGGCTGGGCCTGGTGGCCTTCGGCAGCGGCTTCGTCGTCCTCGCGGGCCTGGCGCAGTGCCTCGTCGTCCAGCTGACCGTCGGCTACTGGCCGCCGGACATCGTCGGCGCGCTGCTGCTGCTGGCCGGGCAGACCACGGTGCTGCTGACGCTGGGCCTGCTGCTGTCGACCGTCGTCTCGCCCATGGCCTCCGGCGTGGTGGCCGTGGGGCTGTTCGGGGCGACCTGGATCGCCGGCGTGGTGGGCGGCATCGGGCAGGCGCTCGGCAACGACGGCGTGGCCCGGGTCGGCACGGTGTCGCGGGTGCTGCTGCCCACCGACGGGCTCTGGCGCGGCGCCATGCACGCGCTGCAGGACCCCTCCGCGCTGGCCCAGTTCGGCGTCGAGATGGAGGGCTTCCCCTTCCTCAGCGAGGCCCCGCTCACCGTGGCCTACCTGGCGTGGGCCGTGGTCTGGGTGGCGATGGTGTGGGCGCTGGCGGCGCTGGCGTTCTCCCGCAAGGACCTCTAGCCGGGGGCTCCGACTAGCGTCGGGCGCGATGACCGAGCCGCTGATCCCCACCGAGTCCGCCGTGCGCCGTGCCGTCGTCCGCGCCGAGCGCGGCGTCGCGCTGGACGCGACCGAGGCCGAGACCCTGCTGTCCGCCCGCGGGCTGGGCGACGGCGAGCCGCTGGACCGGCTGCTGGCCGCCGCGGGGCGGGTGCGCGACGCCGGCCTGGCCTCGGCCGGCCGGCCCGGCGTGGTCACCTACAGCCGCAAGGTGTTCATCCCGCTGACCCACCTGTGCCGCGACCGCTGCCACTACTGCACGTTCGTCACCACCCCCGGGCAGCTGCGCCGGGACGGGAAGGCGCCGTTCCTGTCGCCGGACGAGGTGCTCGACGTCGCCCGCGCCGGGGCCGCGCTGGGCTGCAAGGAGGCGCTGTTCACCCTCGGCGACCGGCCCGAGCAGCGGTGGCCGGTGGCGCGCGAGTGGCTGGAGGCGCACGGCTTCGACTCCACCCTGGCCTACCTGCGGGCGATGGCGATCCGGGTGCTGGAGGAGACCGGGCTGCTGCCGCACCTCAACCCCGGCGTCCTGTCGTGGGAGGAGGTCCAGCGGCTCAAGCCGGTGTCGGCGTCGATGGGGATGATGCTGGAGACGACGGCCACGCGGCTGTGGGCCGAGCCGGGCGGCCCGCACTTCGGCTCCCCGGACAAGGAGCCGGCGGTGCGGCTGCGGGTGCTGGAGGACGCCGGCCGCTCGGCGGTGCCGTTCACCACCGGCGTGCTGCTGGGCATCGGCGAGAGCGCGGCCGAGCGGGTGGACGCCGTCCTGCAGATCCGCGGCGCCCACCAGCGGCACGGGCACGTGCAGGAGGTCATCGTCCAGAACTTCCGGGCCAAGCCGCGCACCGCGATGGCCGCCGCCGACGACCTGGAGCTGCAGGAGTACGTCGCCGCGGTCGCCGTCACCCGGCTGCTGCTCGGCCCGAAGGCCCGCGTGCAGGCACCGCCGAACCTGTCGGACTCCACCGAGCTGGAGCTGCTGCTGCGCGCCGGCGTCGACGACTGGGGCGGGGTGTCTCCGCTGACCCCGGACCACGTCAACCCCGAGCGGCCCTGGCCCAACATCGACAAACTGGCCGCGCTGACCGCCGAGGCGGGGTTCACCCTCCGCGAGCGGCTGGCCGCCCAGCCGCCCTACGTGCAGGCCCCCGAGCCGTGGATCGACCCGCGGGTGCGCCCGCACGTCGCCGCGCTGGCCGGCGCCGACGGGCTCGCGGTGGAGGGCCGGGTGCCGGTCGGGCGGCCGTGGCAGGAGCCGGACGAGGCGTGGGTGTCGACCGGACGCACCGACCTACACGTGGAGGTCGACACCGTCGGGCGCACCGGCGACCGGCGCAGCGACTTCGACGCCGTCTACGGCGACTGGGCCGAGCTGCGCTCCCGCACCGAGAGCGCCCGCGACGGCTCCTCCACCGCGCGGGCGGTCGGTGACCGCGCGGTCCTCGCCGCGCTGCTGCACGCCGAGCAGGACCCGGCCGGGCTCTCCGACGCCGAGTACCTGACCCTGCTCGGCGCGGACGGCACCGACCTGGAGCACCTGTGCGCGCTGGCCGACGCCGTCCGCCGCGACACCGTGGGCGACGACGTCACCTACGTGGTGAACCGGAACATCAACTTCACCAACGTCTGCTACACCGGCTGCCGGTTCTGCGCGTTCGCCCAGCGGCGCACCGACGCCGACGCCTACACCCTGTCGATGGCCCAGGTCGGCGACCGCGTCGACGAGGCGTGGGCCGCCGGGGCGACCGAGATCTGCATGCAGGGCGGCATCCACCCCGACCTGCCCGGCAGCGCCTACCTCGACCTGGCCCGCGAGGTGAAGCGCCGCCGGCCCGGCATCCACCTGCACGCCTTCTCCCCCATGGAGATCGTCAACGGCGCGGCGCGCACCGGGCTGTCGTTCGAGGAGTTCCTCCTCGCGGCCAAGGAGGCCGGCCTGGACAGCGTGCCGGGCACGGCGGCGGAGATCCTCGACGACGACGTCCGCTGGGTGCTCACCAAGGGCAAGCTGCCCACCGCCACGTGGATCGAGATCATCACCACCGCGCACCGGGTGGGCATCCCCACGACCTCGACGATGATGTACGGCCACGTCGACACCCCCGCGCACTGGGTCGCCCACCTGCGCACCCTCGCCGCGATCCAGGACCGGACGGGTGGGTTCACCGAGTTCGTGCTGCTGCCCTTCGTGCACCACAGCTCACCGATCTACCTGGCCGGCGTCGCCCGCCCCGGGCCCACCGTGCGGGAGAACCGCGCCGTGCACGCCGTGGCCCGGCTGCTGCTGCACGGGCGGATCGCCAACGTGCAGACCTCCTGGGTCAAGCTCGGCGACGTCGGCACCCAGGCGGTGCTGCAGGGTGGGGCCAACGACCTCGGCGGCACGCTGATGGAGGAGACGATCAGCCGGATGGCCGGCAGCGAGAACGGCTCGCTGAAGACCATCGCCCAGCTCGAGGCGATGGCCGCCGCCATCGGCCGCCCCGCGCGCCAGCGGACCACCGAGTACGGCACGCCGTCGGCCGAGCGGATGGCCACCGCGCGGTCGGAGGAGGGCCGCCGCGCGCTGACCCTCTCCATCACTCCGCGTTGACGGCGGGTCACGGCCCCGACCAGCACTTGTGACCTAGGTCACTGCACCTCCTTGTCGACCGCAACCGTCCTCGGTACGGTCCCGCGCACCTGGCCGCGCGCCCCCGCGCCCCCAGACCCGGTCGACGCTCCTCGAGGAGAATGCCGTGGCCATCCACGCTCCCGACGTACGCACCACCACCAGCAACCCGCTCGAGCCCCTGAGCCCGGACGAGATCCGGCGGACGTCGCAGGTCCTCCGCGAGCAGCGGGACCTCGGCGAGCAGGTCCGGTTCGTGATGATCCGCCTGCACGAGCCCTCCAAGCAGGAGGTCCTCGCGTACGACCGCGCGGGCGGACCCGAACCGGAACGGGCGGCCTCCGTCGTCCTCTACGACCGCGGCCACCAGCAGACGGTCGAGGCGGTGGTCTCCCTCTCCAGCGGCCTGGTCACCTCCTGGGAGGTCGTGGAGGGCGTCCAGCCCAGCGTGATGCTGGAGGAGTTCTTCCAGACCGAGGAGATCACCCGCGCCGACCCCCGCTGGCAGGAGGCGATGCGCAAGCGCGGGGTCACCGACTTCTCGCTGACGATGATCGACCCCTGGGCCGCCGGCTACGACCTGGAGGACCCCACGGGCCGTCGGCTCATCCGACCGCTGACCTTCGTCCGCTCCCGCGAGGACGACAACGGCTACGCCCGCCCGGTCGAGGGCCTCATCGTGCTGGTCGACCTCGACCGGATGGAGGTCATCGACGTCCGCGACCACGGCGTCGTGCCGCTGCCCGAGAAGGCCGGCAACTACGTGCCCGAGCTGGCGTTCGACGAGGACAACCGCCCGGCGTTCCCCGGGCTGCGCGACGACGTCCGGCCGATCGAGATCACCCAGCCGCAGGGGCCGAGCTTCACCGTCGACGGCCACGCGGTCAGCTGGCAGAAGTGGCGGTTGCGGGTGGGCTACAGCCCCCGCGAGGGCCTCGTGCTGCACCAGGTCGGCTACGAGGACAAGGGCCGGCTGCGCCCGGTGGTCTACCGCGCGTCGCTGTCGGAGATGTACATCCCCTACGCCGACCCGGCTCCCACGCACCGGATCAAGAACGTCTTCGACGAGGGCGAGTACGGCGTGGGGCTGCTGCTGAACCCGCTGCAGCTCGGCTGCGACTGCCTGGGCGAGATCCACTACTTCGACGCCGTCGCCAACGACCAGGACGGCGAGCCGCTCACCATCCCCAACGCCATCTGCATGCACGAGGAGGACTACGGGGTCGGCTGGAAGCACACCGACTTCCGCACGGAGAAGATGGAGGTCCGGCGCTCCCGCCGGCTGGTCATCTCCTGCTTCGCCACCGTCGGCAACTACGAGTACGGGTTCTTCTGGTACCTCTACACCGACGGCAGCATCCAGTTCGAGGTCAAGCTCACCGGCGTCATCTCCACCGGCGCGGTCCCACCCGGTGAGCAGCCGCGGTTCGGCACCCTCGTCGCCCCCGGCCTCTACGGCCCGCACCACCAGCACTTCTTCAACGTCCGCCTGGACATGCAGGTCGACGGCGAGCGCAACTCCGTCTACGAGGTCGACTCCGTCCCGCTGCCCCCGGGTGCGGACAACCCCTACGGCAACGCCTGGGTCACCCAGAAGACGCTGCTGGGCCGGGAGAGCGAGGCCCAGCGGCTGATCGACCCGTTCGCCGCCCGGGTCTGGTACATCGTCAACCCCTCCTCGGTGAACGAGCTCGGCCAGCCGGCCGGGTACAAGCTCATGCCCGGGGACAACGTGCTCCCGCTGCAGCAGGAGGGCTCGCAGGCCTTCTCGCGCGCCCAGTTCGCCTACAAGCACCTGTGGGTGACCCAGTACGACGGGCGCGAGATGTTCGCCGCCGGGGACTACCCCAACCAGTGCGAGAACGCCGGCGGGCTGCCCGAGTTCGTCAAGGCCGACCGGCCCCTCGAGGACCAGGACGTCGTGGTCTGGTACTCGTTCGGCGCCCACCACGTCGTCCGCCCCGAGGACTGGCCGGTCATGCCGGTCAGCTACATCGGGTTCCACCTCAAGCCCGTGGGGTTCTTCGACGGCAACCCGGCCCTCGACCTGCCGCCCTCGACGCCTGCGTGCCACACCGGCAACGGGCACGGGAACGGCCACGCACCCGACGGCCACGCACCCGACGGCCACGCTCCCGACGGCCACGGACACGTGGCCCGGTGACGGCCAGGGAGGCACAACCCCGGCCGGTCCAGTCCGACCAGGGCCTGGCCCATGCGTCGATGAGCCAGGTGGAGGTGCTGTCCCAGTCGGTGGCCGGCATCGCCCCCAGCGCCGTCATGGCCACCGGCCCCGCGCTGATCGTGCTGTTCGCCGGCCAGGGGGCGTGGCTGTCCTACGTGGCGGCCACGGTCATCGTGGTCCTCGTCGGGCTGGTCGTGGCGCAGTTCGGACGGCGGTTCGCGTCCTCGGGCTCGCTGTACAGCTACGTCGCCCGCGGGTTGGGCCCCACCGGGGCGTTCGCGGCCGGCTGGGGCCTGGTCATCGGGTACACCTGCATCGCGATGCTCGGCGTGACGCTGATCGGCCCCTATGCCGCCAGCTTCCTCGAGACGCTCGGGCTGCCCACGGCCGGGCAGACCGGGTTCATCGTGATCACCGCGATCACGACGGTCGCCGCGGCCGCCTTCGCGATCGCCGGCATCAAGATCTCCACGCGCATCGGGCTGGTGCTCGAGGTCGTCTCGGTGGCCGCCGTCCTGCTCGTCCTGGTCGTCGTCGTCGCCCGCGGCGGCGACAGCTCGGCCCCGTCGCAGTTCGACCTGTCCGGCCTCACCTCGGACGGCGTCACGTTCGGGATCGTCCTCGCCGTCCTGGGGTTCGTCGGGTTCGAGAGCTCGGCCAGCCTGGGCGCGGAGGCGCGCGACCCGCACCGCACCATCCCCCGCGCGGTGATCGGCAGCGCGGTGCTCGTCGGCGTCCTCTACGTGTTCGCGACCTACGCCTCCGTGCTGGGGTTCGGCGGCACCGAGGCCCTGAGCGCCAGCTCGGCCCCGATCAGCGACCTGGCCGGCCGCAACGGGCTGGGCGGGGTGACCTGGCTGGTCGACCTCGGGGTGACGGCGTCGTTCTTCGCCGTCGCCATCGCCAGCATCAACGCCGCCTCCCGCGTGATCTACACCATGGGCGAGGAGGAGGTGCTGCCCGCGGCGCTGGGCCGGGCCCACGCCAGGCACAAGACGCCGCACGTCGCCATCGGCGTCATCGCGCCCGTCGTCGGCCTGGTGCCGATCCTGCTGATGGTCGCCGGGCGGGCGCCGCTGGAGGTCTACGCCTACGTCGGCACGATCGGCACGTTCGGCTACATGCTCGGCTACCTGCTGATGGCGCTGGCGCTGCCGTTCTTCCTCCGCCGGCGGGGCGAGGGCAACCCGCTGTCGACGCTCCTCGCGGTCGTCGTCGTGGCGGCGCTGCTCTACGTGTTCTACAAGAACGTCGTCCCGGTCCCCGACTGGCCGATGAACCTCATGCCGTGGATCTTCCTGGGGGCGCTCGTCCTCGGTCTGGCCTGGTACGCCGCCGTCCGGATCCGGAACCCGCAGGTGCTCGCGGAGGTCGGGACGGTGGAGGAGGAGCCGGTCCCGCCGGGCACGGCGCCGGTCCACCTCGGCGGGCACGACGAGCCCGAGCGCCGGCCGTGAGCGGCTGACCGACGCGGGGCGGGTCAGGAGCGCGTGCTGACCTGCCCCCGCGGGGCGGGGACGACGGGGGCGTCCACGGCCGCCGGTGCCTGCGCATCGGCGGGCGCGGGCCGCCCGAACAGGTAGCCCTGGGCGTGCGAGCAGGCCAGCCGGCCGAGCACGGCCTGCTGCTCCGGCGTCTCCACCCCCTCGGCGACGACGTCGAGGTGCAGGCTGCGGGCCAGCTCGATGATCGAGGCGACCAGCGTGGTGGACCGGTTCCCCGTGCCGAGCTCCTGCACGAAGCTGCGGTCGATCTTCACGATGTCGGCGGGCAGCCGGCGCAGGTAGGACAGGCTCGAGTAGCCGGTGCCGAAGTCGTCGATGGCGATGCGCACGCCGAGGGTCCGCAGCGCCAGCAGCTGCCCGACGACCTCGTCGACGTCCCGGACCAGCACGCCCTCGGTGACCTCGAGGGTCAGCTGACGGGCCGGCAGTCCGCTGGCGGCGAGCGCGGCGCGCACGGTGGCGACCACGTCGTCGTCGGCCAGCTGCCGGGGCGAGAGGTTGACGGCGATGCCGATCGGCCGGCCGGCCTGGACCGACCACGCGGCGGCCTGCCGGGTCGCCTCGCCCAGCACCCAGCGGCCGATCTCGACGATGTGGCCGCCCTCCTCGGCCAGCGGGACGAACTCGACCGGGGGGACCAGCCCGCGGGTGGGGTGGTGCCAGCGCAGCAGCGCCTCGTAGCCGGTGGTGACGCCGGCGGCCAGGTCGATGGTCGGCTGGTAGTGGACCTCGAACTGGCCGGCCGCGGTGGCGACGGCGAGGTCCTCGAGCAGCTCGGCCTTGTCCTGCGCGTCCTCGGCCATGCCGTCGGCGTACTGGACCAGCCGGTTCTTGCCCCGGGCCTTGGCCATGTACATCGCCAGGTCGGCGTTGCGCAGCAGGGTGACCGCGTCGCGCTGGGCGGCGGTGCCGGTGTCGGCGGCGCCGATGCTGACGTGCACGGCCAGTGGCCGGCCGTCGACGGTGACCGGGTCGACCAGCGCACGCAGGACCCGCTCGCCGACGGCAGCGGCGACCTCGGGGCCGCCGTCCACCACGATGGCGAACTCGTCGCCGCCGAGGCGGGCGACCTCGTCCCCGGGGCGGACGCACCCGGCCAGCCGCTGCGCGACGGCGACCAGCAGCCGGTCGCCGGCGGCGTGGCCGCGGGCGTCGTTGACGTCCCGGAAGTCGTCGACGTCGAGCATCAGCGCGCTCACCGGTGCGGGGTCCCGCGCCAGCAGACGGTCGGCGTTCTCCACCAGCTGGGTGCGGTTGGCCAGGCCGGTGAGGGGGTCGCGCAGCCCCTGCTGCTCGTTGAGGCGCCAGGAGGCGAGGTGGGCGAGGCTGGCGGCGAGGACGAACGCGCCGTGCACCGCCGCCCACGCCCACGGGGAGCGGTAGGCGCCGTCGTGCCCGAAGACCTCGTGGGGGAAGACGGTGCCCACGACACCGTGGTGGAGCAGGACCACCACCAGCGCCATCCCGAAGGGCAGCCAGCTCTGGTAGAGGGCGACCAGGCCGATGACGACGAAGAAGTGGAAGTGCGACTCGGTCAGCCCGCCGAGGACGTGCACCAGTGCCACGGAGGCCCAGAGCAGGCTGAGCGACGTCGCGGCACCCTGGAGCCCGCGACCCGCCCCGGGCAGCAGCAGGAAGGCCAGCGGGTAGGCCACACCGCAGGTCACGAACAGCGCGGTCAGCGGCGCGTGGCCGACCGCTCCGGTCAGCAGGCCCAGGGCCAGGGCCTGGACGGCGGCGATCCAGACGATGGCGCGGTGCCGCCGCAGCCACACCTGGTCGGGCAGGCTCCGCCCCTCGGGGAGGAGGGCCGCGAGGCGGCCGGGGAGTCTGAGCTGCACCTCCCTGTGATCGGCACGGCGGCCGCGAGGTGGAGGGACCAGCGGCACCCGTCACCCGGAAGGGGCAGGCGAGGACCGGGGTGGGCAGCGGAGGCCGTCCGCGCAGGTTTCCCGCACCACCGCACCCCGGTACTCCCCCGGCATGGCCCGGACCGTCGTCGTCGACCTGGACAAGGTGCTGCTCGACGGGGACGCCTCGACCCTGTTCCTCGCCGGCCGGCTGCGGCAGGCGCCGTGGCGCGCGGTCCCCCTGCTGCTGGTCGCGCCGGTGCTGCTCGTGGGATCCGCGCTGCCCTGGACCCGCCCCCTGGCCGCCCGGCTGCTCACCCGGCTGGCGGTCGGCGGCCGTCCGGCGTCCGACGTCGCGGCCGTCGCCGACGCCTACCGGGCGGCGATGGCGCGCCGGCCGGAGGCCGTCGTCGCCGAGGCGGTCGCGTGCGTGCGGGCGCACCGGGCCGCCGGGGACGACGTGGTGGTGGCCACCGGCTGCGAGGAGACGATGGCCCGCGGGTTCCTCGCGGCCGTCGACCTGCCCGACGTCGACGTCGTCGGCTCGACCGGGTCGCTGCTCCCGCCGCGGGTGCGCCGTGCCATGGGGGCGACCAAGGTGCGGGTGCTGACCGAGCGCGGGTACCCCCCGCCGTGGGCCGCCGTGTACAGCGACAGCCCATCGGACCTCCCGCTGTTCGCCGGCACGCCGCGACCGGTGCTGGTCAACGCCGGCGACCGGGCCCTGCGGCAGGTGACCCGCGTGCTCGGCCGCCGTCCGGAGACCGTCACCTGGCGCTGAGGCCACCGCGGAACGGATCCGTGCGCTGAACCGGCCCGCCGCGGGTAGGGGGCGGGCCGTGCGAGCCATCACCTACACCCGGAACGGCGACCCCGACGTCCTGCAGCTGGGCGACCGCCCCACCCCCGAGCCCGGCCCGGGCGAGGTGCGCGTGCGCCTGGCCTGGTCCGGGGTGAACCCGACCGACTGGAAGTCCCGACGCAACACCCCGCCCGAGCCGGGCGGCCAGGTGCCCGGCCAGGACGGCGCGGGCACCGTCGACGCGGTCGGCCAGGGCGTGGACCCGGCGCTGGTCGGCGAGCGGGTGTGGGTGTGGGAGGCGGCGTGGCAGCGTCCGCACGGGACGGCGGCCGAGTACACCGTCGTCCCGGCGCGCCAGACCGTGCTGCTGGGCGCGGCGCCGTCCCTGCAGCTCGGCGCCGCGCTGGGCATCCCGTTCCTGACCGCGCACCGCTGCCTGACCCTCGGCGAGTCGGTGCCCGACCGGCTGGGTCCCGGCACCCTGGAGGGCCGCACCGTGCTCGTGCAGGGCGGCGCCGGCGCGGTCGGCAACGCCGCGATCCAGCTGGCCCGCTGGTCGGACGCCACGGTCATCGCCACCGTGAGCAGCCCGCACAAGGCGCAGCTGGCCGCCGCGGCCGGCGCCTCCCACGTCGTCGACTACACGCGGCAGGACGTGGTGGCGGAGGTCCGCAAGATCGTCCCCGACGGCGTCGCCGCCGTCGTGGAGGTCTCCGCCGCCCGCAACGCCGCCGTGGACGCGCAGGTGCTCGCGCGGCACGGGGCCGTGGCGATGTACGCCGACGACGGCGGCGCCGAGGTGACCGTCCCGGTGCGGGCGCAGATGGTGGCCAACGCCCGCTGGCAGTTCGTCTACGTGTACACCGAGCCGCGACGGGCCAAGGACCTCGCCGTGGAGGACGTCGACGCCGCGGTCCTGGACGGCGCGGTCCGCGTCGGCGACGACGCCGGGCTGCCGCTGCACGTGTTCCCGCTGGCCGAGACCGCGCAGGCGCACCGGGCGGTCGAGGAGGGGACGATCGGCAAGGTGCTGGTCGACGTGACCGCCTGAGCCGCGCGGGTCCGCCCCTCCCGGCCGACGGACCGGGGCGGCCGCGGGTGCCGTCGACGAGCGCCTCCCCATCGGCGTCGGCGGGGGCCAGCATGGGTGTGGCGTCGAGCGCCCCTCGTCGTCCAGCTCGGCGCCGCGAACGCCCGGCGGAGGCCCTCGCTCCCGCGACCGTCGTCCGCACCCCACGGACCGGGGAGGACCCGTCATGACCATCCGCAGCCGGTTCCCCGCCGTCCCCATCCCCGAGCAGACCCTGCCCGCCTTCCTGCTGGACCGCGCAGCCGTCTCCGGCGAGGCCCCGGCGCTCGTCGACGGGTCCACCGGGAGGGTCACCAGCTACGCCGAGCTCGCGGAGGCCGTCCACCGGGCCGCGACCGGCTTCGCCGCCTCCGGCACCGCCCGGGGCGACGTCGTGGCGCTCATGGCACCCAACTGCCCGGACTGGGCGGTGGCGCTGCTCGGCGCCCAGGCCGCGGGGGCCGCCGTCACGCCGGTCAACCCGCTGGCACCGCCCGAGCAGGTCGCCGTGCAGCTGCAGGACGCCGGCGCCCGGTGCCTGGTGACCGTCCCCGCCCTGCTGGACCGGGTGGCGGTGGCCGCGGAGAAGGCGGGCGTGACCGACCTCGTCGTCCTCGGGGAGGCACCCGGGGCCCGGCCCTTCGCCGAGCTGCTGGGCGCCGTCGGCGGCCGGGTCGTCCCCGGCGACCCCACCGACGTCGCCCTGCTGCCGTACTCCAGTGGCACCACCGGCCTGCCCAAGGGCGTCCGGCTGACCCACCGGTCGTTGGTCGCCAGCTGTGTGCAGACCGAGCCGCTGTTCACCTACGCCCCGACCGACACCACGGTGGCCGTGCTCCCGTGGTGGCACGCCGCCGGGTTCGCCACCCAGCTGGTGCACCCGCTGCACGAGGGCGCCACGACCGTGACGATGCCCCGCTTCGACCTGCCGGAGTTCCTCGGCCTGCTGGCGCGCCACCGGGTGAGCAAGCAGATCGTGGTGCCGCCGATCGTGCTGGCGCTGGCCAAGCACCCCGCCGTCGACGACGTCGACCTCTCCGCGCTGGAGGTGCTCGGCAGCGGCGCGGCCCCGCTGGGCGCCGGGCTCGAGCAGGCCTGCGCCGCCCGCCTGGGCTGTGTGGTCCTCCAGGGCTACGGGATGACGGAGACCGGCCCCATGCTGGCCATCGCCCCCCTGGGTGGGGAGCTCCCCCGACCGCCCGGGTCGGCCGGGTTGCTCGTGGCCGGCACCGAGGCGCGGCTGGTCGACCCGGTCAGCGGGCGGGACGCCGGGGTCGGGGAGCTGTGGGTACGCGGCGCGCAGGTCATGGTCGGGTACCTGCACGCACCGGAGGCGACCGCATCCACGCTCGACGCCGAGGGCTGGCTGCGCACCGGCGACCTCGCGACCATGGACGCCGACGGCTGGCTCTTCCTCCTCGACCGGGTCAAGGAGCTGATCAAGTACAAGGGCCACCAGGTCGCCCCCGCGGCGCTGGAGGCCGTGCTGGTCACCCACCCGGCGGTGGCGGACGCGGCCGTGGTGGGGGTCCCCGACGAGGAGGCCGGGGAGCTGCCGCGCGCGTTCGTCGTCCGGCGCGGCACGGTCTCCGCGGAGGAGCTCATCGACTACGTGGCCGACCGGGTGGCCCCCCAGGAGAAGGTGCGCGACGTCGTCTTCGTCGACGACGTCCCCCGCTCGCCGACCGGCAAGGTGCTGCGCCGCCTGCTGACGTGAGCCCGGAGCGCCCCGGTGCGGTGGAGCGGGAGGGACGCGGATCCCGCGCTCGCCCACTCCACCGACGCCGCGGCCCTCAGCCGACGCCGAGGTCGCGGGCGATGAGCATCCGCTGCACCTCGCTGGTGCCCTCGCCGATCTCGAGGATCTTCGCGTCGCGGTAGAACCGGCCCACGGGGAACTCGTTCATGAAGCCGTAGCCACCGTGCACCTGGGTGGCGTAGCGGGCGTTGTCCATGGCCACCTCGGAGCTGTACAGCTTGGCGATCGACGCCTCCCGCTTGAACGGCTCCCCGCGCAGCATCTTCTCCGCCGCGCGGTAGTAGGCCAGCCGCGCGGTGGAGGCCCGCACCTCCATGTCGGCGATCATGAACTGGATCGCCTGGTTGCGGCCGATGGGCTGGCCGAACGCCTCGCGCTGGGCGGCGTAGCGGACCGACTCGTCCACGCACCCCTGGGCCAGCCCCACGGCCAGCGCGGAGATGGCGACCCGCCCCTCGTCGAGGATCGAGAGGAACTGCGCGTAGCCGCGGCCCCGCTCCCCCACCAGGTTCTCCTCCGGCACCCGGCAGTCGCTGAACGACAGCTCCCGGGTGTCGGAGGCGTTCCAGCCGACCTTCGAGTACCGCTGGCCGACGGCGAACCCCGGCGTCCCGGTCGGGATCGCGATCGCCGAGATCTCCTTGCCGCCGTCGGGCCGGGTGCCGGTGACCGCGGTGACCGTCACCAGGTCGGTCATCTCCGTGCCGGCGTTGGTGATGAACGCCTTGGAGCCGTTGACCACCCAGTGGCCGTCCTCCAGGCGGGCGGTGGTGCGGGTCGCGCCGGCGTCGGAGCCGCCGCCGGGCTCGGTGAGCCCGAACGCGCCCAGTGCCTCGCCGGCGCACAGCCGGGGCAGCCACCGCTGCTTCTGCTCCTCGGTGCCGAACCGGTAGATCGGCATCGCGCCGAGCGAGACGCCGGCCTCCAGCGTGATCGCCATCGACGAGTCGACCCGCGCCAGCTCCTCCAGCGCCACGCACAGGGTGAAGTAGGTGCCGCCCGAGCCGCCGTACTCCTCGGGGAAGGGCAGCCCGAACAGCCCCAGCTCACCCATCTGCCGCACGATCGCGGCGGGGAACTCGTCGCGCTCGTAGAACTCCCCGATCTGCGGGGCGATCACCTCCTGGGCGAACTCCCGCACCAGCGTGCGCAGCGCGTCCGTCTCCTCGTCGAGCCGGTAGTCCAGCACCCGCGTCACTCCCCCTCGTCGGTGGCCGATGGGGTCACCACGGCCACCCGCTCGTCGAGCCGGACCTGGTGGCCGGCCGTCACGCCGAGCTCGGTGACCGTCCCCGCGACGGGGGCGGTCAGCACGTGCTCCATCTTCATCGCCTCGACGACCAGCAGCGGGGTCCCCGCCTCCACCCGGTCGCCGACGGACGCCTGCACCACGGTCACCGTCCCCGGCATCGGCGCGGTGACGACACCGCCCCCGCCGGCCCCCTCCGTGGCGGACTGCAGCCGCTCGTGCTCACGGAACGCGGCCACCCGGCCGTTCGCGGCCAGCCACACCTGCCCGCCCACGTGCACGACGGCGAACCGCGAGGTGACGCCGTCCAGGGTGACCACCAGCTCGTCGCCGTCCCGCACCGCCGCGGCCGGCACCGGGTCGCCGTCGGCCACGGCCACCTGCGCCGCGCCGGACCGCCCGCGCACCCGCACGGTGACCGGGTCGCCGCCGGAGGCCTGCAGCCGGCGCACCGTCCACGCCGGCTCGCCCAGCCGCCACCCGTCGGGGACGTCCCAGCGGTCGACGACCGGCCCGGGCGGCTCGGACTCCACCAGCAGGGCCAGGGCGGCCGCGGCGTACACCGTGGGCGGCACCGGGTCGGCGGCGGTCAGCGCCTCGCCGCGCCGCTCGATCAGCCCGGTGTCCAGCCGGCCGGCGACCACGTCGGGGTCGGTGAGCAGCGCGCGCAGGAAGGCGGTGTTGGTCGGCACCCCGAGGACGGCGGTGTGCCCGAGCGCCCCGACCAGCCGGGCGCGGGCGGTGTCGCGGTCGGGGCCGTGCGCGACCACCTTGGCCAGCATGGGGTCGTAGTCGGTGCCGACGACCGAGCCGACGGCCAGCGAGCTGTCCAGCCGGATCCCGGCGCCGGTGGGCTCGCGCAGGCCGAGCACGGTGCCGGTCTGCGGGAGGAAGCCCCGGACGGGGTCCTCGGCGTACAGCCGCGCCTCGATCGCGTGCCCGTCGAGCCGGACGTCGTCCTGGGTGAGGGGCAGCCGCTCCCCCGCCGCGACCCGCACCTGCAGCTCGACCAGGTCCAGGCCGGTCACCAGCTCGGTGACCGGGTGCTCCACCTGCAGGCGGGTGTTCATCTCGAGGAAGAAGAAGTCGATGCCCCCGCCCCGCCCGCCCGGGTCGGCGTCGACGATGAACTCGACCGTCCCCGCGCCGGTGTACCCGACCGCGCGGGCGGCCTCGACGGCGGCGGCGCCCATCGCGGCCCGCTGGACGTCGTCGAGCAGCGGGGAAGGCGCCTCCTCGACGACCTTCTGGTGCCGGCGCTGCAGGCTGCACTCGCGCTCGCCCAGGTGGACGACGGTGCCGTGGGCGTCGCCGAGCACCTGCACCTCGATGTGCCGGGCCGCGCCGATGTAGCGCTCGACGAGGAGGGTGTCGTCGCCGAAGGAGCCGCGGGCCTCGCGCCGGGCCGCGGCGATCGCGTCGGGCAGCTCGGCGGCCGAGCGCACCACGCGCATGCCCTTGCCGCCCCCGCCGGCGCTGGGCTTGAGCAGCACCGGGAAGCCGGCCTCGACGGCCGCGGCGGCCACCGCCTCGTCGTCCATGCCGGGCTCGGTGCGGCCCGGGACGACGGGAACGCCGGCGGCCATGACGGTCCGCTTGGCGCGGATCTTGTCACCCATCGCCTCGATCGCGGCGACCGGCGGGCCGATGAAGACGATGCCGGCCTCCTCGCAGGCCCGGGCGAACTCGACGTTCTCGGAGAGGAACCCGTAGCCGGGGTGCACCGCCTGCGCGCCGGTGCGGGCGGCGGCGTCGAGCACCCGCGCGATGGACAGGTAGCTCTCGGCGGCCGGCGCGGGCCCGATCGGGACGGCGACGTCGGCGACGCGGGTGTGCAGCGCCCCGGCGTCGGCCGCGCTGTACACGGCGACCGAGCGGATGCCCATCGACCGCAGCGTGCGGATGACGCGGACGGCGATCTCGCCGCGGTTGGCGACGAGGACTGTCTCGAACACCCTGCTCACTCCCCGACCAGGACGGCCATCGTGGCCACAACGGCCCCCTTCACATCCGGAAGACGCCGTAGCCGACGTCCTCCAGCGGTGCGTTGGCGCAGGCGGACAGGGCCAGCCCCAGCACGGTGCGGGTCTGCGCGGGGTCGATGACGCCGTCGTCCCAGAGCCGGGCGGTGGCGTAGTAGGGGTGGCCCTGGGTCTCGTACTGGTCGCGGATCGGCTTCTTGAACGCCTCCTCCTCGGCCGCCGGCCACTGCTCGCCGCGGGCCTCCAGGCCGTCGCGGCGCACCTGGGCCAGCACCGAGGCGGCCTGCTCCCCGCCCATCACCGAGATGCGGGCGTTGGGCCAGGTGAACAGGAACCGGGGCGAGTAGGCCCGGCCGCACATCGAGTAGTTGCCGGCGCCGAACGAGCCGCCGATGACGACGGTCAGCTTCGGCACCCGGGCGCAGGCGACGGCGGTGACCATCTTGGCGCCGTGCTTGGCGATGCCGCCGGCCTCGTAGTCGCGGCCGACCATGAACCCGGAGATGTTCTGCAGGAACAGCAGCGGGATGGAGCGCCGGTCGCACAGCTCGATGAAGTGCGCGCCCTTGAGCGCGGACTCGGCGAACAGGACGCCGTTGTTGGCGACGACCCCGACGGGGTGGCCGTGCAGCCGCGCGAAGCCGGTGACCAGCGTCGGCCCGTAGAGCGGCTTGAACTCGGCGAAGCGGCTGCCGTCGACCAGCCGGGCGATCACCTCACGCACGTCGTAGGGGGTGCGCGGATCCGGCGGCACCACCTCGTAGAGCGACTCCGCCGGGTACCGCGGCTCCTCGACCGGCTCGACGTCCCACGGCCGCGGCGGACGCGGGCCGAGGGTGCCGACGATCTGGCGGACCAGCTGCAGCGCGTGCGGGTCGTCCTCGGCCAGGTGGTCGGTGACGCCGCTGACCCGGCTGTGCAGGTCGCCGCCGCCGAGCTCCTCGGCGGTGACCACCTCGCCGGTCGCGGCCTTCACCAGGGGCGGGCCGCCCAGGAAGATCGTGCCCTGCTCGCGGACGATCACCGCCTCGTCGCTCATCGCCGGCACGTAGGCGCCACCGGCGGTGCAGGAGCCCAGGACGGCGGCGATCTGCGGGATGCCGGCCTTGGACATCGTCGCCTGGTTGTAGAAGATCCGGCCGAAGTGCTCCCGGTCGGGGAAGACCTCGTCCTGCATCGGCAGGAACGCGCCGCCGGAGTCGACCAGGTAGACGCACGGCAGCCGGTTGTGCAGGGCCACCTCCTGCGCGCGCAGGTGCTTCTTGACCGTCATCGGGTAGTAGGTGCCGCCCTTGACGGTGGCGTCGTTGGCCACGACGACGCACTCGCGACCGGCGACCCGCCCGATGCCGGTGATGATCCCGGCCGCCGGGGCGTCCCCGCCGTAGAGGCCGTGCGCGGCCAGCGGGGAGAGCTCGAGGAACGGGCTGCCGGGGTCCAGCAGGGCGTCGACCCGCTCGCGGGGCAGCAGCTTCCCGCGCTCGACGTGCCGAGCCCGGGCCCGCTCCCCTCCCCCTTGGGCCACCCGGCGCAGCTGTTCGGCCAGGTCCGCGGCGAGCGCGGCGTGGGCTGCGGCGTTCCGCACGGCCACCTCGCCGTCCGCGGCCGGTGTGCGGGAGAGCACAGGTGCGTCCACGGCGGCGATGTTAACGACGGTTCACGTCATGGGTCAACGCGCGCTAACATCCCGCCGTGGGCGACGTGGACACCGCGCTGCACGCCGACGCGGCGCGGCCGTCGCGGCGGGAGCAGATCCTGCGGGCGGCCGCGCAGCTGTTCGCCGAGCGCGGGTCGCGGGCGGTCGGGGTCGACGACGTCGGCGCGGCCGTCGGGGTGACCGGCCCGGCGATCTACCGGCACTTCGCCAGCAAGGACGCGATGCTCGCGGAGATGCTGCTGCGCATCAGCGAGCGGCTGCTGGCCGGCGGCACCGAGCGGGTCGCCGACGCCGGGGACGACCCGCTGGCGCAGCTGCGGACGCTCATCGCCTTCCAGGTCGACTTCGCCCTCGACAACCCGGCACTGATCACCGTGCACGACCGCGACCTGGGCTCGCTGCCCGGCGACGACGCCGCCCAGGTGCGCCGGCTGCAGCGTCGCTACGTCGAGGTGTGGGTCGAGGTCCTGCGCCGGCTGCACCCCGCCGCGGACGCCGCGACCAGCCGGGCCCGGGCGCACGCGGTGTTCGGGCTGATCAACTCCACGCCGCACAGCGCCGGCCGGGTGCCGCGGGAGCAGATGGCCGTCCTGCTGGCCGCGATGGCCGAGGCCGCCGCGACGGCCTGAGCGCCCCGCCCTCAGCCGGCGGTCGGCTCCGGCATGGGCAGGACCAGCGCGGTCGAGGCGAGGACGTCGAGGTCCGCGGTGCTGCCGGTGTCGCCGGGCGCCGCCCACGCCGCCTCGACGATGGTGACCGTGCTGCCCGAGACGGCGCTGGCGTACTCGGCTCCGCTGAGCCGGTCGGGGCTGCCGTCGTACCGGACCCCCTCGCGCAGCAGGTCGCTGACGTTGCCGCTGCCGTTGCGGTCGGTCAGCGCGCGCAGGGCCCGCGCCCCGGCGGTGTCGCCCATGTCGACCGTGGCGACGGAGACGACGACGGGACGCCCGTCGACGTCGGTGGAGTAGAGCGCGCGGGCCAGACCGGTGCAGTCGGTGTCGGCGAAGAAGTCGGCCACCGCGCCGTAGGCGTTGCCGGCACAGGTGGGGTCGACCTGCACCTCCCGGGCGACGAACGTGCTGCCGTCCACGACCTCGGAGTCACCCGGTTCCGGCCCGGCCGGGGTGTCGGCCGATGCCGGTGTGTCCTCGGCCGGCGGCGTCCCGGCGCCGGAGGCGGCCGGCGTCTCGTCGCCGCCGAACAGCAGCGCGGCGCCGATCCCGAGGACGACGGCGAGCGCGAGCGCCGCGGCCACCAGCAGCGCCGTCCGCCGCCACGAGCGCGGGCGCCCCTGGCCCGCCGCGGAGGGCGCGCCCCCGGTCGACGGCGCCCGCGGCGGGGCCGACGGCTCGGGCGCCACCGGAGCAGGTGCCGGCGGCGCGGCGGCCGGCGGCGCGACGTCGTCCCGTTCCGCCCCGGCGAACAGCCCACCGATCCCGTCGGTCTCGTCGGCGGGCACCCCGACCGTCGGGCCGACGAGGGTGTCCTTCGGACCCGCGGCCGCCCCGTCCGACGTCGCGAGCGCCTGCGCCACCGCGGCGTCCCGGGCGGCGGCCGCACGCGCGGCGGCCTCCTCGTCGGCACGGATGGCCGCGGCCGCGACCGCCGCGGCCGCCACCGGGTCCACCAGCGGACGGGCGGGCCCCTGCGGAGCACCCGGAGCCGGGGGCTGCGGCACCGGGGTGGGAGCGGTGAAGGCGGGGCCGGCGGTCATCGCGGCGGGGGCCAGCAGCTCCGGGGTGCGCAGCACGTACGGCGAGTACGGGAAGCCCTCGCCGTTGAGCTCCTGCACCGACGGGCCCCGTCCGGCCAGCCCCAGTGCCTCCAGGGCGGCGCGCACGTCGGCCGTCGTCCACAGCCGGGGGTTGTCCACGCCCGCGTACCGGGCGCTGCGGGCGATGCCGAGCAGCAGGGACCGCGGCTCCAGGAGCGCGACCTGGTCACCCTCGCCGAGGTCGCCGTCGGTCGGGACGAGGCCCGTGAGGTCGCCGACGAGCACCGTCAGCCGGGCGATCCGGCCGGGCTCGAGGCCGGCGCGGCGCAGCCGGACGGCGGCGTCCATGCCCGACCGCATGAGGCCGTCGAGGGGGCTGGAGCCGCCACCGGCGAGCTGCAGCACGTCCCCGGGCTGCCCGCCCTCCGGGCCGATGGTCCAGGCGCCCTCGGCCGCGGCGGTGACGACGCCGCTCTGACGGACCACCTCCACCACCCGGAGGACGGCCAGGCCCTCCGGCACGAACACGACGGCGTCGGAGAGCCGGCGCTCCATCGGCCCGTCGACCATCGGGATGGAGGCCACCACCGCGCCCCGCACCGCGCCGCCGGTCTCCCAGCGCGCCAGTTCCTCGAACAGGGCCCGCTCACCCGCCGTCTGCAGCGGCATCGGGGTGAGGGGCAGCACGTCGTCCTCCGAGCGGGTCAGGGGGAAGGGGGGCGGCACGCGCCGCGACCGGCGGCGCCGATGACAGGGCCGGCGGGTGGGTCGTCACCCGACGTTACGTCATGTGACGGGTGGGGCCGACTCCCTCAGCGGGTCGACGCGCCGCCGGACCGGACGGCGACCTCGTCCTCCGCACCCGCACCCACCGGCTGCGCCCAGGCGGCCAGCCAGCGGCTGCGCGCCACGACGTCCACCGCGGTCCACAGGACGGTGAAGGCGGCGCCGACCAGCAGCACCGACTCCCACGTCCAGTTCCACGGCGGGAGGAAGCCGATCGCGTCCTGCGCCGCCCCGGCGGCGTAGAAGACGGCCGCGACCACCGGCGCGGCCAGCCAGCCCGGCACCCGCCAGGTGACCGCGAGGTCGATCGCTGCCGCGCCCACGACGAGCACCAGCGGCAGGACCGACGGCGGGAAGTCCATCGCCACCAGCCCGAGCCACATGACCGCGCGGTAGGCGAGGTAGGTGCCGGCCACGACCGTGGCGGTCCAGCGCAGCCCCACCAGCCTGCGGGCCACCACGAGGGCCAGCAGGCCGGCGCACAGCATCCACGCCGGGTGCACCCACGAGGGCACCGGGAGCATGAACATCGTCGGCGTCTGCCCCTGGGAGGCGGCGAAGTCCAGCAGCTGCGGCTCGGCCGTCGTCCGGCCGGCCTCGTAGGCCTGCAGCGACAGGACGCCGTACTCCTGGTGCTGGTTCGGGAAGACGACGTTCTCGACGAAGAACAGCCACAGGCCCAGCGCGACGAGGTCGCGGACCCGGCCCGGCGCGGCGTACAGCCACCAGCCGCGGATCGCACCGGCCAGCATGATCGCCGTCCCGACGTAGAGCAGCGCATGGCTGGGGCTCCAGCTGGTGATGTCCAGGCCGTTGACCCGGTGGTTGACGATGTCGATCGGGATCGCGACCAGGAAGGTGGCGATGCCCACCTGCATGAGCCGCAGCGCCCGGCGGTCGACGCCGTAGCCGCTGTAGCTGTGGAAGACCACCAGGGCGACGACGACGGCGGTGCCCGCGGAGTTGAGCAGGTGCGGCGGGGCCAGGTCGTCACGCAGCCACTTGAAGTGCCAGGAGACGTCCCACGACGAGCCGAGCATCTTGAGCAGGAAGGCGCCGAGCCAGGCGGTGTAGATCCACCGCAGCTCCTCCTGCGACGTGGGCCGCCCCGGGCGACCGGGGGTCGCGTAGGCCGCCCAGAGCCAGCGCAGCGCGCCGATCGGGTGGCGCAGCGCGGCAGGCAACGAGCCCGGAGCCGGCGGGACCGGCCGCCCGGTCGCGACGGGGGCTGGGGCAGCGGGCACGGCGGGAACTCCTGGGCTCGGGGCGGGACCGGGCCGAGCCTAGTGGCGCAGCCCCCCGATCCTCGACGCCCGAGTGGCACCGGTGTGCCGCATGCGGTAGAGGGGGCATCCGCGGGGCGGCCGTGGCCAACGGGACGTACTGTCGTCGGACGTGGCGGAGAGCGCAGGACACCTGGTCTGGATCGACTGCGAGATGACCGGGTTGGACCTCACCCGGGACAAGCTCATCGAGGTCGCGGTGCTCGTCACCGACTCCGAGCTCACCGTGCTCGACCCGGGGCTGGACCTGGTGATCTCGGCCTCCGACGCCGACCTGGACGGGATGGCCGACGTCGTCACCGAGATGCACGCCAAGTCCGGTCTCACCGACGCCGTCCGCGCCGCGACGCTGACCGTCGCCGAGGCCGAGGAGCAGCTGCTGGCCTACGTGAAGCGCTTCGTCCCGGAGCGCCGGACCGCCCCCCTGTGCGGCAACTCGATCGGCACCGACCGGGGCTTCCTCGCGCGGGACATGCCCGAGCTCGACGACCACCTGCACTACCGGATGATCGACGTCTCCTCGATCAAGGAGCTGGCCCGCCGCTGGTTCCCGCGGGTCTACTTCGCCCAGCCGCAGAAGGGGCTCGCCCACCGCGCGCTGGCCGACATCATCGAGTCGGTGCGGGAGCTCGCCTACTACCGGAAGACGCTGTTCGTCGACGGCCCCGGGCCCTCGACGGCCGAGGCGCAGGCCGCCTCGGCCCAGGTGACCGACGCCTTCGCGGCCGTCTTCGCCGCCGAGGAGGCCGGCGAGCCGGGCACGCCACCCGCTGCGTCGGGGATCTGAGTAGCCGGGTATCGTTGCTCCGGTTCCCCGGCCGACCCGCTCTCGCCAGCGGCCGGCCGGGAGACGTGGTGGGTGTAGCTCAGCTGGTAGAGCACCAGGTTGTGATCCTGGGTGTCGCGGGTTCGAGCCCCGTCACTCACCCCACCGGTGGAGGCCCTGGTCGGTTCGCTGACCAGGGCCTCCCGCCGTTCCGGCCTCTCCCGAACTGGCGACCGGCGTCCCCCGCGCCTGGGACGACGGCGGTCAGCGGCGGCGGGTCTCGGGGAACAGCAGGTCGACGAATCGGGCGGCGGTCGGCTGGGGCTCGTGGTTGGCCAGCCCGGGCCGCTCGTTGGCCTCGACGAAGACGTGCTCGGGCCCGTCCACGTCGGGCACGAGGAAGTCCAGGCCGGTCACCGGGATGCCGATGGCCCGCGCCGCCCGGACGGCCGCTGCGGCGATCTCGGGGTGCAGCCGGTCGGTGACGTCCTCGATGGTGCCGCCGGTGTGCAGGTTCGCTGTCCGCCGGACCCGGATCGGCGTCCCGGCCGGCGGGACGTCGTCCATCGCCCAGCCCGCCTCGGCCACGACAGCGGCGGTCGTGGCGTCCAGCGGGATCCGCGACTCCCCGCCGGTGGCCCGCTCCCGGCGCCGGCTGGCCCGCCGGATCAGCGTCGTGACGTCGGAGACCCCGTCACCGACCACCGTGGCCGGCCGGCGCACGGCGGCGGCGACCACCTCGGAGTCGATGACGACCACCCGGAGGTCCTCCCCCGGCACCAGTTCCTCGACCAGGACGTCCGGGCAGTGCTGCCGCGCGAGCGCGACGGCCGACCGCAGGGCCGCCTCGTCCCGCACGCCGACGGTGATGCCCCTGCCCTGCTCACCGCGCGCCGGCTTCACCACCAGCTCACCGCACCGCGCGAGCAGGTCCAGGGCCGGCCCGAGGTCGTCCCCGGCCACCTCGGCGCCGACCGGGACCCGGACCCCGGCGCCGGCCATGACCCGGCGGGTGACCCGCTTGTCGTCGCAGCGGCTCATGGCCACGGCGGTGGTCAGCTCCGAGAGCGACTCGCGGGTCAGGACACTGCGGGCGCCGAGGGTGAACCGCATCTCGCCGTGCGCGGCGTCGGTCACCTCCACGCGGATGCCCCGGCGCAGTGCCTCGTCGGCGAGGATCCGGGCGTAGGGGTTGAGCCGGTCGAGCCCGGGCGGGCCGGGGACGAACAGGGGCGCGTTCACCGCGTTCCGGCTCTTGACCACCAGGGCGGGCACCTGCCGGAAGCCGAGCTTGCGGTAGAGCGCGATGGCCGGCGCGTTGTCGTGCAGCACCGAGAGGTCGAGGTAGTTGCGCCCCCGGGCGAGGTAGCGCTCGGCGAGCACGCGCACGAGCGCCTCCCCCGTGCCGGGCGGGGCCTCGCGCGGGTCGGCGGCCAGGCACCACAGGCTGCTGCCGCCCTCCGGGTCGCCGAACGCCCGGACGTGGTCGACCCCCGTGACCGTGCCGACGACCCGTCCGGTGCGCCGGTCCTCCGCCACGAGGTACCGCACCGTGCGGGTGGAGTGGTTGTGCCACACGGTGGTGGGGTCCCCGGGGGCCATGCCGGTGAGCGTGACGATGCGGTCCATCGCGGCGACGTCGTCCGGACAGGTCACCGTCCGCACGAAGACGTTCTCCACCAGTTCCCGGCGCGGGCGGTAGTGGTGCAGGTCCAGCCGGAAGGTGAGCGAGGGGTCCAGGAACAGCTCACCGGGCGCGAGAGCCAGCAGCACCTGCGGGTCGCGGGCGTAGATGCAGATGTCGCGACGGCCGTCGGCCTCACCGCGCATCGTCTCGACCAGCCGGTGCGGGTCGGCGAAGGTCTGGCCGAACACCAGTCGCCCCCAGCCCAGGTCGAGGGTGACGTCGGTGTCCATGCCCCGCAGCTGGTGCTCCGACGGCGGCCGCCACGGGGTGCCGGTGATGGTCGGGACGGCGGTCAGCGACCGCCGGCGCAGGTCAGGCCGCGCAACCACGGGACACCTCCCCGAGCCGCGCGCGTCGAGGGGACGGGGTCGAGGTTCTGGCGATCACGATCTGCGGCCACCCGGAGTCGTACGCGGCTCGTCGGGCGGTGTGCTCCACCCCTGCCGTGCCGGTGCCACATGCCCGCAGGAAAGCGGACGAAACACACCCGTAACTCCGGCGCGGCCTCCGGGAGGGGGGCGTCCCCGTCGGCTCGAGGCCCCGTCCTCCTACCCACCGGTCGACGGACACACCACATCTGAACCGTTCCGGATTGGGATCGTGGCCGCCCGGGCATGGGGCGGGGGCGGCCACGGGTGAACAGCCACCCCGGACCGCCCCTCCTGCCGAAGGTCTCCCATGACGTCTGCCCCGACCCGGGCGACGGCAGCCGCCGTCGCCCTCTCCGACCGGACCCTCACCGACCTCCCCCCGGAGGTCTCCACCCCGACGTACGACCGTGCCGCGCTCCGTCCCGGCATCGTGCACATCGGTGTCGGGGGCTTCCACCGCGCCCACCAGGCGGTGTACCTCGACGAGCTGGCCCGCCGGGGGTCGACCGACTGGGGCGTGATCGGCGTCGGACTGCACAGCCGCGCGATCGGCGAAGTCCTCGCGGGCCAGGACCGGCTGTGGACCGTCGTCGAGCGCGCCGCCGACGGCGACCGCGCCACCGTCGTCGGTGCGCTGACCGCGTACCTGTACGCCCCCGACGACCCCGAGGCGGTGCTCGCGGCGCTGGCCGACGAGCACACCCGCGTGGTGACCTTGACGATCACCGGGACCGGCTACCGCATCGACGCGCACAGCGGCGACTTCGACGCCGACGACCCGCACATCGCCCGCGACCTGGAGGACCCCGGCCACCCCGAGACGGTCTTCGGCTACCTCGTGGAGGCCCTGCACCGGCGGCGGCGGGCCGGCCGGGCGCCGTTCACGGTCCTCTCCTGCGACAACATGCAGTCCAACGGGACGGCGGCCCGCACCGCGGTGGTGTCCTTCGCCCGGCTCCGCGACGACGACCTCGCCGAGTGGATCGAGGCCCACGTCGCCTTCCCGAGCAGCATGGTCGACCGGATCACCCCCAACACCTCGCCCGAGGACCGGGACGCCGTCGCCGCCGCGACCGGCGTCGACGACCGGTGGCCGGTGGTCACCGAGCCCTTCCGCCAGTGGGTGGTCGAGGACTCCTTCTGCAACGGCCGGCCGCCGCTGGAGGCCGTCGGCGTCCAGTTCGTCGACGACGTCTCGCCCTACGAGACGGTGAAGACCCGCCTGCTCAACGCCGGGCACAGCGCCATCGCCTACCTGGGCTACCTCGCCGGCCACCGCACCACCGCCGACGTCATGGCCGACCCGGCCTTCCGCACGTTCCTCTCCCGACTGATGGCCGAGGAGATCGCCCCGCTCCTGCCCGAGGTCCCCGGCGTGGACCTCGCCGAGTACCGGGCCACGCTGCTCGACCGGCTGGCCAACCCGCGGATGGCCGACCAGCTGGCCCGGCTGGCCCGGCGCGGCTCGAGCAAGATCCCGAACTACCTCCTGCCCTCGATCCGGGCGGCGGTCGACCAGGGACGGCCGCACACCCTGCTGTGCCTCGCGGTCGCCGGCTGGCTGCGCTTCCTGCGCGGTGCGGACTACGCCGGGGAGGAAGTGCCGATCGAGGGGCCGCGTTCCGACCTCGTGCCGCTGGCGCAGGAGGCCGGGGGCGACGCCACCCCGCTGCTGTCGGAGCGGTCGGTCTTCGACTCCATCGGTGCCGACCCGCGTTTCGCCGAGTGCGTCCAGGCGGCGCTGTCCGCCCTCGACCGGCAGGGGCCGCGCGAGGTCATCGAGGAGTACCTCGCCGGCGGGGGGAGCCGGCGGTGACCGCGCCGCCCGTCCGCTGGACCCGGCCACGGTGACCACCCCGCTCTGCGACGCCGACGTCGAGCGGCTGCTGCGCTGACCCCGCCGCGGTGCGCGTGGGACGGCTGGGGCGAGTGCGCCGAACACGCGCGGTCGGCTTCCACCGGGCGCCGAGGCCGGCTGGCGACCCTGGGGGCATGACTCTCGCCTACTCCTACGGGACCGCTCACGCCGTCGTGATGGTCGGCTCGGTGGGCACCGCGGAGGGCCTCCAGCCCCGGCAGATCGGCCCGGCGCACGCGACCATCGGCCGGGTCAACGGCCGCAGCCGCAAGGCGCTGTGCGGCGCCTACGTCGCCGTCGACGAGCAGACGGTGTGGCCCCCGGAGGGGTACGAGAGCTCGCAGCTGTGCGCCGAGTGCGCCACCCTCGCCACCCTCTGACTCACCCGCCGGCCACCGACGGCAGCACCTGGACGACGGCCCCGTCGCGCACCGCGGTGTCCACGCCCCCGCTGAACCGGACGTCGTCGCCGTCCACGTAGACGTTGACGAAGCGCCGCAGCGCCCCCGACTCGTCCCGGATGCGGCGGGCGAGCCGGGGGTGCGCGGCGTCCAGCGTGTCGAGCAGGCAGCCCAGCGTGCCGCCGCCCGGGTCCACCTGCAGGTGCCGCGCGCCGCCGACCAGGTCGGCCAGGACACCGGGCAGCACCACCTCGACCGACATCGTCAGACCCGCGCCGCGCGCACGACGAGGACGTCGGGCAGGTGGTCGGCCACCAGCTGGAAGGTCTCGCCCTCGTCGGCGCTGGCGTAGACGCACCCGTCCCGGGTGCCGACGTAGATGCCGGTCGGGTCGGCGTCGTCGGCGCAGAACCCGTCGCGCATGACGGCGGACCAGAACCCGTCGGGCAGCCCCGCGCCCAGCTCGGTCCAGGTCTCCCCGGCGTCGCGGGTGCGGTGCACCCGCAGCCGCCCGCCCGGCGGCACCCGCTGCATGTCGGCGACCAGCGGCACCACCCACGCCGTCCCCGGGGTGGACGGCGAGGACACGATCGGGAACCCGAAGTCGGCGGGGAGGCCGTCGGCGATCGAGGTCCAGGCCCTCCCCGCGTCGTCGGTGCGGAAGACGCCGAAGTGGTTCTGCGCGTACATGCGGTCGGGATCGCCCGCGTCGACGGCGACCTTGTGCACGCACTGGCCGTACTCAGGTGGCGGTTCGGGGAGGAACACGGCGCTGATCCCGCTGTTGCGCGGCGTCCACCCGGCGCCGCCGTCCTCGCTGACGTAGACGCCGCCGGCGCTCATCGCGACCACGACCCGGTCCGACGCGGGGTCGGGCAGGACCGTGTGCACCGCCGCGCCGCCGCCACCGGGCTCCCAGGTCGGCCGGTGCGGGTGGTCCCACAGGCCGCGGACGAGGTCGAAGCTGCAGCCGCCGTCGGTGCTGCGCCACAGCGAGTGCGGCTCGCAGCCGGCCCAGACGACGTCGGGACGCCCGGCGGAGTCCGGCCGCAGCTGCCAGACGCGGGCCAGGGCGGCCCCGGTGTCCGCGGGGAAGCGGATCGCCCCGGACTCGGTCTCCTGCCAGCTGCCGCCGAGGTCGTCGGACCACATCACCGTCGGGCCCCAGTGGCCGTACTGGATCCCGGCGAGGACCCGGGGCCGCGACCGGCGCGTGTCGATCGACACCGCCGCCACCTCCTGGGCGAGCAGGTGCGGCTCCCCCAGCGTCCAGGTGCGCCGGTCGTCGTCGCTGCGGGCCAGCCAGAGCCCCTTGCGCGTGCCGATGGCGAGCAGGTCGGTCATGGCGCCCCTCCGTGCGTCGGTCGGGGCGCGCGCCGCGCCCCTCGGAGGTCAGACCGCCGAGGGGCGCAGAACTCAGCGGCGGGTGGCGCCGCCGGGCTGGTCCGGGCCGGTGGCGTGCTGGGCACGCTCCGCCGCGGTCCGCTCGTGCTGCTGGCCCAGCCCGGGGGCGAGCTTCTCGGCCTTGGCGCGCAACTGGTCGGCGGCCGAGGCGTGCTCCTGGGCCTGCTCGGCGCGCTGCCGGGCCTCCTGCTCGGCCAGGCGCGTGCGCTCCTCCACCTCGGCGCGCTCCCGGCGGGCACGGGCGGCCTGCTCCTCGGCGGCGGCCCGCTCCTTCTCCGCCTGGGCCCCGCGCAGCTGGGCCTCCTGCAGGTGCTCGCGCGCCTGCTCCCGCTTCTTCGCGCCGTTGATCCGGTTGCGCTTGGCCAGTGCGAGCGCCAGCAGCGCCAGCAGCACCACCGCCACCACGACGATGAGCACGATCACCCAGGTGTCCACGGCACTCTCCTCGGGGTCGGGAACCGGGTGATCAATAGCCGCGCTGCGGATCCCGAAACGCCTGACCGCCGGGCGTCAGCTCACGTCAGCGCGCTGCCGGCCCGCCACTCCTCCCACGGGATGGTCCAGTCGTAGACGGCCGAGCGCAGCGTCCCGGCACTGGAGCCGCGGATCTCGACGATGTCGCCGGGCTGGGAGAACTGGAAGAACCACGCCGCCCGCTCGGTGCTGAGGTTGATGCAGCCGTGCGACACGTTCGCCCGGCCCTGCTGGCCCACCGACCAGGGCGCGGCGTGCACGAACTCGCCGCTGTCGGAGATGCGGACGGCGTACTCGACCGGCGTCCGGTAGCCGCCGGGGCTGTCGACCGGCACGCCGTAGGTGCTGGAGTCCATGACGCGGTCGCGGTTCATCTCGGTGACCACGTGCGGGCCGTTGTAGCTGGGGTTGTCGGGGCTGCCGGCGCTCATCGGCCAGGTCTGCACCAGCTGGTCGCCGTCGTAGACCTCCATCGTGTGGGTGGAGGCGTCGGCGATCGACACGTGCCGCGCGCCGATGGAGAAGGACACGGTGCGGTCCTTCTCGCCCCACACCCCGTCGCCGAAGGAGACGCCGTAGAGGTCAGCCTCGAGCGTGACGTCGGTGTTCGCCGGCCAGTACTGCGACGGCCGGAAGTGCACCTCGGTGTCGCTGAACCAGTTCCACACGCCGTCGGTGGGCGTGGAGCTGGTGACCCGCAGGTGGCTCTCGACGGCGGCCTTGTCGACCACCGGGTCGTCGAACCACACCCGGATCGGCATGCCGACCCCGACGGTCTGGCCGTCGAGCGGGCCGATGGACGGGGTCGAGACCGCCGCCGGGGTGACCGTCGTGAACGTCGTCGTGGCCTCGACCGGCTGCTCGTCCTCCCCCGCCGCGGTCGCGGTCAGGGTGTAGCTGGTGCCGTAGGCCAGCGGGGCGTCCGGCGTCCAGACGTCGGTGGCCGGGTCCTCGGGCGAGTCGGCGACCGCGCCGGTGACCGCGGCGCCGGCGCCGTCGACGACGGTGACCTCGGTCAGCTCGCCGTCGGTGACGGAGATCTCCACGGGCACCACGGGCGAGACGTCGACCGACCCGTCCGCCGGGGCCACCTGGAGCGAGACCGGCGGCGCGTCGGAGGTCGGCGCAGCCGCCGCCCCGCTGTCTCCCCGGTCCTGCTGGCAGCCGGCCAGGAGGACCAGTGCCCCCGCCGTGACCAGCGCAGCCGTCCGTCTCATCCGCGTTCCCTCCGCGTCGTGGGTGGCCGTGCCCGAGCCGGCCACCGGCGCCGACACACCAGTGTCCACGGAGGATCCGGAACGCGGTCGAACGCCGGGCCTGCGGACCACCCCGTCAGCACCCCGGACGGCGCTGGTATCGTTGCCATCCGTCACGCGGTGCAGCCGCACGACACGCGCCATTAGCTCAATTGGCAGAGCAGCTGACTCTTAATCAGCGGGTTCGGGGTTCGAGTCCCTGATGGCGCACCACACGACGGGCCCCCTCCTCCGGGAGGGGGCCCGTCGTCGTCCGGCGGGCGATCACCTACGCCCCGGCCCGGGTCGGCGGCCGTTCCGCCGGGAGCTCCGCCGCCTCGACCGGCGTGCGGGTGAGCTTGCGCCACACCCAGCTGGAGGGCACCCGGCGTCCGGACACGACGTACTCCAGCACCGAGTCGACCAGCAGGATCCTGCCGAGCGCCCGGCGCGCGGCGGCCCAGCCGGCCAGCAGCAGCTCGTCGCCGGCGCGCAGCTCCAGGTCGTCGTCCGGCGCGAGCAGCGCCTCCTGGCCGCGGAGGACGAGGAGCACCATCGCGTGCAGCGGCTCGTCGCGGTTCTCCGGGTTGCGCAGCAGGTCGCCCAGGCGCACCGCTCCGGAGGTCAGTCTCCGCCGCAGCGCGGGGGCCTCGTGCGGGGTCAGCCGCACCTTCCACAGCGCCTGCAGGTCCGAGCCGCACAGATCGGTGAGCCGGTCCACCAGGTCGGCGGCCCAGGCGTCGCCGCGGGCCGGCAGCTCGCGGATGAACCGCCACAGCAGCGGGGTGGACAGCTGGGCGTAGACCTCGTGCGCGATCACCTCGGTGGGCACCAGCCGCGCGTCGAGCTCCATGGCGGCGAACAGGGGCGCGCTCTCGGGGCGGTTCTGGCGGGCGGCGACGAACAGCCGCGGGTTGACGCGCCGGGCGGCGGCCACGAGGGACAGGTTGGCCGTGTCGTTGTCCGTGCCGGCCACGAACCCCACCGCCTCCGCGAGGCCGGCCTGCTCCAGCACCTCGGGTTCGGAGCCGTCGCCCACGATGATGTCGGCGTCCTCGGGGCCGGTCGGGTTCGGCTCGATGACGGTGACCCCGACCCCCTCGGCCCGCAGGTCGGCGGTGAGCTCGCGGCCGAGCCGGCCGTACCCGCAGACCACCCAGCGCCCCGACCGCGGGGGCGTCCCGCGGGCCGGCAGCGGCGCCCCGGGCCCGCTCTCCAGCCAGGTCAGCAGCTGGTAGGACGCCGGCGCGCTCAGCGCCAGGCGCAGGTGGTCGCCGAACCGGTCGAAGGGGTCCACCACGCTGGGGTGACCGAACGCCCGCATGCGGTCGGCCATCCCCTCCGAGGTGGCGCGGGCGATGACCGGCAGGTCCGGCCGCAGCAGGGCGGCGGCCATCACGACGGTGAGGTTGGCCTCCTCGTCGTCGGTGAGGGCGACCACCGCCTCGCAGCAGGCGTGGTCCAGGCCGGCGACGCTGAGGTGCCCGGGGTCGCGGGCGTCGGCGGCCAGCGCCGGGACGTCGGCGTGCAGCGGGGCCAGCTCGAGGTCGTCGATCCGCTGGGGGGAGACGTCGAGGACGACGAACCGCAGGCCCAGCGCGTCGATCGACCTCCCGAGCAGCTCGCCGGCGCGCCCGTACCCGGCGATGAGCAGGAACGGCTCGCGCAGCCGGGCCACCTTGCGGGTGAAGTGCTGCAGCGCCAGGGCCGAGCGGAACGCGCGGTCCTGCACGAGCGCCAGCAGCGAGCCGATGGCGTAGGCCCAGCCGATCACCGCCAGGTAGATCGAGATGGTCACCCACATCCGCTGGTTGTAGGTGAACGGGTACGGGATCTCGCCGAACCCGATCGTGGAGGCCGTGTAGCTCATCACGTAGAAGGCGTCGAAGAACCCCATCCGGTACGGGTCGCCCTCGGCGTCCTGCCCGGGGATGAGGGTCAGCCCGAGCACGCTGACCGCGAAGATCGTGATGAGCACGATGAGCGGCGCACGCATGCGCCGCATGACCAGGAAGATCGTCTCCGAGGCCTCGACCGCCGACGACGCGGCGACCCGGAGCGGTCCCCGGCGCATCCGCCGGTCGTCCTCCTCCCGGCCGAAGATGGTGCGCCAGAAGGTGAGCAGGGGGTTGCCCACGACGACCTCCCGTCACCCGCGGTGGAAGGACACCGTCTCCACCACGAGCAGGACGACGGAGACGATGTTGGCCAGCAGTGCACCACCGGACAGCGAGACCACGCTGGCGGTCCAGGACGGGGTCATGCCGGCCGACGAGACGTACTCGGCGTAGCCGAACATCAGCGTGGCGCCGATGAGCTGGAGGTCTGCGACGAGGCTGGTGGCCAGGTGCACCGCCCCGATCTGGGTGCGGTCGCCGAACTTCAGCACGGTCGCGATCAGGTTGACGACCACCGCGGCGAACAGCTCGTAGGGGTTGTGCAGCGCGGGGTCGTCGATGTCGCCGATGAAGAAGCCGAAGTTCAGGGTGGCCGCGAGCACGACGAAGAAGCCGAAGACGACCTTCTCCAGGTTCACCCGGCCTCCCGTGTCGTGGCCCTGCCCGCTGCCCCGATCCGGCGGTCCCGAAACGCGCTACCGCCTGCGCAGCAACGGCATCATGGCCTCGTCGACGAGCTCCGTCACCACGGTCGCGTCCAGGGGTCGGCCGGTCACCAGCCACCGGACGAGGAGGACGGCGGGTCCCACCTCGGCCGCGCAGGAGGCGGCGGCCGCCGCGGTGATCTCGCCGCGGTCCACCGCCCGCTCCAGGACGGCGGTCAGCGCCTGCGACCAGGCCGCCAGCGGGCCCCGCCGGGAGGCCTCGGCCAGCGCCGGGTCGCCGACGACCGCCCCGAGCAGGCTGCGGGTCGCCCGCCCGGCCGGGCCGTCCATCAGGTCGAGGGTGGTGGTGAGCAGCACCACGAGGTCGTCGCGCAGGTTCCCGGTGTCGGGCAGGGGCAGCTCGTCCTCCACGGCCACGTCGAGGACGCCGAGCAGCAGGTCGGCCTTGCTCGACCAGCGCCGGTAGATGGTCGCCTTGCCCACCCCGGCGGCCATGGCCACGGCGTCCATGGTCAGCCCGGCGTAGCCCTCGCGCGCGAGGACCTCGAGGACGGCCGCGGCGATCGCCTCGTCCCGGGCGGGGTCCAGCCGCCGGCTGCCGGTGCGGGTCCGCGGCGGCGCGTTCTCCGGACGACGGAAACCCTCACCCACAGTCACCGATCGAACGTATCTCGTATCCGTCGGTAGCGCAGAGTGTGGCGGGACGACACCCCCTGCAACCACGCGGCGGGGCCGGTCGCGGTGTCCCCGCGACCGGCCCCGTGCGTTCCCCCTCGACCGGTCCCGCCGTTCCCCCGCGGCGTCCCCGGTCGTGTCCGACGGCGGCGTTCCCCTGCGACGTCGTCGGTCGTGCTGCCGGTGCTCCCGTTCCCCCGCGGGAGCACCGGTCCTGCTGCCGACGGCGGCGTTCCCCCGCGACGTCGTCGGTCGTGCTGCCGGTGCTCCCGTTCCCCCGCGGGAGCACCGGCCGTGCCGCCGGCGGCTCCGTCCCCCCGTGCGATGGAGACGCCGGCTGTCCATCAGGCCCCGGAGGGCCGGCTCATCGCGCGGTGCCGCCGCGCTGCGTCGTGCTGAAGGTGAAGTCCAGGCCGCTGGTCGCGCCGGCCACCATGTCCGCGGTGGTCGTCGCCGGCAGCGACGCGGTCAGCAGCAGGTGGTCCACCTCGCCGGGGGCGAGGCTGGCCGCCCCGGTCAACGGCGCGTCGGCCACGATCGGGCCCGAGTAGAACCGCGTGGTCTGCCCGTCGCAGCTCCACACCCCGTCGTCGAGCGCCCAGGACTCCGAGCAGGAGTCGACCGCCAGCTGCAGGCCGTTGACCGCGTCGGTGTCCAGTGCGCTGGAGCGCGTGGCGACCGAGGCCATCCGCACCTCGCCGAGGGTGACGGTGCCGGCGTTGACCAGGTCGATGGCCGAGCTCTCGGAGTCACCGGCCAGGAAGCTGCCGTCGTCGAACAGCGACAGCGTGGCGGCGTCCGCGGCCTTGGTGAGCTCGATCGACAGCACCCCGGTGTCCAGCTGGGTGACCACCGGCGTGGTGCTGTCGGTGAAGGTGCCGTAGGTGCCCAGGCCCGCGACCGCCGCGGCGGCGCCGACCACGGCGATCGACGCGGCGATCCGCCCCTTGGTGCGCTGGGTTGCGGCGATCACGGTGTTCCTCCTCGGTGCTGGTGCGCCGTCGGTGTTCCGGCGACAGGAGGAACTCTGGCGGGCCAACCGCAGGCCTCCCGCCGGGGAACCGCAAGGGATCCGCAAGATGCCGAAACCCGTTTGCGGGCCTCCCTACCGTCGGCGCATGACCCCGACCGAGGAGCTGGAGCCGGTCCACCGCCGCGAGGACGGCGAACTCGTGGGCTACCTGACCACCGCGCGCCGCGAGGACGCCGACGCGTGCGTGGCCCACTCGCTCTTCGGCGCCCCGCTGCAGGCGTTCCCCGACCGTGAGCAGGCCGCCGCGTTCCTGCGCCACCGCGGTCTCCCGCTGCTGGCCGAGCGCTGGTGGTACCGCCCCGCCGACGGGTCCCCCGAGCGGCCGGCCACGCTGGTCGAGGCGCGGCTGGGTGAGGTGACCGTGCGCTTCGGCCACGACCCGGAGTCGGTCACGCTGTCCGGCGCGGAGCTGGCCCGGCTCACCCTCACCCCTCCGGCCTGACGCGGAAGCAGCCGGGCCCGGTCCCGGTTGTCCCGTCCGTGGACAGGGACGTGGAGGTCGTGGTCATCGGCGCCGGTCAGGCCGGGCTGAGCACCGCGTACCACCTCGCGCGGGTCGGCTTCGCGCCCGGCACGGGCTTCGTCGTCCTGGACGCCGACGCCCGTGCCGGTGGCGCGTGGCAGCACCGGTGGCCGTCGCTGACCCTCGCCCGCACCCACCACGTGCACGACCTGCCCGGCCTGGCCTTCCCCGCCGCGGCCGACGACGTCCCGGCCGCGGAGGCAGTGCCGGCCTACTTCGCCGACTACGAGCGGCGCTTCGGGCTGCCGGTCCAGCGGCCGGTGCGGGTGCGCGCCGTCCGCCGGACCGTCGACGGCCGGTTCCTCGTCCAGACGCAGGACGACGACTGGACCGCCCGCGCCGTCGTCAACGCCACCGGCACCTGGACCCGCCCCTTCGTGCCGCGCTACCCCGGCCAGGAGCTGTTCCGCGGCCGCCAGCTGCACCCGGTCGACTACCGCGGCGCCCACGAGTTCGCCGGGCAGTCGGTCGTCGTGGTGGGCGGTGGGGCCTCGGCGGTGCAGCTGCTGGGCGAGATCGCCGAGGTCGCCGACACCACGTGGGTGACGCGGCGCCCGCCGGTCTGGCGCGAGGAGGCGTTCGGGCCCGAGGCCGGCCGTGCGGCGGTCGCGCTGGTGGCCGACGCCGTCCGCGAGGGCCGCTCCCCCGGCAGCGTCGTCGGCGTCACCGGGCTCGTGGTCACCCCGTGGGTGCGGGCGGCCCGGGAGCGCGGCGTCCTCGACCGGCTGCCGGTGTTCGACCGGCTCACCGAGGACGGCGTCGCCTGGGACGACGGCCGCTGCGTCCGTGCCGACGCGGTCCTGTGGGCCACGGGCTTCCGCGCCGCGCTGGGCCACCTCGCGCCGCTGCACCTGCGCGGGCCCGGCGGTGGCATCCGGATGGACGGCACGGCCGTCGCCGGCGAGCCCCGGGTGCACCTGGTCGGCTACGGCCCCTCGGCCAGCACCGTCGGCGCCAACCGGGCCGGGCGGGAGGCCGCGCGCGACCTGCGCCGGCTGCTGCACCCGGCCGCGGGGCTGCCGCACACCGCCTGACCCCGCGGACGGCACCCCCAGTCCCCGTCGAGATCGCGGGATCTCGCACGGAACCACGGCCCTGGGTGTGCGAGATCGCGCGATCTCGACCACGTGCTCGGGGACCGTTCAGGGTCGGTCCAGGGGGTTCCCGGATGTCCACCGGCGCCGGCACCGGCCAGCCTCGACGGCATGACCTCCCCGACCTCCCCCGCGCGGTGACCGCATGATCACCGCGCACGGCCTCACCAAGACCTACGGCACCCGGACCGCCGTCGACGACGTCACCTTCACCGTCGAGCCCGGCCGGGTGACCGGCTTCCTGGGCCCCAACGGCGCCGGCAAGTCGACGACGATGCGGATGGTCCTGGGCCTGGACCGGCCCACCTCCGGCAGCGTCACCGTCAACGGCCGCCGCTACTCCGCCGCCCCCGCCCCACTGCGCGAGGTGGGTGCGCTCCTCGAGGCGCGGTCCCTGCACCCGGGCCGGTCGGCCCGCGACCACCTGCGCTGGCTGGCGGCGAGCAACGGCATCCCGCGCGCCCGCGTCGACGAGGTGCTCGACCTCGTGGGGCTCACCGCGGTCGCCGAGCAGCGGGTGGGCCGCTTCTCCCTCGGGATGGGCCAGCGCCTGGGCATCGCCGCGGCGCTGCTGGGCGACCCGCCGGTCGTCGTCCTCGACGAGCCGGTCAACGGCCTGGACCCCGAGGGCATCCGCTGGGTGCGCACCCTGGCCCGGGACCTGGCCGCCGAGGGCCGCACCGTGTTCGTCTCCAGCCACCTCATGGCGGAGATGGCGCAGACGGCCGACCACCTGCTGGTGATCGGCCGCGGCCGGGTGCTGGCCGACTGCTCGACGGCGGACTTCATCGCCGAGCACGCCGCCTCCTACGTGCGGGTGCGCAGCCCGCAGCACGACGAGGCCGCCACCGTGCTGCGGCGGCACGGCCTGGACGTCGCCGCGCACGGCGGCGAGCTGCGGGTGCAGGGGCTCGACGCCCCCGGGGTCGGCGAGCTCGTCGGCCGCGCCGGGCTGCTGCTGCACGAGCTCACCCTGGTGCGCTCCTCCCTGGAGGACGCCTTCATGACCCTGACCGCCGACAGCGTCGAGTACGCCGCGACCCCCGCAGGAGCCCAGCGATGACCGCCGTGGGCACCCACGCCTGGACCCGCACCGAGACCCCGGCCCCCGGGTTCGCCGCGACCGTCCGCGCCGAGTGGATCAAGTTCTGGACCGTGCGGTCGACCACGTGGTCGGTCGTGGCGATGTTCGTCCTCGGCGCCGGGCTGACCACGCTGGTCTGCGCGCTGGCCGCCGAGGAACTCGCCGCCGACAGCACCGGTGAGCCGGTCGGCGCCTTCGTCACCTGGGGGATGATGTTCGCCCAGGTGACCGCCATCGTGCTGGGCACGCTGTCCGTGACCAGCGAGTACGGCACCGGCATGATCCGGGCGACCCTCGCCGCGACCCCGCGCCGCGGGACGGTGCTCGCCGCCAAGGCCGTCGTCCTGACCGGGACGCTGTTCGTCGCGGGCACGCTGACCGCCCTGGCCGGGTACCTCGCCGGCAACTGGTTCCTCGAGCGGGAGGGCATCGGCCTCGCGCTGACCGACGACGGGGTGCTGCGCGCCCTGGTCGGCAGCGGCCTCTACATGGCCGGGCTCGGGCTGCTCGCCGCCGCCGTCGGCCTGCTGGTCCGGCACACCGCCGCGGCGCTGTCGATCGTGCTCGGGCTGGTGTTCGTGGTCGGCAACATGGTGATGCTGCTGCCCGACGCCTGGGGCGAGTGGGCCACGAAGCTCATGCCGGGCAACGCCGGTGGCCGGATCGCCACGCCGGAGTCGTTCAACCCGCTGCTGCTGGAGCCCTGGGCCGGCTTCGCGGTGTTCGTCGCCGAGGTCGCCGTCCTGCTCGCGATCGCCGCGACGTCCTTCTCCCGCCGCGACGCCTAGCGGCTCCCACCACCCTCTGCCGGCGTCCCCCGTGCACTGCCGGTCCTGCGGGACCGGCGACGCGGGGGGAACGCCGGCAGAGGCGGGGGGAGGGCGCCCGTCCGGTGGGACGACAATGGCTCAGCGTGACTGACGCACACGGCGCCGGGCGGCACGCCGCCGACGAACTGCTCCGCCTGATGACCGAGGACGACGTGGCCGGTGCCCAGCGGCTGCTGGCGGGCATCCCCACCATCCGTGAGCTGGTCTTCGTCGGGGCCGGCCTGACGTCGGTCGCGCGCACCGAGGGCCGTCGCCTGCCCCCGGCGCAGCGGGCTCAGGCCAGCACCCGACAGCTGCGGCTCGGGGCGCTCCGCGACGCCCACCGCGACGACCCGGAGGGGCTGCGCGGCTGGCTGCTGCGGGCCGCCGAGGAGGTCGTGCTCATCCGCTCCCAGCAGGCCGTCGCCGACCGCTTCGCCGGCTGAGAGGCGCGGAAGCCGGCCAGGGTCATCGCCGGCTGACAGCCGCGGGAGCACCGCAGCGAGCGCCAGCGGGCGAGGAGCGGACCGAGGCGCGCAAGCCGGCCAGGGTCATCGCCGGCTGGGGCTCAGCCGAGCGGCTCCACCCACCGCGCCCGCCAGGCCGGTGCCTCCACCGGCTGGGCGTAGTACCGGGTGTCGCGCACGATCCGGCCGTCGTCGTCGAGCTCCAGGGTGAGGACGACGTGCCAGACGTCGTCCTGCCCGTAGTCGTTGACGCCCTCGACGACCCACACCCGGCCGGCGCCCACGACCCGGCGCAGCCGGATGCGGGGCGGCGCCGGGAACGCCTCCTGCATCGCCCGCATGGCGTCGCGGCCGCGGATCCGCTCACCGGACTGCGGCATCTCCATGACGTAGTCGGGGTGCCGGACGCGGTACTCGTCCTCGGCCGAGAGCCCGCCGCCCGACGACAGGCCGAACAGCCGTTCCAGCCCGGCCCGCATCGCGTCGGCGTCGTCGTCGGCCACCGCGCGGCGGAACGACTCGAGCACCTCGGCCTCGCCCATGCGGCTCTCCTACACCCGCATCCCGGCCGGCCGACAGGGTCGCCGGCCCCCGTCAGGGCCGGGTGGCGACCAGCGCCACGGGCAGGGTGACGACCAGCGCCACCGAGACCGCGACGTAGGTCCACGGCAGCCCCATACCGGTCGTCACCACCCCGAGGGCCAGCGCGCCGGCGGCGGTGCCGGCGTCGAACGAGGCGTTCCACATGGCGCTGGCCGCCGTCGCCCCACCCTCCCCGGCCCGGACGAACGCGGTGACCAGGGTGAGGTTCTGCACGGCCCCGAACCCGGCGCCGAACACCCCGGCCCCGACGAGGACCAGCGCGTCGCCGGCGACCAGCCCCAGCGCCACGACGGCCAGCCCGCCCGCGGACAGGAGCAGCGCCAGCGGCATGAGCAGGCGGGTGCCCAGCCGGTCGGCGAGCAGCCCCGCCCGCCAGCGGGTGACCGCGCCGGTGACGCCGAAGACCAGCAGCGCCGCCGTCGCCACGACCCCGTCGGGCCGCTCGATCGGCAGGAACGTGACCAGCCCGCCACCGGCGAGGGTGACCACCAGGAGGACCACCGACGGGGCGAGCGCGGCCACCGCCGCCGCGCGCGAGGCCCGCCCGGTGGTCGGCTCCAGGCGCACCGACCGGGCCAGCAGCGGCACCAGCGGCAGCGCCAGCACCGGGGAGGCCGACAGCCAGGCCAGCCAGGCGACGTGCCCGTCGAGCACCAGCGCCACCCCCGCCGGGACGGCGGCCAGGTTGGGCACCGCGATCGCCAGGCCGTACAGGCCGATCGACTCCCCGCGCCGCTCGGGCGGGGCCACCTGGGCGGCGAGGGTCGCCCCGAGCACGGTGAGGATGCCGAAGCCGACGCCGCGCACCGCCGAGATCGCCGAGAGCCAGGCCAGTCCGTCGTCCACCACGTACAGCGGGGACGGCGCCCCGAGGGCCACCAGGCCGACGGCCAGGACCGGCCCCACCCCGAACCGGCCGGTCAGCGCCGGCACGACCGACTGCACGGCGATCGTGACGACCAGCAGGACCGCGGTGACCACTCCGGCGGTCCCCGCACCGGCACCCCCGGTCACCGCGTACGCCGGAAGTGACGCCAGCGTCAGGCAGTAGCTCGCGAACCCCAGCGCGGTCGCGCCGATCAGCGCCCGCATCGCCGGCAGCCGCCACAGCGACGTCCGCACCTCCGTCGTACCGGCCACGCCGCTCCCCCTCGCTCCGGGCCCCGTCGCCCGGCCGACCAGCATGACCGGCCGGGGAGGGCGGCCGCCCGCCGGGTAGGGGACCCCCGTGCCGCTGCTGACCGTGGGCCACGGGCCGGAGGACCGCACCCGCCTGGGCGCGCGGCTGGCCGGGGCGGGCGTGGACCTCGTCGTCGACGTCCGCCGGTTCCCGGGCAGCCGCAGCAACCCGGACGTGCGGCGCGAGGCGCTCGAGGAGTGGCTGCCCGCGGCGGGGATCGGTTACCGGTGGGAGGAGCGGCTGGGCGGCCGGCGCCGGCTGCCGCCCGACCAGCCGGTCGCCGACGACTGGTGGACCGTCGCGCAGTTCGCCGCCTACGCCGCGCACACCCGGACGGCGGGCTTCGGCGCGGCCCTGGACGAGGTGCTGGCCGAGGCGCGCGCGACCACCGTCGCGGTGATGTGCAGCGAGAGCGTGTGGTGGCGCTGCCACCGGCGGCTGGTCGCCGACGTCGCCGTCCTCGGCCGCGGGGTGCCCGTCGACCACCTCATGCCCGACGGGCGGCTGGGCCCGCACGTCCCGTCGGCCGGCGCCGTGAGGGGTCCCGACGGCCTCGTGCACTGGCCGGCGTCGGGCAGGGTGACCCCATGACGCTGCCGCTGACGCCCGACGAGCTGCTCACCACCACCCGCGCCGTGCGCAAGCGGCTGGACCTCACCCGTCCGGTGCCGCTGGAGCTGGTGCGCGAGTGCCTGGAGGTCGCGCTGCAGGCGCCGTCGGGGTCCAACGCGCAGTCGTGGCACTGGGTGGTGGTCACCGACGCCGACCAGCGCAAGGCGATCGGCGAGATCTACCGCGAGCAGGTGGTGCGCTACGCGGAGTCCAGCACGTTCGCGGGCAAGCTGTTCGCCGACCGGCCGGAGCGGGCGCAGGTGCAGTCCCGGGTCGGGGACAGCGCCGTCCACCTGGGCGAGGTCATGGGCCGGGTGCCGGTGCTCCTCGTCCCGTGCATCGCGACCGGGCGGCCGCTGCCCCAGGGCAACCAGGCGGGGCTGTGGGGCTCGCTGCTGCCGGCGGTGTGGAGCTACATGCTGGCCGCCCGCGCCCGCGGGCTGGGCACGGCGTGGACCTCGCTGCACCTGGCGCGGGAGGCCGAGGTCGCCGAGGTCCTGGGCATCCCGGACGGCGTCCACCAGGCGGCGCTGGTGCCGACGGCCTTCTACACCGGCGAGACGTTCAGGCCCGCCGCCCGCGAGCCCCTGGACACCGTGCTGCACCTCGACCGCTGGTGACGGGGTGGATCCGCCGGGCCGAACGCGGCGGATCCACCCCGTCACCCCATGTGCGGGTAGCGGTGGTCGGTCGGCGGGACGAACGTCTCCTTGATCGAGCGGGTGCTCGTCCAGCGCAGCAGGTTCTGCGCGGCGCCGGCCTTGTCGTTGGTGCCCGAGGCGCGCCCGCCGCCGAAGGGCTGCTGACCGACGACCGCACCGGTCGGCTTGTCGTTGACGTAGAAGTTGCCGGCGGCGAACCGCAGGAAGTGCTGGGCGTGCGCGATCGCCGCGCGGTCGGAGGCGATGACCGCGCCGGTGAGCGCGTACGGCGCCACCGACTCCATCTGCGCGAGCACCGTGTCGTAGTCCGCGTCGTCGTACACGTGCACCGCCAGCACCGGACCGAAGTACTCGGTGGTGAAGACCTCGTGGCCCGGGTCGGTGCCCTCGATGATGGTCGGCCGCACGAAGAAGCCCTCGCTGTCGTCGGCCGTCCCCCCGGCGATGACGGTCAGCGCGTCGTCGTCGGCCGCCCGGTCCAGGACGCCGGTGAGCTTGGCGAAGGACCGCCGGTCGATGACCGCGCCGAGGAAGTTGGCCAGGTCTGTGACGTCGCCCATCGGCAGCGCCTCGGTCTGCCCCACGAGGTCGTCGCGCAGCCGGGCCCAGACGCTGCGCGGCACGTAGGCCCGCGACGCCGCCGAGCACTTCTGCCCCTGGTACTCGAAGGCGCCGCGGATCAGCGCGGTGCGCAGCACGTCGACGTCGGCGGACGGGTGGGCGACGACGAAGTCCTTGCCGCCGGTCTCCCCCACGATGCGCGGGTAACCCCGGTAGCGGTCGATGTTCTGCCCGACGGTCCGCCACAGGTGGTGGAACGTCGCCGTCGAGCCGGTGAAGTGGATGCCGGCCAGGTCGCGGTCGGCCAGCAGCACCTCGGACACCTCGACGCCGTCGCCGGTCACCATCGAGATGACGCCCGGCGGCAGGCCGGCCTCCTCCAGCAGCCGCATGAGGAAGTGCGCGGCGAACTGCTGGGTGGGCGCGGGCTTCCAGATCACGGTGTTGCCCATGAGCGCCGGGGCGGTGGGCAGGTTGCCGGCGATCGCGGTGAAGTTGAACGGGGTGATCGCGTAGACGAAGCCCTCCAGCGGGCGGTGGTCCACGCGGTTCCAGACGCCGGGGCTGGAGACCGGCTGCTCGGCGAGGACCTCCCGGGCGAAGTGCACGTTCCAGCGCCAGAAGTCGGCCAGCTCGCAGGCGCTGTCGATCTCGGCCTGGGAGGCGGTCTTGCTCTGGCCGAGCATGGTCGCCGCGTTGAGGGTCTGCCGCCACGGTCCCGCGAGCAGCTCGGCGGCCCGCAGGAAGACCGCGGCGCGGTCGTCGGAGGAGAGGTCCCGCCACGCCGGCGCGGCGTCCTTCGCGCAGCGCACCGCCTCCTGCGCGTCGGCGTGCGTGGCGTGCGCGCCGGTGCCGAGGACGGCGGCGTGCCGGTGCGGCTGGACGACGTCGAAGCGCTCACCGCCGCCGAGGCGGTGGGTGCCCCCCAGCGTCATCGTGAGCTCGACCGGCTCGGCGGCCAGCTCGGTGAGCCGCTGCTGCAGGGCGGCCCGCTCCGGCGAGCCGGGGGCGTAGGTGAGCACCGGCTCGTTGCGCGGCGCGGGGACTCGGGTGATGCCGTCCATGGGGGCCTCCTGGGGGGACGGCGGCCAAAGTGGCCACTTTGGCCGGAGACGGGTCAGGACGTGGTGACCAGGGCGCGGAGGAAGAAGCGCAGGTTGGCCGGCCGCTCGGCCAGGCGCCGCATGAAGTAGCCGTACCAGTCGGCGCCGTAGGGGACGTAGGCGCGCACGCACACGCCGGCGGCGGCCAGCCGGCGCTGCTCGGCGGTGCGGATGCCGTAGAGCATCTGCACCTCCCACGACGCCGGCGTCCGGCCGGCCTCCGCGGCCAGCCGCTGCGCGATGGCGATCAGCCGCGGGTCGTGGGTGCCGACCATCGGGTAGCCGGGCCCGCGCACCAGGACGCCGAGACAGCGGGCGTAGGCGGCGTCCACCTCGTCGCGGCCCTGGAACGCGACCGACGGCGGTTCGTCGTAGGCGCCCTTGACCAGCCGCACCCGCGAGCCGGGCACGGCCAGGGCCTGCGCGTCGTCGAGCGTGCGGTGCAGCGCGGCCTGCAGGACCGCGCCGGTGCCGGGGTGGTCGCGGCGCAGCTCGGCGAGGACGGTGAGGGTGGAGTCGACGGTGGCCGACTCTTCCATGTCGAGGGTCACCGTGGTGCCGATCGCAGCGGCGGTCTCCACCACCGGGTGGACCAGCTCCAGCGCCAGGTCGGTGCCACCGCCGGGCAGCGCCTGCCCGAACGCCGACAGCTTCACCGAGACCTCCGCCCGCCCGCGCAGGCCCAGCCCGGCCAGCCCGTCGAGCAGCGCGAGGTAGGCGTCGCGGGCGCGCACCGCCTCGGCCCGGTCGGTCACGCCCTCCCCGAGGTGGTCGAGGGTGACCGCGATGCCCTCCCCGGTCAGCCGGCGGACGACGGCCAGCGCGTCGTCCAGCGTCTCGCCGGCGACGAACCGGTCGACCACCCGCCGGGTCGCCGGGGTGCCGGTGACCAGCCGGCGCAGCTCGGGCCGCCGCGAGGCGCCCAGCAGGAGTGCCTTCTGCGAGAGCACGGGCCACCTCCGGCACCCGGGGACGTCGACGTGGTCGACGCTAGGCAGCTGCGGTCGCCGCCACCAGCGACGGGCGTACGGCCCGGCTGCCGGACCGTGACCGGTTGCACTCTGCACCGGTCGTGCGAGCCGCTGTCGTCCCGGTGACCTACCCTCGACGCGGTGGCTGGTGGAGGAGGGGCGTTGCCTCGAGATGTGGGGGGCGCCGACGTCCTCGCGGCACTGCGCACGGCGACGGCCGCCGAGCACGAGCAGGTGGAGTCCACCCTGGCGCTGATGGACCCGCAGCTGCGCCGCGACCGCCTGGTCGCCGTCCTCGCCCGGCTGCACGGCTTCTGGTCGGCCGCGGAGGCCGGCCTGGACGAGTGGGCGCGCCGCGAGCCGGCCGACGCCGCGACCGTCGACTGGGCCCGCCGTCGGCGCGCGCACCTGTTCGCCGAGGACCTGCAGGCCCTCGGCGCGGCGCCGGAGCCGGCCCCCGACCCCGGGCTGCCGGCCGTCGGGGACACCGACCAGGCGCTGGGCCGCCTCTACGTGCTCGAGGGCTCCACGCTCGGCGGCACCTTCATCTCCCGGCACCTGGCCACGCTGCCCACCCTCGGCCCCGACGCGCGGGTGGGGGCCTTCTCCCCCTACGGCGGCGAGACCGGCGCCATGTGGCACGCCTACCGGCGGGTGACCCGCGAGCGGGTGGCCGCCGGCGGTGACGCCGACCGGCTGGTGGGGGCCGCCGTCTCCACGTTCGGCGCGCTGGCCACCTGGGTGGCCCCGCTCGGGGAAGCCGCGTGACCGACGGGCCCGGCCTGGAGCTGCTGCCGCCGGGCACGCCGGTGGACCTCTCCAACTGCGAGCGCGAGCCCATCCACGTGCCGGGCAGCATCCAGCCGCGGGGCGTCCTGCTGGCCGTGACCGAGCCCGACCTCGTCGTCGTCCAGGTGTCGGAGAACCTCGCCGACCTGGTCGGCGTCGAGCCGGACGACGCGCTCGGCCGGCGGCTGCCCGACGTCCTGGGCGTCGCCGCCGCCGGGGCGGTCGCCCGCTCGGCGAGCGCCTTCGGCGACCTGCGCGAGCGCAACCCGGTCGAGGTGACCCTGGACGTCGCCGGCAGCCCCGTCCCGGTCGACGCGCTGCTGCACCGGGCGCGGGCCGGCACCGGCACCGACACCGACGGGACGCCGCCGGCGCCCACCCTGGTCGTCGAGCTCGAGCCGGCGCGCGGGCCGCGGCCGTTCTCCTTCCCGAACACCTACCAGGCGGTGCGCGGGACCGTGGGCGAGCTCAACCGGGCCTCGTCGCTGCAGGAGCTCTACGACATCACCGCGCGGGCGGTCCGCCAGCTCACCGGCTTCGACCGGGTGATGGTCTACCGCTACGACGCCGACCACAACGGCGAGGTCGTCGCCGAGGCCGCCGCCCCGGGCCTCAACTCGTTCCTCGGCCTGCACTACCCGGCCTCCGACATCCCGGCCCAGGCCCGCGCGCTGTACGAGAAGAACTGGATCCGGCTGATCTCCGACGTCGACTACGTGCCGGCCCGGCTGCGGCCGACGGCGCTCCCGTCGACCGGGCAGCCGCTGGACCTCACCTACTCGGCGCTGCGCAGCGTCTCCCCGATCCACGTCGAGTACCTGCAGAACATGGGCGTGCGGGCGTCCATGTCGATCTCGCTGCTGCGCGACGACCGCCTGTGGGGGCTCATCGCCTGCCACCACTACACCGGTCCGCACGCCCCGCCCCACGCCACCCGGGCGGCCGCGGAGTTCCTCGGGTCCACGCTGTCGCTGCGGCTGGTCGACCGGGCCGAGGAGGACGAGGTGCACCGCGCGCTGCAGGTGCGCTCCACCCTCGCCTGGCTGACCGCGGCCGCCCTCGACGAGGACCGCCCGCTGGCCGAGACCCTGCTGGGCTCCCCCAGCCTGCTGGACCTGCTGCCCGCCGACGGCGTCGTGGTCTGCCTGCACGGGCACGCCGGCAGCCGCGGCGTGCCGCTGCCGGAGGGAGTGGCCGAGTCGATCGCCGCCTGGGCCGCCGCGCAGGGCGAGGACGTCGTGGCGACCGACTCCCTGCCGCTGCACGCACCGGGGGTGCCGGCCGGCCCGGCCTGCGGGGTGCTCGTCCTGCCCCTGCCCGAGGGCCAGTTCGTGCTCTGGCACCGCGCCGAGGCGGTGCGCACCGTCGACTGGGGCGGCGACCCGCACAACAAGGCGATCGCCGCCCGGGAGGGCGACGGCGTCCGGCTCAGCCCGCGCAAGAGCTTCGACCGGTGGCGGGAGACGGTGCGCGACCGCTCCGACCCGTGGACGGCGCAGCAGCTGGCCGAGGTGACCGAGCTGCGCACCCACCTGCTCGAGGCGCTCTACGCCCGCTCGCGCAGCATCGTGCGCGCCGCCGAGACGCTGCAGCGCAGCCTGCTCACCGAGCCGCCGCGGCGGGCCGACCGGGAGATCGCGGTGCGGTACGTGCCGGCCACGCGCGAGGCGCAGGTCGGTGGCGACTGGTACGACGTGTTCGACCAGCCCGACGGCTCGACGGTCCTGGTCATCGGCGACGTGGTCGGCCACGACACCGCCGCGGCGGCCGACATGGCCCAGCTGCGCGGCGTGCTGCGCGGCATCGCCTACGACAACGCGGAGGGGCCGGCCGACGTCCTCCGCCGGCTCGACGGCGCGATCGACGGGCTGGGCCTGCACGCCCTGGCGACCGTGCTCGTCGGCCGGCTGGTGCCCGACCCCGCCTCCGGGGGCGCGCGGCTGCGCTGGGCCAGCGCCGGGCACCTGCCGCCGCTGGTGGCCGGGCCCGACGGCACGGTCCGGGCGCTGTCCGCGCCGCGGGCGGGGCTGCTGCTGGGCGTCGACCCCGGCGCCGTCCGCAGCGAGCAGGAGGCGTGGCTGGACGCCGGCTCGACGCTGCTGCTCTACACCGACGGGCTGGTCGAGCGCCGCGACCAGGTCTTCGACGACGGCGTCGGACGGCTGGCCGCCGAGCTGGCGGAGCTGCGGGAGCGGCCGGTCGAGGAGGTCTGCGACGAGGTCCTCGACCGGCTGCTCGCCGACGGCGCGGAGGACGACGTCGCGCTGGTCGCCGTCCGCCTGCGCCCCTAGCCCTGCTGGTCCTCCGGCGGGGCGGCGAAGCGCGCACTGAGCCCGTCGCCCTGGTCGCCGCCCTCGGCCGGCAGCGGCGCCTCGTCCTCGGCCGCCCGCACCTCGGCGGTCGTGTCCTCCGGCGCGGACGCGGTGGTGCGGGCGTCACGCTCGAGGGCGGCCAGGAGCCGCTCCTCGTCCGGCGCCAGGTCGCCGGGGCCGAGGTGACCACCGGGCTCCCCGGCGTCCGAGCCGGAGGCCATCGCGGTGTCGGGGGTCGGGTCCTCGGGGTCGGTCGCGCTCATGCCGCGCCTCCTCTTGCCGGTCACGGGGATCAACGGGGGAAGTTGGGCTCGAGTCGCGGCACGATCTGCATCTCCGGCACGAACGCCGCCGGGTGCAGCGTGACCAGGTACCGCACCATCTCGGCGACGGCCGACGGCGGCATCATCAGGTGGGACGGGATGCCCCACTGCTCCATCATCGGGGTGTCCATCGCGGCCGGGATGACCGCCTGCACCCGGCAGGGGAACGGTCGCTCGGTGCCGTCCTCGGCCCTGACGGCCTTCTCCCGCAGCTCCCGCTGGATGCACCTGGTCGCGTTGAGGAAGCCGGCCTTGGAGCCGTTGTAGGCGATCGCACCGCTGCCGGAGGTGATCGCCGACAGCGACACGACGTGCACGACGTCGGCGGTGCGGCCCTCCGGCAGGTGCTGCACCCGCTTCATGAACTCGCTGGTCAGGAACACCGGCCCCTCGCAGTTGACCGCCTGCACCCGCTGGTAGTCGGCGAGGTCGATGTCGGTGATGTACCCGGGCCGGTCGATCCCCGCGACGTTGGCCAGGACGTCGAAGGCGTCGCCGTGGGCGTCGAACAGCTGCGCGACGACCCGCCGCCGGCTGGCGTCGTCGGTGACGTCGAGCGGGACGACCTCGGCCGAGCCACCCGCCTCGGCGACGAGCTTGGCGGTCGCCTCGCTGCCGGCCGGGTCGATGTCGGCGATCGCGACGTGCGCACCGGCCTCGGCCAGGGCGACACAGGTGGCCCGCCCCAGCCCGCTCGCACCCCCCGTGACCAGGGCGACCCGCCCCGCCAACGTCCCGCTGTCGACCATCCGCTCCTCCGTCCACCGACCGTGTCTGTCGGCGACCACCCTTCCCGACAACGGCGGGCGGCGCAGGTCGGCGGCGCTCAGGCGTAGGCGGCGCTCCCGGAGGTGGCGTCCACGCGGGCCAGGCCGCTGGGCCAGACGTCGTCGAGGGTCACCGTCTGCAGGCCGCGCTCGGTGAGGAGGGCCAGCAGCTGGTCGTAGACGGTGGTGACGGTCGGCTGGTTGGCGTGGCCGACGACGATCGACTGCGCGGTGAACCACCGGCGGGCCGCGGCCATGAGCTCGTCGGGGGTCAGCAGCCGGTTGTCCTCGAGCGTGCCGTTCCACAGGACCACCGAGGGGTGGCCGGCCTCCGCGGCGATGCGGTCGGTGCGCTCGTCGTGCGCCCCGTAGGGCGGCCGCAGGAACGGCGTGCGGACGCCGAAGGTGGTCCGCAGCCACTCGCCGTTGCGGCCGATCTCCTCGGCGACCTCGTCGTCGGAGATGGCGGTGAGGTCGGGGTGGGACCACGTGTGGTTGCCCATCGCCACCTGACCGGAGTCGACGAGGGGCTGCAGCAGCTCACCGTTCTCCTCCCACGAGCGGTAGCTGCCGTTGGGGAAGAAGGTCAGCCGGACGCCGGTGTCGACGGCGAACGCGCAGAAGGCGGCCACCACCTCCGAGCTCGTGCCGTCGTCGATGGTCAACGCGATCGACGTGCCCTCGCCGGGCAGGGCCGACACCGGGCCGACCGGCGGTTCGGGGAGGTGGGCCCGGCGCACCGGCTCGGGGGCCCCGACCGGGACGGTGGCCGCCCGCGCGACCACGTCCGGGGCGGCGAGGTCGACGGCGCCACGAGCCACCGCCGTCCCTGCCAGGCCGGCCGCGAGGACGAGCAGAAACCGTCGGCGCTCCACGCGGCGGACGCTAGGGGCGGGGCGGCGCGGCGCCGGGCAACGACACGGGCACCGAGGGTGGCCGACACCCACCGTGGCGCCACGGTGACGGTCAGCTCAGGGGTGCGAGCCCGGCCTCCTCGATGAGCCGGGCCTGTTCCCGGCACCAGGGCGACCAGGCGTCGCCCTCGGTCTCCTGCCGGCGGCGGAACGCGGCCCAGTCCAGCACCTCCCAGTCGCCGACCTCGCTGGGGTCGGGCGCGGGCGTGCCGGTGAAGCGCCCCAGGTAGACCGGGCACACCTCGTTCTCCACGACGCCGCGGAACTCGGCGCGGTACCGGTAGCCCGGCAGCGCCTCGCGCAGCTCGCCGACCCGCAGCCCCAGCTCGAAGTCCGCGCGGCGGGCGATGGCGGCCGCGTCGTCCTCCCCGGGGCCGGGGTGGCCGCAGACGGTGTTGGTCCACATGCCGGGGAAGGTCTGCTTGCCCTCGGCGCGGCGGGTGACCAGCAACCGGCCGGCGTCGTCGAACAGGTAGGCGGAGAAGGCGCGGTGCAGCGGCGTCTCCCCGTGGTGCACCAGCGGCTTGGGCATGGTGCCGATCGCCGTCCCGTCGTCGTCGACCAGGACGATGAGCTCCTCCGCGGGTGCCGTCACGCCCCCATCGTCCCGGATCCCCCGCCTCGGCGCCCATGACGACCAGGTTCTCCGGTATTGATGAACCGATTGATCGGTCGGAGTATGGGCTCATGACCGGTCAGCGGTTGCGGTGGCAGGGCCAGGAACTGGAGGTCAGGACGCGACGGCAGGGGCTCCGGACGGCGGCGACCCTGGTGCGTGACTCCGTCCCGGTGGGCGAGGCGACCGGGTCCGGACGCGTCGTCCTCCCCCTGCCCGGGCCGGAGGGCCCCGCCCCGACGGTGCTGGTGCTCGCGCCGGCCCCCGGCGTGGTGGCGCAGACCGTGCTGCTGGTGCCCCGGTCACCCGGGGACGCCGGATCGGCGGCGGACGACGCTCCCCAGCAGCCGGCGGAGGGCGCCGCCGGCGCCCCGGGTGCGGACGACGACCTGCCGGCCGGCGCCCGCACCGCCCTCGACCTCGCCACCGCCGAACGCCACCGGTTCGCCCCGGCGCCCGGCACCCTCGCGGCCCGGCTGCGCGCGATAGAGGAGCGCCACCCCCGGCTGTGGGCGTCCCGGCACGTGGCCCTCGCCGTGGCCAGGGTGGTGGGCGCACTGCTCGGCCTCGCGGTCCTCCTGCAGGGGCTGGTGCAGCCGCTCGTCACGTGGCTGCTCGGCCTGCTCCCCCGGGTCGACCTGCCCGACCTCCCGTGGCCGGACCTCGACCTGCCGTCGATCCCCTGGCCCGACGTCGACCTGCCCGACGTGTCGCCGCCGGGCTGGCTGGGAGCCGTGCTGGCGACGGCGGAGTACTGGGGGCCCGTCCTGGTCGGGGTCGCCCTGGCCGTCCGGGAGGTGCGGCGGGAGCGACGCACGCCGCGGGCCCGCGAGGACTCCCCCGCGGCCGCGGGAGGAGATGGAGCGGATGCGCACCGTTGACCCCGAGCGGCACCGGCAGCGCCGGATGGAGATCGTCGGGGCGGCGCTGGACCTGTTCGCCACCAAGGGCCTGGCGGCGACGACGACCGCCGAGATCGCCCGGGCGGCCGGGGTCTCCACCGGCGCGCTGTTCCACTACTTCCCGTCCAAGCGCGCGGTGTTCCTCGCCCTGTTCGAGGCCGACCGGGCCGAGTGGGACGAGGCGTTCGCCGCCGCCCACGCCGCCGACGACCCGTGGGCGGCCCTGCTCGGGGTGGTCGAGCGGCTGGCCGCCGAGGCCGCGCACCCCCTCATGCAGGGGCTGGTCGTCGAGATCCTGGCCCAGGCGCACCGCGACCCGGAGGTCGCCGGGCTCGTGGCCGAGGGCGACCGGCGGATGATGCGCGGCATCGCCGACCTCGTCGACCGGCTGTGCGCCGCCGGTCTGGCCGACCCGGGCATGCCGTCGGCGACCGCGGCGCGCTGGGTGCTCACGCTGACCGACGGGTTCCTCACCCGTGGCTACCCGGAGCCCGACCGCGACCGGGCCGCCGAACTGGTCACCGCGGAGCGGCTCATCGCCCGGGCGCTGCGGTACACCGGCCCGGAACCGGCCTGACCGCCGCTAGACCTCCTTCACGTGCTCGAACGGCTCGTGGCACGAGCGGCACCGGCGCAACGCCTTGCACGCGGTGGCGCTGAACTCGCTGAGCTGCTCGGTGTCGGCCGACCCGCACAGCGGGCAGGACGCCGTCCGCCGGGGCGGGCCCACCTCGAGCGGCACGGGCCCGGTGGCGAGGCGCGGGGCCGGCCCCGGTGGGGCGATCCCGGCCTCGACGAGTTTCCGGCGGCCCTCGGCGGTGATCCAGTCGGTGCTCCACGACGGCGCGAGCACCGTGCGGACGTCGACGTCGGGGAAGCCTGCCTCCCGCAGGGCGCGCAGCAGGTCGGCCCGCATCGTGCCCATCGCCGGGCAGCCGGTGTAGGTGGGGGTGATCTCCACGACCACGATCCCCTCCTCCACCCGGACGTCGCGCAGCACGCCGAGGTCGGAGAGCGTGAGCATCGGCAGCTCGGGGTCGGTGACGGTGTCGGCCACGGCGCGGGGCCCGGTTGTGGTGGTCATCACACCCACCCTGTCGCCGCGGGGTGCGGTCGCGCCAGTCCCCTCACCCCGCCGGGCCGACCGTCGCGTCCCGACGGGTGGCGCGGGGCGTCCGGGCGGGTGAGGGTCGCGGGATGGACGGCTTCCGGCGCGACGGCATGGTCTTCGACGTGCGGGACGGCGGCCCGCCCGACGGGGAGCCGGTGGTGCTGCTGCACGGCTTCCCCCAGGACTCCACCGCCTGGGCCGCGGCCGCCGCCGGCCTGCACGCGGCGGGCCTGCGCACGCTGGCTCCCGACCAGCGCGGCTACTCCCCCAGCGCGCGCCCGACCGGCCGCTCGGCCTACCGGGTGCGCGAGCTGACCGCCGACGTCCTGGCCCTGCTCGACGAGGCCGGGCTCGACAGCGCCCACGTGGTCGGCCACGACTGGGGCGGCATCGTCGGGTGGGCGCTGGCGGCCTGGCACCCGGAGCGGGTCCGCACGCTGACCGCGCTGTCGGTGCCGCACCCGGCGGCGATGGGCCGGGCGATGGTCACCAGCGACCAGGCGCTGCGCTCGTACTACGTGGGGCTGTTCCAGCTGCCGTTCCTGCCCGAACGGCTGCTGCTGGCCGCCGGCGGGGAGCCGCTGCGCCGGATGTTCCTGCGCAGCGACCTGCCGCGCGACGTCTGCGAGCACTACCTGGCCCGCATGCGGGAGCCGGGGGCCCTGTCGGCGGCGCTGGCCTGGTACCGCGCCCTGCCGTTGAGCGCGCGCGACACGGTCGGCACGGTGCGGGTGCCGACGCTGCACTTCTGGAGCACCGGCGACGCCTTCCTCGGCCGCGCCGCGACCGAGGCCACCCGCGACTTCGTCGACGCGCCCTACCGGCTGGAGGTGCTCGAGGGCGTGACCCACTGGATCCCCGAGCTCGCGCCCGACCGGGTCGCCGAACTCGTCGTCGAGCACGTCGACGCGCACCGCTGACGGCGGGAATCTGCAGCGGCCACTGCAAGTTCTACGGGGTGACCGGATCGGATCGAGTCGAGAGGAGTTCCGACATGACCCTCCCCGTCCGCACCCCGTCGCGCTCCGTCGCCTCGTGGGACCCGTTCCGCGAGCTGGCCGAGCTCAGCGACAGGATGAACCGGCTCTGGGAGACCGGCCTCGGCGACGTGGACCGCTGGTCGCCGCTGGCCGACGTCGAGGAGACCGACGACGCCTGGTCGGTGGAGATCGACCTGCCCGGCGTCGCACGGGACGACGTCGACATCCAGCTCAGCGAGCGGGAGCTGACCGTCTCCGGCGAGGTGAGGGAGAAGGAGCGCACCGGCATCCTGCGCCGCCGCACCAGGCGCGTCGGCCGCTTCTCCTACGCCGTCACGCTGCCCGGTGACGTGGACCCCGACGGGGTGACCGCGCAGCTGACCGACGGCGTCCTCACGGTGCGCGTCCCCAAGGCCCAGCGGGCGAAGCCGCGGCGGATCGTCATCACCGGCTGACCGGGAACGGGCTGGCGGCCACCGGGAGGATGAGCGGGTGGAGTACGCCCCCAGCCCCCGCACCGCACCGACCCGTGCCCGGGACCGCGTGTCCTACGACCGCGCCACCGTGCACGCCGTCCTCGACGAGGCGGTGGTGTGCCACGTCGGTTTCGTCGTCGACGGCCGGCCGGTGGTCCTGCCGCAGCTGCACGCGCGCGTGGACGACACCCTCTACCTGCACGGCTCCACCGGAGCCCGGGCCCTCGTGGCGGCGCGGGACGGCGGCCTGGACGTCTGCGTCACGGTGACGCTGGTCGACGGGCTCGTGCTGGCACGCTCGGCGTTCCACCACTCGGTGAACTACCGGTCGGTCGTCGTCCACGGGACGGCGCAGGTGGTCACCGACCCCACCGAGAAGACCACCGCGCTCGAGGCACTGGTCGACGCGGTCGTCCCGGGCCGGACGGCGGGCACCCGCGCGCCCGACCGCAGGGAGCTGGCCGCCACGACGGTGCTGCGGCTGCCGCTGGTCGAGGTGTCGGTCAAGGTCCGCAGCGGCCCCCCGAGCGACGACCCTGCCGACCTCGACGGGCCGCACTGGGCCGGCGTCCTCCCGCTGGCCACGGTGGCGGGCCCCGCCGTCCCGGCGCCGGACCTCGCCCCCGGCACCGCGACCCCGGAGCACGTCACCGCCTGGCAGCGCTGAGCAGGGGCCCGGGAGCGGTGCCCGCTCCCGGGCCCCCCGCTCAGCGCATCTCGCCGGCGCCCACGTAGGGGAACGGGCTGGTGAGCAGTGCCCCCTCGGCGAACCGGGAGAGCCGGAAGTCCGACTCGGGCACGTCGGCGTCGGAGCTCTTGCCGTCGACGACGAGGTCGGCCACCAGCCGCCCGACGGCGGGCGAGATCTTGAACCCGTGACCGCTGAACCCGGCGGCCACGACCAGCGCCTCGACCGGCGTCTCGGAGATGACCGGGTTGAAGTCGGGGGTGACGTCGTAGCAGCCGGCGTAGGTGCTGGCGACCGCGGCGTCCTCCAGGCCGGGGAAGCGGTGCGAGATCTTCTCCACGGCCATCTCGAGGAAGTCGTCGGTGGCCCGGTTGAGGTACGCGTCCGGGTCGGCCGGCTCGGGCACCGACAGGTCGCTGTTGCCGAACAGCAGCTGCCCGCCGGTCTCCGGGCGGATGTACTGCAGCGACACCAGGTCGGAGAAGACCGGCACCGGCCCGAGCTCGGTGCCCGGGTCGAGCAGCACGATCGGCTCGCGGTGCACCCGGATCGGCAGCTCGATGCCCAGCGGCGCGAGCAGGCCGACCGACCACGGCCCGGCCGCGACGACGACCGTCCCCGCGGCGAGGGTCGAGCCGTCGGCCAGCCGGACGCCGGTCGCCCGGGTCCCGTCCGTGAGGACCTCCGCCACCGGCGTCCCCTGGCGGATGCGCACGCCCAGGCGCCGGGCGGCGGCCGCGAACGCCTGCGCGGTCTGGTAGGCGTCGCCGTAGCCGCCGCGGGCCTCCCAGCCGAACGCGGCGAAGTCCGACAGGTCAGCGGCCGGCCACAGCCGGGCCACCTCGTCCCGGTCGATCTCCTCGGTCTGCACGCCGAGCGCCCGCTGGTTGGCCAGGGACGCCCGCAGTGCGCCGGCGTTCTGCTCCCCCACCCCGACGACGTAGCCGGTCTGGCAGAAGCCGACGTCCTCGCCGAGGACCTCCTGGGCCTGCTCGAACAGCGCCAGCCCCGCGTTCGCCATCGCCGCCAGCGAGGAGACGCCGTAGTGGCAGCGGACGATCCCACTGGACTTGCCCGTCCCGCCGGAGCCGACGGTGTCCCGTTCGCAGACGACGACGTCGGTCACCCCGCGGGCGGCCAGCGACCAGGCGATCGCCGTCCCCTCCAGGCCGCCGCCGACCACCACCACCTCGGCGGAGGTCACAGCCCCTGCCCCGGGATCCACGACGTGCCGGCCAGCGGCACCCGCGCCATGGCCGCGGCCTCGATGGTGAGCGCGACGAGGTCCTCGGGCTCCAGCGAGTGCAGGTGGGCCTTGCCGCAGGCCCGGGCGATGATCTGCGCCTCCATCGTCATCACCCGGATGAAGTTGGCCAGCCGGCGCCCGCCGACGACCGGGTCGAGCCGGGACGCCAGCTCGTCGTCCTGGGTGGTGATGCCCGCCGGGTCGCGGCCGGCCTGCCAGTCGTCGTAGAAGCCGGCCGCCGAGCCCAGCGCCCGGTACTCCTCATCCAGGTGCGGGGAGTTGTCGCCGAGCGCGACGAGCGCGGCGGTGCCGATCGCGACGGCGTCGGCGCCGAGGGCCATGCACTTGGCGAGGTCGGCGCCGTTGCGGATGCCGCCGGAGACGACCAGCTGGACCTGCCGGTGCAGCCCCTCCTCCTGCAGCGCCTGGACCGCCTGCGGCAGCGCGGCGAGGGTCGGGATGCCGACGTGCTCGATGAACACGTCCTGCGTCGCGGCGGTGCCGCCCTGCATGCCGTCGAGCACGATGACGTCGGCGCCGGCCTTGGCCGCGAGCTTGACGTCGTAGTAGGTGCGGCTGGCGCCGATCTTCACGTAGACCGGCTTCTCCCAGTCGGTGATCTCCCGCAGCTCCCGGATCTTGATCTCCAGGTCGTCGGGGCCGGTCCAGTCCGGGTGCCGGCAGGCGCTGCGCTGGTCCACGCCGACCGGCAGGGTGCGCATCCCGGCGACCCGCTCGGTGATCTTCTGGCCGAGGAGCATGCCGCCGCCGCCGGGCTTGGCGCCCTGGCCGAGCACGACCTCGATGGCGTCGGCCATGCGCAGGTGGTCGGGGTTCATGCCGTAGCGCGAGGGGAGGTACTGGTAGACGAGGTGCTTGGACTGGCCGCGCTCCTCCTCGGTCATCCCGCCGTCGCCGGTGGTGGTCGACGTCCCCACCTCGCTGGCGCCCCGCCCGAGGGCCTCCTTGGCCCGGCCGGAGAGCGCGCCGAAGCTCATGCCGGCGATGGTCACCGGGGTGGACAGGTGCAGCGGGTAGGTGGCGTTCCGGTCACCGAGGACGACGTCGGTGTCGCACCGCTCGCGGTAGCCCTCCAGCGGGTAGCGGGACATGCTCGCGCCGAGGAAGAGCAGGTCGTCGAAGTGCGGGACGCGGCGCTTGGCCCCGCCGCCGCGGATGTCGTAGATGCCGGTCTCGGCGGCGCGCTGGATCTCGGCGATGGTCGTGCGGTCGAAGGTGGCGGACTCACGGAGGGTCATGGCAGCGCGCTCCTCAGTACGCCGAGGCGTTGTCGACGTGGAAGGTGTAGAGACGGCGGGCCGAGCCGTAGCGGCGGAAGTCCCGCGGGTCGGCGTCCAGGCCGGCGGCGGCGAGCAGCCCGGTCAGCTCGGCGAGGTGCTCGGGGCGCACCTCCTTCTCGACGCAGTCGGCCCCCAGCGACCGCACCGAGCCGGCCACGTAGATGCGGGCCTCGTAGAGGGAGTCGCCGAGCGCGTCGCCGGCGTCCCCGCAGACCACGAGCCGGCCGGCCTGGCCCATGAAGGCGCTCATGTGGCCGACGTCGCCGCCGACGACGATGTCCACGCCCTTCATCGAGATCCCGCAGCGGGCCGCGGCCGAGCCCTCGACGACCAGCAGCCCGCCGTGCGCGGTGGCGCCGGCCGACTGGGAGGCGTTGCCGCGCACCCGCACGGTGCCGCTCATCATGTTCTCGGCCACGCCGACGCCGGCGTTGCCCTCGACGGTGACCGTCGCGGACTTGTTCATGCCGGCGCAGTAGTAGCCGACGTGGCCCTCGATGCGGACGTCGATGTCGGCGTCCAGGCCGACCGCGAGGCTGTGCCTGCCGTCGGGGTGCGTGACCCGCCAGGACGGCGCCTTCTCGGCCACGTCACGGGCGTGCAGCGCGGCGTTGAGCTCGCGCACGCTGGCCACCGACAGGTCGACGAGGGCGGGCTCGGTGAGTTCGGCGAGTTCCACCGGGGTGGGGTCGAGGGACGTGCTCAGCGCTGCCATGCGTAGACCTCTTCCGGCTCGGGCTCGAAGATGCGGGCGTGCTCGATGCCGGGCAGGCCGGCCAGGGCGCGGTACTCCGAGGCCATCGCCACCCACTGCGGCGTCTCGGCGACCACGGCGGGCTTGCAGGCGATGGCGTCACGGACGACGGCGAAGCTGTCGCGGGTCGACACCAGCAGCGTGTAGAAGCCGTCGAAGCGCTCGCACAGCAGCTTCAGCGACTTCTCCAGGTCGTACCCGGCGGCCAGCTGCGCGGCGACGAAGCGGGCGCCGACCTCGGAGTCGTTGTCGCTGTCGAACACCGCGCCGGCGGCGGTCAGCTCGCGGCGGATGGTGGCGTGGTTGGCGAAGGAGCCGTTGTGCACCAGGCACTGGTCGGTGCCGACGGAGAACGGGTGGCAGTGCGCCGGGGTGACCGCGGACTCGGTGGCCATCCGGGTGTGCGCCACCCCCTGCCAGCCCTGCGCCGCGGGCAGGCCGAACTCCGCGGCGAGCAGCTGCGGGTGCCCGACGCCCTTGAGGACGGCGACCTCCTCGCCGGCGCCGATGACGAGCGCAGCCGGCACCGCCTCGCGGACGGCGGCGGCCAGCGTGTCGGGGTCGACCGCGGCGTGCACCACCAGCGTCTGGCCGGCGTCGACGACCTCCGCCTCCGGCAGCGTGGCGCGGACGGCGGTGGCGACGTCGTCCGCCGTCCGGTCGCCGGTCAGCAGCGAGACGGTGGAGCGCCCCGGCGGCGACCAGCGCGGGTCGCCGTAGACGGCGACCCCGGCGGAGTCCGGGCCCCGCTCGGTGACCTGGCAGAGCATCCCGGTCAGCAGCTCGCCGAGCCGGGGGTACAGGGAGGGCTCCCGCAGGTGGAGCCCGACGATCCCGCACACGTCAGTGGGGTCCTCTCGTGTCGATGGGGGCGGCTGGGCGTCAGAAGGCGGTCACGTAGCGGTCGACCTCCCAGGGGGTCACCTGGCCGTGCCACTCGAAGAACTCGTCGCGCTTGAGGTCGGCGAAGTAGCCGGCCACCCCGGGGCCCGCGGCGTCGAGGGCGCCGGCGACGACCGGGTCGGCCACCATCGCCTCGACCGCGTGCAGCAGGGTCGGCGGCAGCGCGGCGCTGCGGGTGGCGCCGGGGTCGCCCGGGTCCAGCCCGCGGCGGACGCCGTCCAGCCCGGCGGCCAGCGCGGCCGCTGCGGCCAGGTACGGGTTGGCCGAGCCGTCGCCGCCGCGCAGCTCCACCCGGTTGCCGTCGGGCACCCGCAGCAGGTGGGTCCGGTCGTTGCCGCCGTAGGTCGCCGTCCGCGGAGACCACGTGGCGCCCGACCGGGTGGAGCTGGCGCCGGTGCGCTTGTAGGCGTTCACCGTCGGGGCCAGCACCGCCTGCAGCCCGCAGGCGTGGTCGAGCAGGCCGGCGACGAAGGAGTAGGCCAGCGGGGACAGACCGAGCCCGCGCGGGTCGCCGGCGTCCGGGAACGCCGCCTGGCCGTCGCGCCACAGCGACAGGTGCATGTGCAGCCCGCTGCCGGTGCGGTCGGTGAACGGCTTGCCCATGAACGTCGCGGTCATGCCGCGCTGTTCGGCCAGCACGCTGAGCAGGTACCGGAGGGTGACCACCCGGTCGGCGGTGGTCAGAGCGTCGGCGTAGGCGAAGTTCTGCTCGAACTGGCCGTTGCCGTCCTCGTGGTCGTTGGCGTAGTTGCCCCAGCCCAGCGAGTTGATCGCCTTCGACACCTCGGTGAGGTGGTCGTACATGCGGGTCAGGCCGCGGGCGTCGTAGCAGGGGCGCGAGGCGGTGTCCTTGGGGTCGGCCGGGCGCAGGGCACCGTCGGGGCCGCGCTCCACCAGGAAGTACTCGACCTCGGCGCCGACCTTGAGCTCCAGGCCCAGCTCGGCGGCGCGGGCCAGCTGCTCCTTGAGGATGACGCGGGGCGCGTAGGGCCACGGCCGGCCCTCGACGTGCGGGTCGCAGTGCACGATCGCCAGGCCGGGCTTGAGGAAGGGCACCGGCATGTAGGACGCCGGGTCCGGGATGGCCATGAGGTCGGGGTCGCGCGGCTGCTGGCCCATCGCGCCGACCGCGTAGCCGGCGAACCCGACGCCCTCGGTCTGCAGCTCCTCGACCGCCTCGATCGGCACCAGCTTGGCGCACGGCTTGCCGGTGAGGTCGACGAACAGCGCCATGACGAACTCGATGCCGTCGGCGCGGGCCCGGGTCGCGAGGTCGGGCTGGACGGGAGCGGCGGGCCGCGGCACGGGCGGGGCCTCGGGGCGGGTGGCGGTGAGCGACACGGGAGCCTCCTGGCGGTGCGTCCACTGGCGTGAACTGCTGTCGCCTGAGAGTGAACCGGCGGCGGGTTTCCGGAGGGTTTCCGGCGCGGGGAGTTCCTGTTGCCCGCCGTACCACGTGGCTCCGCCCGGCTCCGCGCACGGCAGTGCGGGCGTCCTCCGTGCCGCAGGGTCCGGCAGGACCCGGGGTGCACGAGGAACGCCCGCACTGCGGTGCGCCGGGGCGGCCGCAGTCGCGGCCGCGGCCGGCCGGGATCAGGCCGGCGTGTGCGCGGACGCGGCCGTGTGGGCCGGCGGCACCTGGTCGGGGCCGTAGACGGAGGGGGTCACCCGCGTGGGAGCAGCCCCCCGGTCGAGGTCGTAGGCGGACTCGGCGTGCACGGAGACGTCGAGACCGGCGTCCTCCGCTGCGGGGTCGACGCGCAGGCCGATCGTCCGCTGCAGCACCCAGGCGATGGCGTAGGTCATGACGAAGGAGAAGGTGCAGGTGGCGACGATCGCCACCAGCTCCCGCCAGACGATGTCCCAGCTGCCGCCGAGCAGGACGCCGGTGACGCCACCCGGTGCGTTCGAGGCACCGATCAGCATGACGCAGACGGTCCCGGCGATGCCGCCGACGCCGTGGACGGCGAACGCGTCGAGGCTGTCGTCGATGCCCAGCCGGGTCTTCCACGTCACCGCCCAGGCCACGACAGCGCCGGAGACGAAGCCGACGACCAGGGCGCCCACGGAGTTGACCGCGTCCGCTGACGGCGTGATGCCGACCAGGCCGGCGATCGCCCCGGAGGCCATGCCGAGGGTGGTGGCGTGGCGGTCGCGGACCTTCTCCACGAGGAGGAAGCCGAGGATGCCGGTGGACCCGGCCAGCAGCGTGGTGAGGACGACGTACTGGGCGGTGAAGTTGGCCCCGGCCGCGGACCCGCCGTTGAAGCCGAACCAGCCGAACCAGAGGATCCCGGCGCCCAGGACGACCAGCGGCATGTTGTGCGGCCGGTGGGTCGGGGCGCGCCGCTTGCCGAGGACCATGGCCAGCGCCAGGGCGGCGACGCCCGCGTTCATGTGCACGGCGGTCCCGCCCGCGAAGTCGTGGAGCTGCAGGACGTTGCGCATCCACCCGCCGACGACACCGCTCGCCTCGTCGTCGAACGTGAAGACCCAGTGCGCCAGCGGGAAGTAGACCAGCGTCAGCCAGACGGCCGAGAAGACCAGCCAGCCCCCGAACGTCATCCGGCCGGCCGCACCACTGGCCACGATGGCGATGGTGATGGCCGCGAAGAGGATGAAGAACGCGGTCCAGTAGACGCCCTCCGCGCCTCCGGAACCGCCGTCCTCGTGGAAGCCCGCGAGACCCAGGTGCTCGACGGGGTTGCCGATGAGGCCCCAGCCGCCCAGCGAGTTCCCCGAGACGAGCCCGTAGCCGAAGAGGACGTAGAGCACGCTGGTCACCGCCAGCGTGCTCATCACCATCATGAACATGTTCAGCACGTTCTTGCCGCCGAGCATCCCCCCGTAGAAGAGGGCGAGCCCCGGGAACATCAGGAGGACCAGCGCGAACGCTGCCAGGAGCCACGCCAGGTCGGCTGCGGGCATGAGAGGTCTCCTCGGGTCGTCCGGGCGCGGACGTGCCACGCCGCGGGGAGGTGGGGGTCCGGGAGGCGGTCGCGTCACCACGGGGAGGGGGACGGCCAACGCTCCTCGGCAGGGACCCGCGGCGACGGCGTCGCCCCGGGAGACCGAGTCTCGGGGCGAGCGACGCGCCGGTGGTTACCGTGGCGTGAAACCGCGTTACGAACGGTGGTGCACTGCGGCGCAGGTCCTCCGGCGACCGCGGGTGGTCGGCGACCTAGACGACGTGCCCGTACCCGGTGACGGTCAGGAAGCGGACCGGCAGCTCGACGAGCTCGGCCGGACCGTGCGGACCCTCCCCGTCGAAGATGAGCGAGTCGCCGTGGTGCATCTCGTACCGGGCCTCGCCGTGCCCGTAGACCATCACGCCCTCGAGCACGTAGAGGAACTCGGTCCCGGGGTGCTGGAAGAGCGGGAACACCTCGCTGGCCTCGGTGAGCGTCACCAGGAGCGGCTCGAGCCGCTTGTGCTCACCGCGCAGCGCGCCGAGCAGCTGATAGTGGTGCCCGACGTTGCTGCCCCGCCGGACGATCCGGGCGCCGTGGCCGGCCGGGGTGAAGACCGCCTCGCGCTCGGCGTCCACCCCGCGGAACAGGGCGGTCACCGGCACGGCCAGCGCGTCCGCGAGGCGCGCCAGGCTGGACAGACTGCACGAGGTCTGGGCGTGCTCGATCTTGGACAGCATCGCCTTGCTCATGCCGGCCAGCCGGGCCATCTCCGCCAGCGAGATGCCCTTGGCCAGCCGGAACTCGCGGACGCGCAGGGCGATGACGTCCTCGAGGTGCCCACCGGGCGCGTCGTCGTGCCCACCGGGCAGCGGGGTGACCTCCACGGCCGGAGCATAGGAGCCCGCGCGCCGCCCCGGAGCCCGTGAAAAGCGAACGTAACCCCATGGAGACAGGGCCACGCTGCGCCCGCGAGCGGTCACCGGTCGCAGTGGTCACCAACTCGTAACAGCACCGGAACCCGCTCCATCGTCCACTCCCGTTACATGGTGTCCACCGACAGGGACCACGTCACTCCGGCCGGTCCCGCCGCTGAGGAGGCCACCATGGCAACGGACACCATCGTCTTCGGGCACGCGAGCGGCACCCACCAGGGACTGCCGAGCATGGAGGTCCCCGGGGTCAACGCCTTCATCGGCGACACGTTCGCCAACCCGGGGGGCTCCGAGCTCTGCTCCGGCTTCTTCGAGCTTCAGGCCGGCGAGCCGCTGGACTACACGTACACCTACGACGAGATGAAGGTCGTCGTCGAGGGCGAGTTCCACCTGACCGACCTCGACAGCGGTGAGCAGGTGGTCGCCCGGGCCAAGGACGTGCTCTTCTTCCCCAAGGGGTCGCGGATCCGGTTCGAGACCCCTGACCGCGCGCTGGGCTTCTACACCGGCCAGCGGTCCTTCGCCCCCTGATCGGCATGGGCATCGAGCACACCAGCGTGCCGCGGTGGGAGGCCGCGGCGCCGGCGCTGCCCGGCCACGCGCGCAGCGTCACGCTCCTGGGGTTGGACGAGGCCGCGGAGCAGGTCGTCACCTCGTGGGAGGCGGCCGCCGTGGACGCCGGGATCGACGCGCACGTGCTGCGCACCCGCGGCTGCGCGGAGGCGCTGCCGTGGCTGGCCGCGCGGATGGCGGACGCCGTCGTCGGCTGGAGGCTGCTCGTGGCGGGCCCGGAGGCGGACGTCCTCCGGGCCCGCGCCCGGGCCCTGCACCTCGGCGCCGTCCCGGCCGAGGTCCTCACCTTCGTCACCGGCGTGCCGGTGCGCCGGGTCCACTGCGCGCACTGCGCGAGCGAGACGGAGACGACCGCCCCCGTGGACGCGACCTGCACGTGCCGCGGCTGCGGCCGCACCCTGCACGTCTACCACCACGTGTCCCGCCGGCTGGGCGCCTACCTCGGCTACATGGTCGACGCCGAGGACGCCGAGCCGGCTCTCGCAGCAGGGGTCCCGGCGTGACGACCCTGTCCCTGCCGACCCCGGCCCAGGTCGCCGTCCCGCCCGGGCGGGGCCCGCTGGACCTCCTCGTGGCGGAGGTGGGCGAGGCCGCCGACGGCATCCGCTCGGTCACCCTGGTCGCCGCCGAGGGGAGCGCACTGCCGGCCCACCCGCCGGGCAGCCACCTCGTGCTGCACTGCGGCGAGCGCCGCAACGCCTACTCGCTGACCGGCTCGGGGACCTCCCCGGACCGCTACTCGATCTCGGTGCTGCTGCGCCCGGACGGCGCCGGCGGCTCCCGGTGGGTGCACCGGCTGGCACCGGGCGACGTGGTCCGCGCCGAGCGGCCGCGCAGCGCCTTCGCCCCGGTGGCCACCGCCCGGCACCACCTGCTCGTCGCGGGCGGCATCGGCATCACGCCGATGCTCTCCCACGCCCGGGCGGCGGTCCGCTGGCGCCGCGACTTCACCCTGCTCTACGGCTACCGCCCCGGGGCGGGGGCCCACCTGGCCGAACTGCGGGAGCTGTGCGGCCCGCGGCTGGAGGAGCACCCGGACGTCGCGGCCTTCCTGCCCCGGCTCGAGGCCGTCCTGGGCTCCGCGCCGCTGGGCACGCACCTCTACGCCTGCGGGCCCGCGCCGCTGCTGGACTTCGTGCTCGCCACGGCCGACCGGCTCGGCTGGCCGGAGCACCGGGTGCACACCGAGCGCTTCTCCGCGGAGGCCCTGGACCCGGGCGAGCCGTTCGAGGCCACGCTGACCCGGTCCGGACGCCGCGTCGCCGTCCCCTCCGGCGTGAGCCTGCTCGAGGCCCTGGAGCGCGACGGGGTCAGCGTGCCCAACCTCTGCCGGCAGGGGGTCTGCGGCGAGTGCCGCGTCCCGGTCGTCGCCGGCCGCCCCCTCCACCGCGACCTCTTCCTCTCCGAGGAGGAGAAGGCCGCCGCCGACAGCGTCATGTGCTGCGTGTCGCGCAGCACCGGTCCGTCCCTGGAGCTCGACCTGTGACCAGCACCGACCTGATCGACCGGGCGCTGCCCGACCGCATCGCCTCCTTCCCCTTCCCGTTCCCCACCGACCGCTACCGGTACAGCACCAACGTGGAGCCGGCGGGCGCCGCCCACGCGACCGCGGCCGGCAGCTGGGGGGAGCACGTCCTGCACGTGGACGAGTTCTACGGGTCCGACAGCGCCGAGTGCGCCGCGCTGCTGGCCGCCGACCCCTCGCGGCTGCAGGAGCTGCCGCACATGAGGCCGGCGTGCTGGGACGCGATGCTCTACGTCATGGGCGAGCTCCGGCTCGCCCGGCCGGACGCCTTCGCCCTCGACCACCTCGGTGGGGACCGCTGGCACTGGCGCAACGAGCTGCTGGGCATCGAGCAGGAGTTCGTCCTCGGCGACGAGGCGAGCCTGCCCACCGACCCGCTGCGCTTCATCGCCCCCCAGGTGCAGGACGACCTGGTGCTCCTCGACCAGCGCGAGGGCTCCCTCTGGGCCGACGCCGGTGTCGTCACCGCGGCCGCCGACTGGTCCATGCGCTTCGACGTCGGCATGAGCTTCCCGGAGATCCACGGCCCGGTCCCCCGGGTCCACCCGGCCGGGGTGATCACGCGTGCGCACCAGTTCCTCATGCGGCTGCAGCCCGGTGAGGTGTACCGGCGGACGAACTGGACGATGACCGTGGGCCGGCGCCTGGACACCGCGACCGAGACCTATCCCGAGTGGGGGCCCGACCGCAGGCTCGTCCTGCGGCAGGACCTCGGATCCCGCCTGCACCTGCGGGTGGAGGTGCAGCACCTGGTCCGCCTGCCCGGCTCCGGTGCCGTCCTCTTCCTCATCCGCACGTACCTCCTCCCCCTGCAGGACGTCGCCCGTGTGCCGGCCTGGCGGGACCGGTTCGCCGCCGTCCTCGAGGAGCTGCCCGAGGACATGGCCGACTACAAGGGCCTGGCCCGGTACCGCCAGGCCGCGGTCGCCTGGCTGAGGAGCGCCGCGTGACCGCCCTGCTGCCCCCTCCCCCAGCGGCCCTCCCCCGACGACCCCGCCTCACCAGCGTGCCGGTCTGGCCCACCGAGGCCCCGCCCCTGGACCTCACGGGCCGGTCGTTCCTGATCGTGCACGTCGGCCCCGCGGCCGACGGCGTGGTCGAGCAGTGGCTGGCCCAGGCACGTGAGCACGGCCGGCCGGTGCGCCTGTGGGGCCTGCCGCGGACCGACGAGGGCTCGGGCGCCGAGCTCGCCCGCCGTCTGGGCGCGCTGTGCGTGGGCGCGCGGCTGGCGATCGCCGGCCCGGAGGCCGACGTCCTCGCGCTGGCGGCGCACGCCCGCCGGGCCGGGCTCCTGCCGGAGGAGACCACCACCTTCGCCGTCGAGCGGGAGTCCCTGCGCGTCTTCTGCGTCCACTGCGGGACGACCTCGCGGCTGGCCACCGCGCCCGGCGCCGAGGTGGACTGCCCGGGCTGCGGCACGCGACTGGAGGTGCACGAGCACGTCTCCGGTCACCGGGGCAGCTACCTCGCCTCGGCCGTGACCGAGGCCGCCACGTGAGCACCACCACCCGGCTGCGGGTCACGCGGGTCGACCAGGTCACCGACGGCGTCCGGCAGTTCGTCCTCACCAGCCCCGACGGCCGGACGCTGGCCGGCTACGCACCGGGCAGCCACCTGGTGGTGACCGCCGGCGGCAAGCGCAACGCCTACTCCCTCACCGGGTCCGGGATCGCCCCCGCGGACTACCGCATCTCCGTCCTGCGCACCGAGGACGGCCAGGGGTCGGCCTGGCTGCAGGACTCGGTGTCGGTCGGCGACCTGCTGGAGGTGGAGGGGCCGCGGGCGGCGTTCCGGCCCGAGCTGGCGTCGACGAAGTCGCTGCTGGTGGCCGCGGGCATCGGCGTCACCCCGATCCTGTCGCACCTGAGGGCCGCTCGGACGTGGGGCCGGCCCGTGGAGGTGGTCTACGGGTACCGCCCCGGGGCCGCGGCGCACCTGGCGGAGCTGCGGGACCTGGCCGGCGCCGAACTGGTCGAGGCACCGGGCCGGTACGCGCTCGCCGGCGCCCTGCGCGAGCGGCTGGCGGCCCAGCCGTGGGGGACGCACGCCTACGCGTGCGGGCCGGCCGCCGTCCTCGACCTGTTCACCGAGACGGCCCGGGCGGCCGGCTGGCCGTCCGCCCGCGTACACCTGGAGCACTTCGCGGCTCCCCCGCTCGACCCCGGCCGGCCGTTCACCGCGCGGCTGCGGCGCAGCGGCCGGCAGCTGCCGGTGCCGAGCGGCACCAGCCTGCTCGAGGCGGTGCTCGGCGCCGGGGTCGACGTGCCGAACATGTGCCGCCAGGGCGTCTGCGGGCAGTGCCTGGTGCCCGTCACCGCCGGCCGTGTCGAGCACCGCGACCTCGTCCTCGACGAGGCCGACAAGCAGGCCTCGACCAGCATGCTCGCCTGCGTGTCGCGGGCGGCCGACAGCGAAGTGGAGCTCGACCTGTGAGCGATCTGTCCCGGCTCCCCTGGCCCTTCGCCCCCGGTGAGCGGGCGTTCCGGTACGCGGTCAACGTCGAGCCGGCCCGCCGGCGCGTCGAGACCCCGGCCGGCTCCTGGGGCGCGCACGTCGTCGACCTCGGGGACGACTACGAGGAGCAGATGCGGATGCGCCGCGAACTGCTCGCGCGCGATCCGGGACGGCGGCAGGTCCTCCCGCACATGGAACCCGCCTGCTGGGACATGCTCCTGTACCTGCTGCGGGAGCTGGTCGTCGCCCGCCCCGACGCCATGCACCTGAGCGGGGACGGCCGGGCGTTCGCCTGGCGCAACGACCTCCTCGGCGTCGAGCAGGAGTTCGTCCTCGGCGACGCCGCCACGCTCCCGGCCGACCCCCTGACGTGGATCGGCTGCCAGGTGCCCGACGACATCCTCATGGTCAGCGACCGCGGCGGGCGGCTGTGGTTCGACGCCGCCCTCGTGACCTGGGCGGCGGCCTGGTCGGTGACGTTCGACGTCGGCATGCACCTGGACGAGGTCCACGGGCCGGTGCCGGGACTCAACGAGAACGGCGTCACCAGCCGCGCGACCCGGTTCATGCGCAGCCTGACGGCCGAGCAGACCTACCGCCGGGTCAACTGGACGTTCTCCGCGCACGGCTCACCGCGGCGGGACATCAGCCTCGAGGTCAAGCCCGAGTGGGACGCCGACGTGCCGCAGCTGGTGCGGGACAGCGACTACGGCCGGTTGCAGCTGCGCATCGAGCTCGAGCACCTCACCCGGCTGCCGTTGACCGGGACGCTGACGTTCAACATCCGCACCTACATGGCCCCGCTGGCCGAGATCGCCACGATCCCCGAGTGGAGCGACCAGCTCACGGCCGTCGTCGCCGAGCTGCCCGACGACATCGCCGCCTACAAGGGCATCGCGCCCTACCGCGACGAGGTCGTGGCGTGGCTGACCGAGGCCACCCGCTCCCACGTCGCCGCGGCGTAGCCGCCACGCGGCGCTCCGGAGCACCCGCGGCCACCGTGGGTGCTCCGGAGCGCATGGACCGCCGCCCGGGCGGGCACCCAGGGAGCCCATCGGAGACACCCCGGGAGGTCCCCGTGTCCGCACCCCGCCGCCGCTGGCGCACCGTCGCCGCCGGCTTCGTCATCGCCCTCGCCTCCGTCACCGCCGCCGGCTGCGGCGGTGACGTCGTCGACGACGACGTGCAGCAGGACGTCGAGCAGGGCGTCGACGACGCCGAGCGGGAGGTGGAGGACGCCACCGACGGTGAGGACAGCGACGGCGGCTGAGCACGCCTCCGCCCCCGCGTGACCGGCCACCGCGCGGGGTAGGGCGCGGGCGATGAGCACCGACGCGACGACGACCTCGGCGACCCGCGCCCAGCGGCTGGACCGGCTGCCGTTCACCCGCGAGCACGGCCGGCTCGTCGTCGGCTCCGGTCTGGGCTGGGCGCTGGACGCCATGGACGTCGGCCTCATCTCCTTCGTGATGGCCGCGCTCGCCGTCCAGTGGTCGCTGACCCCGACCGAGCTGTCGTGGATCGGGTCGATCGGCTTCGTCGGCATGGCGCTGGGCGCGACCCTCGGCGGGCTGCTGGCCGACCGGATCGGCCGCCGTCAGGTCTTCGCGCTCACCCTGCTGGTGTTCGGCCTGGCCACCGGCGCGGCGGCGCTGGCCTGGTCGGTGGGCGCGCTGCTGGTGTTCCGCTTCCTCATCGGCCTGGGCCTGGGCGCCGAGCTGCCGGTGGCCTCCACGCTGGTCAGCGAGTACGCCCCGGCGCGGGTCCGGGGTCGGGTCGTCGTGGCGCTGGAGGCGTTCTGGGCGGTGGGCTGGCTGCTCGCGGCGCTGATCGGCTACTTCGTCGTCCCCCGCAGTGACGCGGGCTGGCGGTGGGCGCTGGCGCTGGGCGCCGTCCCGGCGGTCTACGCCGTCGTGGTGCGCCGCGGGCTGCCGGAGTCGGTGCGCTTCCTGGAGCTGCGCGGCCGGGTGGACGAGGCGGAGGCGGCGGTGCGCCGCTTCGAGTCCGCGGCCGGGGTGCGGCCGGTGCCGTCGACGACGCCGGAGCCGACGGCGCCTCCCGGGCCCGCGGCCCTGTGGGCACGGGGCACCCGGCGCCGGACCGCGGCGCTGTGGACGGTCTGGTTCGGCATCAACTTCGCCTACTACGGCGCCTTCATCTGGCTGCCGACCCTGCTGGTGGCCTCCGGGTTCTCGCTGGTGCGGTCCTTCGGGTTCACCCTGCTGATCACCCTCGCCCAGCTGCCCGGTTACGCCGCGGCCGCGGTGCTCATCGAGCGGTGGGGACGCCGGCCGACCCTGGTGGTGTTCCTCCTCGGCTCCGCGGTGGGGGCCGGCCTGTTCGCACTCGCCGACGGCGACACCGCCGTGCTGGTCACCGGCATGGTGCTGTCGTTCTTCAACCTCGGCGCCTGGGGGGCGGTCTACGCGGTGACGCCCGAGGTCTACCCCACGGCGCTGCGCGGCACCGGCGCCGGGGCCGCCGCGGGGTTCGGCCGGATCGCCTCGATCGCCGCACCCCTGTGCGTCCCCCCGCTGCTGGACGCCGGTGGCAACGGGCTGGTCTTCGGCACGTTCGCGGCGTTCTTCGTGGTCACCGCCGCGGCGTCGTGGGCGCTGCCCGAGCACCGCGGCCACACGCTGGAGGAGGTCGGCACGGACGCGCGTGAGGCCGGCCCCGCAGCCGCGAGGCCGGCCTGACGCGCAGGGGACCGGTCAGCCGGCGGGGGTCTCCGTGGGCGCGCCCGTCCCGGCGCGCGGCGCCGGGGCACCGGCGGCGGCGATCCGCTCGGCGGAGGCGATGACGCTCTCCGGCGTGGTCGTCGCGCCCGGCGCGTGCAGCGCGCCCTCCAGGTCGTAGGCGACCTCGGCGTGCTCGGCCAGGTCGATGCCGTTGACCTCGACCTCCCGCGACACCCGCAGGCCGATCGTCTTGTGGATCGCCAGGGCGATCAGCAGCGAGACGACGAAGGAGTAGCCGACCACCGCGAGCGCGGCGACCGCCTGCACGCCGAGCAGCTCGAGGCCACCGCCGTACAGGAGGCCGTCGCGGCCGCTGGGCGCCGCGGCCGAGCCGAGGACGCCGACCAGCAGGGTGCCGACGATGCCGCCGACCAGGTGGACGCCGACGACGTCGAGGGAGTCGTCGTAGCCGAGGCGGTACTTCAGGGCGACCGCCAGCGGGCAGACCGCACCGGCGACGGCACCCACGGCCAGCGCGCCCATCGGGGTCACCGCGCCGCAGGCCGGGGTGATGGCGACCAGGCCGGCGATGGCACCGGACATCCCGCCCAGGACCGTGGCGTGCCCGTCGCGCAGCCGCTCGACCAGCAGCCAGGCGAGGATCGCCGCGCAGGTGGCGTTGAACGTGTTGAGCATGACCACCGAGGCGCTGTTGCCCGCCGCGAGCGCCGAGCCGCCGTTGAAGCCGAACCAGCCGAACCACAGGATGCCGGCGCCGAGGGCGACCAGCGGCAGGCTGTTGGGCCGGGCCTGGCGCGGCCAGCCGGTGCGCCTGCCCACGACGAGGACGACGGCCAGCGCGGCCACACCCGCGTTGATGTGCACCGCGGTGCCACCGGCGAAGTCGACCGCGGCCAGCTCGTTGGCGATCCAGCCACCCTGCACGCTGCCGTCGGCGGAGTCGAAGGCGAACACCCAGTGCGCGACCGGGAAGTAGACCAGCGCGGCCCACAGCCCGGCGAACAGCAGCCACGGGCCGAACCGCACCCGGTCGGCGACCGCACCGGCGATGAGGGCCGTCGTGATGACCGCGAAGAGCGCCTGGAACACCGCCACCAGCGCCGGTGGCAGGGCCGCGCTGTCGTCGCCGGGCACGAGCGAGCCGAGCCCGAGGTACTCGGTCACGTTCCCCAGCAGGCCGACCCCGCCGTAACTGTCCCCGAAGACGGCGGAGAAGCCGAACAGCGTCCACAGCACCCCGACGACGGCGACGGCACCGAAGACCATCATGACCATGTTCAGGATGCCGCGGGAGGAGACCATCCCCCCGTAGAACAGCGCCAGGCCCGGGATCATCAGGGCGACGGCCATCGTGGCGGCGAGGATGAAGGCTGTGCTTCCGACGTCCATGGGGACCTCTCGTGTCGTCTACTCGCGGTGTTCGCGGTTGCGCGTGAGTAGACGGGACGTGGGTTACCGCCGTGGTCGTCGTCTGTGACGTTCGGGTGACGCGTCGGCCCGCGGCTCCCGGGTTCACCCGCGCCGCTGCGGGTAGCCGCCTCCCATGGCTGAACTGACCCGGGGTCACCTCGAGGGCCTGACCGTCGCCGTCACCGGCGCCAGCGGCAACGTCGGGACGGCGCTGCTGCGCCGGCTCACCGCACCGGGCAGCGGGGTGGCCGAGGTGCGCGGGCTGGCCCGTCGCCAGCCGCCGGACGGTGCACCGTACGACGCCGTCCGGTGGTTCCCGGCCGACCTCGGGGAGACCCGCAGCGAGCATGTGCTGACCCGGTTCCTCGACGGCGCCGACGCGGTCGTGCACCTGGCCTGGGCGCTGCAGCCCGGGCGGCAGCCGGAGCGGCTGCACCGGGTGAACGTGGAGGGCACGCGGCGGGTGGCCCGGGCCGCCGCGGCCGCGGGCGTGACGCAGTTCGTGCACATGTCCTCCCTCGGCGCCTACGCCGCCGGCTCCGGCGGGCAGAAGGTCACCGAGGACTGGCCGACCACCGGCATCCCCAGCTCCCAGTACAGCCGGGACAAGTCCGAGGCCGAGCGCGTGGTCCGGGAGGTCCTGGGCCGGCGTCCGGACACCACGCTGACCGTCGTGCGCCCGACCCTCGTGCTGCAGCCGGAGGCCAGCAGCGAGATCGGCCGCTACTTCCTCGGCCCGCTGCTGTTCGGGGCCGCGCGCCTGCTGCCGGGGGCGGTGGCGCGGCTGCTGCCCCTGCCGCTGCCGTCGGTGCACGTGTCCTTCGTGCACGCCGACGACGTCGCCGACGCCCTCGGCCGGGTGCTGGACCGCCGCGCCCCGGGCCCGTTCAACGTAGCCGCCGAGCCGGTCATGGACGCCGACGACATCGCCCGCGCGCTGGGCACCGTGCGGGTGCCGACGCCGGCGTTCGTGCTGCGGACGGCGCTGTCGGCCGCCTTCCACGCGCACCTGGTGCCCACCGAGCCCGGCTGGCTGGACCTCGGCACGCAGGCGCCGGCCCTCGACACCACCCGCGCCCGCAAGCTGCTGGACTGGGCGCCGTTCCACAAGGGCGACGACGTGCTCACCCAGTTCGTCGCGGCGCTCGGCCGCGGCGAGGGGGCACCCGGGCCGCTGCTGCGCCCGGCCGGCGGCCCGGAGCGCGACCCGGCCGGTGACCCGGCCAACGCCCCGGGGCCGCGGGCGAACTAGGGCACGCCTCCCCCTCGGTGAGCAGCCCGGAGCGGGGTGAGGATGATCGCGCCGTGGGAGACGGCGCCGTACTCGTCCTGGCCGGTGGCCCCGAGCTCGGGAGTGGAGCATGAGCCGCCTCGTCGCGACCGCGGAGCTCCTCCGCGGTGGCGGGGTGCCGCGGTTGCGGGCCGCCCGTGACGGTCGGGCCGCCATCCGGCTCGGGGTGGCCGCGGCAGGCCTGTCCACCGGCGTGCTCGAGTGCCTGCGGGACGGGCCCGTCGGCTCCGCGTCCGTGCGCGCGCAGCTCGACCTCGACGACGGTGACCTGCTGGAGCCGTGGCTGCGGGTGCTGCAGGCGCACGGGCTCGTCCGCGCCTCGGCCCGCGGGTGGTCACTGTCCCGGCGCGGACGGCGGCTGCTGGACGACGAGGTGGTGCGCGCCGCGTACGAGGGGTTCGCCGGCTTCCACACCGGGCTCTACCGGGAGCTCCCCCGCCAGCTGCACGGGGGCCCGCCACGCCGCGACACCGCGGACCACGGGGAGACGATCGCGCAGCTCACCCGGGCGATGGAGCCGGTCCTGCACGAGGCGCTGGTGGCCGCGGTGCGCGAGGTGCGTCCCGCGCGGGTGCTGGACGTCGGCTGCGGGGCGGGGCAGAACCTGGCCGCGATGCTGACCGCCGCGCCGGCGGCCGAGGGCACGGGCATCGAGGTGGACGACGCCGTCGCCGACCTCGCCGAGCGGCTGCTCGCGCGGCGGGGGCTGGCCGGGCGGGCCGGCGTGGTGCGCGGCGACGTCGTGGCCCTGGCGGCCGGCGGCCAGGCCGGCGGCCCCTACGACCTCGCGCTCCTCGCCAACGTCGTCTACTACCTGCCGCTCGCCGATCGGGTCCCGCTGTTCCGGACCCTGGCCGGCCTGCTCTCCGAGGGCGGCGCGCTGCTGGTCACGACCACCGCCGCCACGCCCGACCCGTTCAGTCGGCACTTCGACCTGCTGCTGCGCGCCCAGGGCCAGGGCATGGAGCTGCCCGAGGTGGAGCCGCTGCGCCAGCAGCTCGCCGAGGCGGGGCTGCGACCCTCACCGGCCCGGCGGCTGGTCCCGGGGCAGCCGCTGGTCGCGGTCACGGCCCGGCGCTGACCGGCCGAGCCGTCCACGAACGGGCGGCCCGCAGCGACGACCGGTCGGGAGACGGGCCCTAGTCGCCGGACCGGTGGTCGCGGGCGGTCCAGGCACCGATCGGCCGGCCGGTCGCGGCGAACACGCCGGCCGCCCGCTCCGGACGCAGGGCCACGAAGAGGCCCTCGGCCTCGGCGAGCACGGTGTCCGGGGCGTCCTCGGCGACCAGGCGTGCGGTCGCCGGGGTGCGCCGCCCGTCGGCAGGCCCCGCCTCCGCGGCCAGGAGCAGCGGGACGCCCAGCGGCACCGGACGGCGGTAGCGCACGGTCAGCGTCGCGGTCAGGCCGCCCCGCCCGGCAGCGCGCACGGCGCGGGCCAGGACGTGGTCGAGCAGGGTGGCGACCACCCCGCCGTGCACCAGCCCGGGGGGACCCTCGTGCGCCTTGCCCACGGTGACCCGGCCGGTGACGCGGCCGTCAGGGGTGTCGGTCGCCTCCAGCGGCGGCGCCACCGGGCTGCCCGGGCCGTAGACCGGGCTGTACCAGCGTTCCCCGCGCTCGGGGTCGTCGACGGAGGCCACCTCGTGCAGGCCACGCCCGGAGGCCCGCAGGCGGGCGGTGAGCTCGCGGGCGGCCGCGGCGACGGCGACGAGCTCACCGGCCGGCGCCTCGGTGCGGACGGCGGCGTCGACGAGGTCCCGCAGCGCCGTCCCCAGCTCGCCGACGACCTCGCGACGGGCCGCCCGGTCGGCCGGCGTCGCGTCACCCACGGGGCATGCCCGCCGCGCGCAGCAGCCCGCCGCCGATGATCACCCGCTGCACCTCGCTGGTGCCCTCGTAGAGCCGGTACAGCCGGGCGTCGCGGTAGAAGCGCTCCACCGGCGTGGTCCGCAGGTACCCGAGGCCGCCGTGCACCTGCACCGCCCGGTCGACGGCGCGGCCGACCATCTCGGTGCAGAACAGCTTGGCCGACGACGGCCCGACCGAGGTGTCCTCGCCGGTGTCGTAGCGGGCGGCGACGTCGCGCACCATCGCCCGGCCCGCGAGCAGCTCGGCGTGCATGTCGGCCAGGTGGGCCTGCACCAGCTGGAACCGCCCGATCGGCGCCCCGCCCTGCCTGGCGGTGGCGGCGTAGGCCACGGACTCGTCGAGCACCCGCTGGGCCATGCCGACGCACAGCGCCGCGATGTGCAGCCGGCCGCGGGAGAGCACGGTCAGGGCCTTGGCGTAGCCGCGGCCCTCCTCCCCGATCAGCGCGTCGGCGGGGACCCGCACGTCGTCGAGGAAGACCTCGGCGGTCCAGGCGCCGGACTGACCCATCTTCGCGTCGTGCGGGCCGACGGTGAGCCCGGGTGTCCGTGCGTCGACGACGAAGCTGGAGATGCCGCGGCCGCCCTTCTCGGCGGGGTCGCTGCGGGCGAAGACGACGAACAGGTCGGCCAGCGGTGCGTTGGTGATGTAGCGCTTGCTGCCGGAGAGCACCCACCCGTCCCCGTCCCGCCGGGCGCTCGTGCGGAGGCCGGCCGGATCGGACCCGGCCTCGGCCTCGGTGAGGGCGAAGGAGCCGATCAGCTCCCCGGCGGCCAGCCCCGGCAGGTACCGCTGCTTCTGCGCGTCGCTGCCGAACCGGGCGATCACCTGGCCGGCGATGCCGTTGTTGGTGCCGAACAGCGACCGGAACGCGGGGGTGGTGTAGCCGAACTCGAACGCCAGCTCGACGTCCTCGGCCATGGTCACGCCGAGCCCGCCGTACTCCTCGGGCAGCGCGTACCCGAACAGGCCCATCTCCGCCGCCCGCGCCCGCAGCTCGTCGGGGATGCGGTCCTCGTCCTCGATGCGTTCCTCGAGCGGCATCACGACGTCCCGCACCAGCTGCCGGACGGCGTCCCTGACCTGGCTGAAGTCCTCGGCGTCCACGCCGCCATGCTGCCGCGCGCGGCGGTGTCGCGCCTCGGCGGGTCGCGCTCGACACGCCACCGCGCAGCGCAGTCGGTCCAGCACTCCGTGTTGTGGCGGTCGGCCGTCCGCACTAGCGTCGACGGCAGCCGCCCGAACCCGCCGGCGGTTGCTGCACACCCCGCCGGAGAGCCCGTGCCGCACCTGCAGGTCGCCCTCGTCCCCGCTCCCTACCAGGTCGTCGTCCGGGTCACCGGCGACGCGGAGGCCTCCACCGTCGACCGGCTCACCGACGCGCTCCGCCGGGCCGCGGGCCTCGGCACCGGGAGGGTGGTGGTCGACGTGGCGGGCACCCGGTTCTCCGACTGCTCGGGCCTGCACGCGCTCACCGTCTTCACCGACACGCTCGCGCTCGCCGGCCGCCAGTGCCGCGTGGTCGGCGCCCCCGCCGACACCCGCCGGCTGGTGCGTGACGCGGGGCTGGCCGACCGGCTGGAGCTCGACGGCCCGCTCGACGGGGAGGACCCGGTGCGGACCGGCCCGGCGCACCGGCCCCCGGGAGCGCTCCCGGCCGAGCCGGCCGCCGGCCGCCGCGCCGTCGCCCTGCGTCTGGGCCGGACGGCGCGGCGGTCCGAGGACCGGCCGGTCCGGCGGCGCACCCGCACCGCGGCGCTGCGCCGCTGGCGGTGACCGGAGCCGGTCTCAGGCCAGCGCGTCCAGCCGGGCCGTGTCCTCGTCGGAGAGGACGAGCCGCGCGGCGCCGAGGTTCTCGGTGAGGTGCTCGACCGACTTCGTGCCGGGGATGGGCAGCACGACCGGGGACTTGTGCAGCAGCCAGGCCAGCGCGACCTGCGACGGCGTGGCGTCCAGCTCGCGGGCGATGTCGGCCACCGGGCTGTCGGGTGCGGCGAGGTCCCCGGTGGCGATCGGGAACCACGGGATGAAGGCGATGCCGTGCTCGGTGGCGTACTCGAGGACGTCCTGGGACTGCCGGTTGGTCAGGTTGTAGAGGTTCTGCACGCTGACGACGTCGACGACCTGCCGCGCCTCCTCCAGCTGCGCGACCGAGACCTCCGAGACGCCGATGTGCCTCACCTTGCCCTGCTCCTGCAGCTCCCGGAGGGCGCCGAGCTGGTCGGCCAGCGGCACCTCGGGGTCGATGCGGTGCAGCTGGATGAGGTCGATGCGGTCCACGCGGAGGGTGCGCAGCGACAGCTCCACCTGCTGCTTGAGGTAGGCCGGGCGGCCGACGGGGTGCCACTCCCCCGGGCCGGTGCGCACCAGGCCGGCCTTGGTCGCGACGACCAGGCCCTCGGGGTAGGGGTGCAGCGCCTCGGCGATGAGCCGCTCGCTGACGACCGGACCGTAGGAGTCGGCGGTGTCGATGAAGTCCACGCCCTGCTCGACGGCGGCACGGACGACGGCCCGCGCGGCCTCGGGGTCGGCGGGCTCGCCCCACACGCCGGGGCCGGGCAGCTGCATGGCGCCGTAGCCGAGACGGTGGACGGGGAGGTCGCCGCCGAGGACGAAGGTGTCAGAGGGTGCGACCGTGGTCATGGATCCTCCCGGGTCCGCGCCCCGCGGCCTGGTGCCGGCGGGGCTCTGCCCGCGCCAGCGAGGACAACCGGGGTTGCTCTTCCCCGATGTGACCTCCCGGACAGTCAGGAGGCCTGATGGGCGAGATCGTCGTGCTGCGGCACGGGCAGACGGAGTGGAGCCTCAGCGGGCAGCACACCAGCGTCACCGACCTCCCCCTGCTCCCCGAGGGGGAGGAGCAGGCGCGCCGGCTGGCCGGCGTCTTCGCGGACCGGACCCTCGCCGCGGTGTGGATCAGCCCGCGGCTGCGGGCCCGGCGGACCGCCGAGCTGGCCGGGCTGACCCCGACCGGCACCGACGAGGACCTCGTCGAGCTCGACTACGGCGGCTACGAGGGCCGGACGACGGCGGCGATCAGCGAGGAGCTCGGCCGCACGTGGTCCATCTGGGTCGACGGCACCGTCGCCGGGGACACCCCCGGGGAGTCGCTGGCCGACGTCGGCACGCGCGTGGACCGGGTCCTGGAGCGGGCGCGGCCGCTGCTGGCCGACGGCGACGTCGTGCTGGTCGCCCACGGGCACGTGCTGCGGATCCTCACCGCCCGCTGGCTCGGTCTGGACCCGGCGGCCGGTCGCCTGCTGGCGCTGCCCGCGGGGTCCTACGGGATCCTCGGCCACGAGCACAGCCGCCCCGTGCTCACCGGGTGGGGCCTGCACTGACGGCCGATCCGTCATCCGCCGGGCGCGGAGGCGTCTTCCAGTGGTGTGCCGATCCGAGCGGTCGCCCCCGGGGGCGACACCCCGCGGGCAGGGTCCTTCGGTCCCCCCGGAACACGTCGTCGGGCCCGCGCGCGCCGGTGCGGCCGCGCGCACGCTGCCGGAGTGGTCAGCCGACGGTCAGCGCGGCGCCCGGAGGACGGGCGGGGAGCCGGCGGACGTCCCGTCGTCGCCCCGAGGCGGCGGCACCGGGCGCCCGAACAGCCAGCCCTGCCCCAGGTCGGCCCCCAGGTCCGTGACCTCCTCGGCGACCTGCTCGCTCTCCACGCCCTCGGCGACGACCTCGGCGCCCAGCCCGTGGGCCACCTCCACCACCGAGCGCACCATCGTCCGCGCGCCGGCGTCGGGGAGGGCCTGCACCAGCGCCCGGCCGAGCTTCACGACGTCCGGGCGCACCGTGGACAGCAGGGACCGGCTCGACCAGCCGGCCGCGACGTCGTCCAGCGCGACCCGCCAGCCCAGCGAACGGGCGTGCTCGAGCACCGACAGCAGGTGACCCCGGTCGGCGACGGCCGAGACCTCGCCCACCTCCACCACCAGCCGGCCGGGCTCGATGCCGGCCTCGTGCAACGCCTGCTCGGTCGAGGCCAGGCCGGTCCGTGGCCGGACGACCGACGCCGGGTCGGAGTTCACGTAGAGGTCGGCCCCACCCAGCCACGGCGCGGCGCCGGCGATCGCCGACTCCCGGCCGATCCGGTCCAGCCGCGGCAGCCAGCCGGCGGACTCGGCGACGAAGAAGAGGTCCTCACCGCCGACCTCCCGACCGTCGACCAGGCCACGCAGCAGCGCCTCGTGCGCGACGACCGACCGGTCGGCCAGGCGGACGATCGGCTGGTACACCGACCACAGCTCGGCCTCGGCGAGGACGCCGATCTCGGCGGTCACCCCGCGGCGGGCCAGCTCCACGGCGAGCGTCGGGGCGCTCAGCAGCCGGGCGGCCAGCGGGGAGCCGTGCGTCGGGGGGTCGGTGGCCACCCGCACGTGCTCGGCCTCCGCGGTGGTCAGCTCCCGGGCCAGGTGCCGGAACAGGCGGTCGACGCCGCGGCCGCCGTCCTCGTCGGTGAGGTCGAGCAGGTCCGGCCCACCCGAGACCGACAACCCGGCGCCCCGTGCGGCGCGGGCCACCTCCCCCAGCAGGTCCTCGTCCGTGCTGCCCAGCATCACCCGGCCCACGGAGCCGGGGACGTGCCAGTACTCCCGGCGCCGCGCGCTGCCGACGGTGCTCCCCACCGCAGCAGGATGACCGAGCGGCGGCGGGGGCGCGGACAGGCGCGCGGGTTCGCGGAACCCCGTCGGACACAAACACGTTGCACGCCTGTCGGGCGTCGCCAACTTGAATGTCTAAGGTCAGCTCCATGGTCGCACCGCAGATGACTGAGATGCCACGCCCCGCGCGGGGTGGGCGCCCTCGTGACCCCAGCCGGGACGAGGTGATCCGGGCGGCCATCCTGCGACTGCTGGCCGAGGTCGGGTACGCCGCGCTGACGATGGACGCCGTCGCCTCGGAGGCCGGCGTCGGCAAGGCGACCATCTACCGCCGCTGGCGGACCAAGCAGGACCTCGTCGTCGACACGATCTCCGACATGAGCCGCGCCATGGCCGTGCCGGCCGACACCGGCACCATCGAGGGCGACCTGCGGGAGCTCATGCACCTGGTGGCCACGGCGACCACGAGCCCCGCCGGGGCCGCGATCCGTTCCCTGCTGCCCGCGATGCAGCACCAGCCGGCCCTCGTCGAGGCGTTCCGGAACGGGCCCCTGGCGGTGTGGCGGGCGGCCTACGCGCGGATGTGGGCGCGCGCCGAGGCCCGTGGCGAGGTCCGCCCCGGGCTGGCGCAGTCGGTGACCGCCGAGGCCACGAGCGCGCTGATCGTGCAGCGGTGGCTGCTCACCGGCGAGCCGGTGGACGACGAGTACGTGGAGCGCGTGCTCGAGGTCGTCGTCCTGCCGCTGATCGCCAACGCGCGGCCGGGGGCCTGAGCCCCCGCCGCGCGCGGCGGTGGGTCAGTCGTTGCGGTGCCGGACCCTCTGGACGAGCACGAGGGTGACCAGCAGGCCGACCGCCCCGACGGTGGCCATCCCGGCCGGCGTCTGCAGGAACTGCTGGACGGCGGCCTGACCCTTGGCCTTCAGGCGCTGCGGGCTGCTCCGGTAGACCAGCTGGTCCAGGGTGGCCGCCAGCGACTCACGGGCGGCGTCGATCTCCAGCTGGATCTGTCGAGGGTCGCGAGGCACGGGCGACAGCCTGCCAGACGCGGCACGGTCCAGCGCGTTCCCGTCGGCCGAGGGCCACCCGCACGGGCGATCCCTACACTCGGCCCTCGAGCGGGAGTGGTGTAACGGCAGCCACGCCAGACTTAGGATCTGGTGCCTTCGGGCGTGGGGGTTCGACTCCCCCCTCCCGCACGCGTCGCCGCCTGTTCGCAGGTCAATCGACGTCCAGTGGCGGATCGCAAGCAATGGGACCTGAGCTGGATTCAAGGTCACCACGCATCGCCGGCCCGTCCTCGATGTTCAGTTGCCCCGACCTCCGCGCCCTAGGCGGCTCGAGGGTCTGCGACGCGAGGTGCGGCGCTCATCCACCGCCATCCCGGCGCGTTCGATGGCTTCGGCGTCGACAGGCTCACCAAGCCGGTCCTTCACGGCGACCAACGCCCTGGCAGCTGAGCGTTGGGCGCGTTCCACCGGGTCCGGAAGATGACGCACTGCGGTAGCGGCGACGGGGGGCGTGACGGTGTCCAGGTCCTCCGCGTCTTCCGTGGTGCCCGCCCGCTGGTCCTCATCGCGCGCCGATGGCGCCACCACGATCTTGCGGGGCTTCCCCTTCTCGGCCATCTGGATGCTGACGGTCAACACGCCGTCGCGGTAGAGCGCCTCGTGTCGGATGGCGTCGAGGTCGCTCCCGAGTGCCAGCTGCCTTGTGAAGGTGCCGTACGGCCTCTCCGACACGATCCACTCGGCATTCTCCAGCTGTGGCACCGACCGCCCTGCGCTGACGGTCAACTCGTTGCCTTCGACGCTTAGGTCGATCGATTCGCAGTTCGCGCCGGGGAGATCGAACTGGACGACGATGTTGTCACCGACGCGATAGGCATCCGTGGGGATGCGTGGCAGGGCGCGGGCCGACAGGTCGAGCTCGCCCGAGTTCCCGCTCGCTGAGCGCGACTCCGCGGCAGGTTGCTCTAGCCCGCTCCGCGTCGACGCCGCCGTGTCCACCATGGCCCGCAGGAGCGCGATCTCAAGCACGCGGACGTCGGCATCCGTCACGCCGAAGTCCGAGTGCGCACCCAGGACTCCCATGGTGTCACCGCCAATCTCCCGTTCGACGGGGTCGGCGCTCAGACTCTTGTCGATGGCCCATTGCGCCCGCGCCCACCAGGCCTCGCGTGCCTCGCTGCGCCACTTCTGAGCAACGGTCACCAGGCCGACTAGTAGCGCCACTGAGGCAGTGAGGAGGGCAGCGACCACCGAGGCCGAGGGGTCGTCCATCAGCGCGGCGGTGTCGTGATCCGGGCCGGCACTCGGCCACGGTAGCTAGGAGCTCTAGGAGACGTCACGCTCGCTGACTGGTGGACGGCAGGAGGTGACAGAAGCGTCGCTAGCGTGAACATGAGTGACACTGGACGCAGGGAGTGTCGCCTGGGCCCCGCTCGACGAGGGACCCCCGCACGGCCAGGCTCCTTGATGCATAGCAGCCGGCGGGTGTTCCCCCTCCCGCACGCGGGCCTCCGGTCGCGTCCCAGCTCGGACGTCGACCGCCGTGCGGTCGAACCACTCCTCCAGCTGCTCGGCCGGCATCGGCCGGCACAGCAGGTACCCCTGGGCGACGTCGCAGCCCAGCCGGGCGAGCAGGTCCCAGGTCTCCCTGTCCTCCACGCCCTCGGCCACGGTGGTGAGACCGAGGTTGCGGGCCAGCTCCACGACCGAGCGGACGATGAGCGCGTTGCTCCCGTCCAGGGTCACGCCGGTGACCAGGGAGCGGTCCACCTTGAGCTGGTGCACCGGCAGGTCCTTGAGGTGGGCCAGCGAGGTGTAGCCGGCGCCGAAGTCGTCGATCGAGAGGGTCACGCCCACCTCGGCGAGCCGGGTGAGGATGGCCCGTGCCCGCTCGGGGTCGGCCATGATCGCGCTCTCGGTGACCTCCAGCTCGAGGCACCACGCCGGCACGTCGTGCAGGGCCAGCAGTTCGAGCACGTCGTCGACGAACCGCTCGTCGAGCAGGTTGCGGGCGGAGATGTTGACCGCCACCCGCAGCGTCCGGCCGCTCGCCCGCCACCGGGCGCACTGCGCCAGCGCTGCGTCGAGCACGTGGCGCGTCAGTGGCCGGATGAGCGGGGTCCGCTCGGCCAGGGGGATGAACTCGGCGGGCCCCACCAGGCCGCGCTCGGGGTGCTGCCAGCGCACCAGCGCCTCCACCCCGCGCACCTCCTCGCCGGAGAGCGCGGCCTTGGGCTGGAAGTGCAGCACCAGCTCCCCCGCGTCGATCGCGCGGCGCAGCTCGCCGAGCAGCCCCAGCCGCTCCGGGCTGTGCACGTTGAGCTCGGCGTCGTAGACGCAGACGCCCAGGCCGCGGTCCTTGGCGAAGTACATCGCGATGTCGGCGCTCTGCAGCAGCGTCTGGACGTCGGTCCCGTGGACGCCGGACAGCGCGATGCCGATGCTGGCGTCGACGTCGAGGAAGACCCCGTCGGCGTCGATCGGCGCCTCCATGGCCGCCAGCGCGCGGGCCGCCAGGTCCAGCGCCGCCTCGGGCCCGTCCACGCTGGGCAGCAGGATCGCGAACTCGTCACCACCGAGCCGGGCCACGGTGTCGGTCGCGCGGAGGGTCTCCCGCAGCCGGGTGGCGACGGCCTGCAGCACGAGGTCCCCGTAGGCGTGGCCGAGGGTGTCGTTGATCTCCTTGAACCGGTCGAGGTCGATGAGCATCAGCGCGGCCGGCGCCGTCCCGGGCGTGAGGGCGGCGAGGGCTGCCTCCCCGCGCTGGCGCAGCAGCGCCCGGTTGGGCAGCCCGGTGAGGGCGTCGTGCAGCGCCTGCTGGCGGTTCCGCTCGGCCTGGGCGACGGTCTCGCGGCGGCTGCGGGTGAGCACCGCCGTGAACCAGCCGACCAGTCCGAGCCCCACACCGAAGACGACCGGCGTGGCGACGACGAGCAGCTGCTGGGAGTCGCCCATCGCGTCCAGCGCCGTGCTGGCGTCGGCCCAGTGCTCGCTCGCCTGGTCCTTGACGATGATCTCCAGCTCGTCGTAGTGGGGGTCGACGAACTCCTCCTCGAACGCCTCCGCGGCGGCGGGGTCCTGCGCGGCGGCGGCGATCAGCGCGTCCACCGACCGGGCGTAGCTGTCCAGGCGCTGCAGCCAGCCGGCCACCAGGCCCTCGTGGCCGGCGCCCTCCACCGAGCCCAGCTCCTCCAGGGCGTGGCGCGTGGCCGCCCGCGTGGCCTCGTACTCCGCGCGCACCTCGTCGTCCGGCTCCACGACCAGCTCGTCGGCGAGGTCCTCCATCTGCAGGAGGGACTGCTCGGCCTCCGCCGACCACGTCGAGACCGCCGCGCTCCGTTCGGCCTCCTGGGCCGCGCGGGCGTTGGCGACCGCGGCGACGACCGAGAAGACGGTCAGCACCAGCAGCACGGCGACCAGGCCGGCGGTGGCGGCGTGGGTGGACAGCCTCCGCCCGCCCGGGCGGCGCCGCGCCCGCAACGTCCTCACAGTCGGGTTGCTCATGTGTGCTCGTCCCCCACGGTCCGGCGCCCGCCGTCTGCGGGCACCCGGGGTGGGGATCGGCTCCGGACCGACCGGTCCCGAGCCCGGCGGCGCCGGTCTCACCCCGCGGAGGGGGCCGTCCCGTCGCCCGATCGGGTCGTCGTCGCCCGGGGCGCTCCGCCGCGCGGCCGGACCTGCCGACGACGTCGCGTGACCCTCTCCCTCACCGGCCCCCGCCACCTCGCCCCCGACGCCGACGACGTCGTCCGCATCGCCACCGACCGCGGCCCGGGCCGGCACGCCGCCCCCGAGGAGGACCGGGCGGAGTACGACCCCCGGGTGGACGGCGACCTGCTGGACTGGCTGGGGTTCGCCCCGGCCGCCGGCTGACTCACCCGTCCGGGTGACGGCCCGGGGCCCCCGGTTTGACCGGGGCCCCGGGTCTGCCGACTCCCTCGCCGTGACACTTCTGTCCTCGCAGCCGGCGACCTCCGGCCTGACGGCACCCGGCGCGGCCCTGCCGCCCCCCGAGCGCCGGCTGGGTGACGTCCTCGTCGAGCAGGGTGTGCTGACCCAGGCCCAGCTCACCGACGCGCTCCGCCAGCACCAGAAGGTCGGCGAGCCCCTCGGCGCGGTGCTCCTCGCCCGGGGCCTGGTGACCCGCCGGCAGCTGTACGTGGCGCTCGCCGAGGTGTGGGGCGCGGACATGGCCTTCGTCGACCCGGTCGAGGTGGACCCCGACCTGGCGCGGCTGTTCCCCTCGGCGATGCTCGCCCGCGAGGTGTGGGTGCCGCTGCAGGTGGAGCACGACGCCGACGGCGAGCCGCAGGTCGTCGTCGCGACCGCCGGCCGCCCGTCCGCCCACGTCGCCCAGGAGGTCGTGCAGCGCACCGGCATCCAGCGGGTGCGCCAGGTGGTCACCACCGACTGGGACGTGCAGCGCGCCCTGCGCACGGTGTGGCGGGACGAGCTGGTGCACGACGCGGTGCGGTCGCTGGCCGAGCGGCGTCCCGACGAGTCGGCGTCCAAGGTGTTCGTCTGGCAGCAGGTGGCGCTGGGCGTCACCCTCGCCGTCGGCACGATCGTCTGCGCCGCGCTGTGGTTCTCCACCACGATGTTCTGGCTGGTCGCCGTCGTGAACGTCGCCGTCGCCCTCGCCGTCGGCACCAAGGCGCTGATCAGCACCGTGGGCACCGCGTACGAGACCGTCGAGCAGGTGACCGACGCCGAGGTCGCGGCGCTCCAGGACACCGACCTGCCCCGGTACACGATCCTCGTGCCGGTCTACAAGGAGGCCGGCATCGTCGGCCTGCTCATGCGCAACCTCGCCGCGCTGGACTACCCGCGGGAGAAGCTGGAGATCCTCCTGCTGCTGGAGGAGGACGACCCGGAGACGCTGAGCGCCGCCCTGGCCGCCGCCCCGCCGGACCTCGTCCGGATCATCGTCGTCCCGCACTCGCTGCCCAAGACCAAGCCGCGGGCGTGCAACGTGGGCCTGGCGTTCGCCCGTGGCGAGTTCGTCGTCATCTACGACGCCGAGGACCGTCCCGACCCCGACCAGCTGAAGAAGTCGCTGATCGCCTTCCGCAAGGGCGGCGAGGACCTGGTGTGCGTGCAGGCCGCGCTGAACTACTTCAACGCGCGGGAGAACCTGCTCACCCGCATGTTCACCCTCGAGTACTCCTCGTGGTTCGACTACACCCTGGCCGGCCTGGACAAGCTGCGGCTGCCGATCCCGCTGGGCGGCACGAGCAACCACTTCCGCACCGACCTGCTCCGCCAGCTCGGTGGGTGGGACCCGTACAACGTCACCGAGGACGCCGACCTGGGCATCCGCGCCTCGGCCCGGGGGCACCGCGTCGCGGTCGTCAACTCGACGACCTACGAAGAGGCCAACATGGCCGTCGGCAACTGGATCCGGCAGCGCAGCCGCTGGATCAAGGGCTACATGCAGACGGTCCTGGTGCACACCCGGCACCCGCTCACGCTGGTCCGCACCGTCGGGCTGCGGCAGACGGCGGGCTTCGCGCTGCTCATCGGCGGCACCCCGCTGATGTTCCTGGCCACCCCGTGGCTGTACGCGCTGTTCCTCGCCGACCTGCTGCTGCCGGGGGTGATCGTCCCGGACCTGCCGGAGTGGCTCACCCTCGTGAGCCTGGCCAACCTGCTGTTCGGCAACGGCGTGATCATCTACCTGTCGCTGCTGGCCGGCTTCAAGCGGCGCAGCTACGGCCTGGTGCCCTTCGCGCTGCTGTCGCCGCTCTACTGGCTGCTGCACTCGATCGCCTCGTACAAGGCCGCCTGGCAGCTCCTGACCAAGCCGTTCTACTGGGAGAAGACCCAGCACGGGCTCTCCGCCCACGTCCAGGGCCCGGGCGCACCGGCTGCGCCGTCCGGGCAGGCGGCGCGCTCCGAGGCACCGGCGTCCACGGGTGCCGGCCGGCACGCCGCCGCCGACGTCCACGGCCGGGTGGCCTGGACCGACATCGCACCGGAGGTGCAGCGGTGACCACGACCTCGCTGCCGGCGCCCGCCCGGCCGGCTCCCGCGGCTGCGTGGGCGGTGCGCCCGCCGCGCGTCGACCTGCGGAGGGTCTTCCTCGTCTGCGGTCTGGTGCTGGCCGCCGAGATCCCGTTGATGCTGGTCATGGGCAGGTCGTGGGACGAGGCGCTGCTGCCCGGCTACGCGATCCTCATGGTGACCTTCGGCGCGGTGTTCTGCCTCGCCGCGGTGACCGTCGCCGGCTTCACCGCCGGCGCCGCCGCCGCGGGCCTGCTCGTGCTCGGGGTCGTCGGCCTGGTGCCGGTGCTCGCCGGCGCGGCCCTGCTCGCGCTGCTCTGCGGGGTCGCCCCCGGCTGGGCGCGGGTCGAGGCCTGGCAGGCCGCCCGCTCGGTCGCACTGACCGCCGGGGAGGAGGCCGGGGTGGCCCGCACCGCCCTGCCCCTCACCGGCCGGCACCGGATGAAGGGCCCCCGCCAGCGGATCGTCTGGCGCGGTGACCGGGCGTTCGCGGCCTTCCTCGTGCTGGCCTTCCCGCCCTCGATCGCCGCGCTGTCGCTGTGGTTCGTCGGGTGGGTCGCCCTGCGGTGAGCCCGGTCAGGCCGGCCGCAGCAGCTCGGCCACCAGCGGGACCAGCGCCGAGAAGGCCTGACCGCGGTGACTCCGGGCGTCCTTCTCCGCCGGGGCCAGCTCGGCCGCGGTGAGGTCGAGGCCGTCGGGCTGGAACACCGGGTCGTAGCCGAACCCGTTGCTGCCGCGCTTCTCCCGCACCACCCGGCCGCGCCACGAGCGCTCCAGCACGTGCTCGGCCCCGCTGGGGGTCACGACGGCGGCCGCGCACACGAACGCCCCGCCGCGCCGCTCGTCGGGGACGTCGGCCAGCTGACCCAGCAGCAGCGCGGTGTTGGCCTCGTCGTCCCCGTGCCGCCCCGACCACCGCGCGCTGAGCACACCCGGCATGCCGTTGAGCGCGTCGACGGTCAGCCCGGAGTCGTCGGCCACCGCGGGCAGGCCGGTGTACCGCACCGCCTCCCGCGCCTTGAGCAGCGCGTTCTCGGCGAAGGTGGCACCGGTCTCGGGCGCCTCGGGGTACTCCTCGACGTCCCGCAGGCCGACGACCTCCACCCCGGGGACGGCGGACTCCAGCAGCCGCTGCAGCTCGGCGAGCTTGCCCGGGTTGCGGGTGGCCAGCAGCAGCCGGGTGCTCACCGCCCGCCCTCCGCCCCGGCCAGCGCGTCGGCCTGCAGCCGGCTCAGCTCGGCACAGCCGGCGACGGCGAGGTCGAGCAGCGCGTCGAGCGTGGCCCGGTCGAAGACGCCGTTCTCCGCGGTGCCCTGCACCTCGACGAAGCTGCCGTCGCCGGTGCAGACGACGTTCATGTCGGTGCCGGCCCGGACGTCCTCCTCGTAGGCGAGGTCCAGGCGCGGCTGCCCGTCGACGACGCCGACGCTCACCGCGGCCACCGACTGCACGATGGCCGTGGGGCGGGCCAGCTTCCTGCGGGCACCGAGCCAGGACACGGCGTCGGCCAGGGCCACGTAGGCACCGGTGATCGCCGCGGTGCGGGTGCCGCCGTCGGCCTGCAGGACGTCGCAGTCGATGGCGATGCTGTTCTCCCCCAGCGCGGCCAGGTTGATCGAGGCGCGCAGGGACCGGCCGATCAGCCGGCTGATCTCGTGCGTGCGGCCGCCGATCCGGCCCTTCACCGACTCGCGGTCGCTGCGGGTGTGGGTGGCGCGCGGCAGCATCGAGTACTCGGCGGTCACCCAGCCCAGGCCCGAGCCCTTCCGCCAGCGCGGCACGCCCTCGGTGACGCTCGCCGCGCACAGCACGCGGGTGCGGCCGAACTCGACGAGCACCGAGCCCTCCGCGTGGTCGAGCCAGTTGCGGGTGATCGTCACCGGCCGGAGCTGGTCGGCCGCCCGGCCGTCGGGGCGGGTCTTCGCGGGGGTCGCCGTCACGTACGCCGACAGTAGTGCGCGCCGCGCGGCCACCGGTCGGCCCCGGCAGGATCGGGGGCATGCGATCGGAGCTGCGCGCGGTCCGCACCGGCGGCGTCCCCACCGTCGTCGACCTCACCGACGAGTGCGCCGAGTTCGTGCGCGCCGAGGCCGACGGGCTGCTGCACGTGTTCGTGCCGCACGCGACGGCCGGGGTGGCGATCATCGAGACGGGGTCGGGCAGCGAGCAGGACCTGCTGGCCCAGCTCGACGTCCTGCTGCCCCGGGACGACCGCTGGCGGCACCGGCACGGCAGCCCCGGGCACGGCCGCGACCACGTGCTGCCGGCGTTCGTGCCGCCGCACGCGAGCGTCCCGGTGCTGGAGGGGCGGCTGCAGCTGGGCACCTGGCAGCGCATCTGCTTCGTCGACACCAACACCGACAACCCGCAGCGGCACGTGCGCCTGTCGTTCCTCCCGGGCTGAGTCCTCCCCACGGGGTGCTCCCCGTAGAGGGCCGTCGGAGGCGCACGGCAGGATGCCGGGCATGACCGACACCGACAGCAGCACCGACACGGCACCCGTCCGCCTCGCCCCCGGCGACCCGGCGCCCGAGTTCACGCTGCCCGACGCGGACGGCAACCCGGTCTCCCTCGCCGACCACCGCGGACGCCGGGTGATCGTCTACTGCTACCCCGCCGCCCTGACCCCCGGCTGCACCACCCAGGCGGTCGACTTCACCGCCGCCGCGGGCGACCTCGCCGAGGCCGGGCTGGACATCATCGGCATCTCGCCGGACCCGCCGGAGAAGCTGCTGCGGTTCCGGGAGGAGGAGGACCTCGGCATCACCCTGGTCTCCGACGTCGACAAGCAGGTGCTGACTGCCTACGGCGCGTTCGGCCCCAAGAAGCTCTACGGCAAGGAGGTCGTCGGGGTGATCCGCTCGACCTTCATCGTCGACGCCGAGGGCCGCATCGAGAAGGCCTCCTACAACGTCAAGGCGACCGGTCACGTGGCCAAGCTGCGCCGGGAGCTCGGCCTGGCCTGAGATCCCGCCGCGGTCACCGCGTCAGGGCCGGGGGGTCAGTCCGCCTCCTCCGCGCGGCGGGCGCGGGCCCGGCGGCGCCCCTCGTGCATCGCCTGCACGCGGGCGACCGGGATGGTGTGCCCCTCGGCGACGAGGTCGGGCGGCAGCTCCTGGGGGTCGGGCAGCAGGGCGGCCCACGGGTCGCCGTCCCCCAGCCGCTCGGACGCCGTCCGGACGGTGACGTCGCCCGGCCGGGTCGCGGGGAGGTCCTCCCACGACACCGGGGCCGACACCGGCAGCCCCGGCCGCACCCGCGGGCTGTAGGCGGCGACGATCGTCGACGCGTAGGAGCGCGTGGAGTCCAGGAAGACCCGGTCGTGGCGGTCGGCCTTGATGTAGGCCGTCGTCGCGAGCTCCGGGTCCAGTCGCTCGGCCCGCACCGCCAGCGCCCGGGTGGCGGCCGCGGCGTCGTCGGCGCGGGCGCCCCGCACGGGCACCACGACGTGCACGCCTTTGGAGCCGCTGGTCTTCACCGCCCCGGCCAGCCCGGCGTCGGCCAGTGCCTGCCGGACCAGGCCCGCGGCCCGCACCACGACGTCGAATCCGGCGCCCTCCGGTGGGTCGAGGTCCAGGACGATCCCCGTCGGCTCCTCCGCGCCGGCCGGGACGAACGGGACGTGGAACTCCACCGCCCGCTGGTTGGCCAGCCACAGCAGGGTCCGGCGGTCGTCGCAGAGCACCTGGTGCACCTCGCGGTGCGCCCCCTGGGACCAGACCGCGACCGTGCGCACCCAGTCGGGGGCGCCCTTGGCGACGTTGCGCTGCATGAACGGCTGCTGGCCCGGGCGCACCCGCATCACCGACAGCGGGCGCCCGGCCAGCAGGGGGACGAGCCGGTCGGCGAAGGCGTCGAGGTGGTCGACCAGGTCGCCCTTGGTCACGTCCAGCCCGTCACCCAGCGGCGCGTCCAGGCTGGTCAGCCGGACGCCGTCCCGTTCGTCGTCGACCACCGGCCCACCGTGCCCGCCATCGCGGCAGCGAGCAAGCGCGGAGGGAGCCGGCCACGCCCGGTCCAGGGCACCGCCCCGAGCGCGCGAGGGGGACCGTCAGACGTCGTAGGTGGCGCCGGGTTCCACGAGCTCGCTGGCCGCGAACACCGCACGCGCGTCGGCCAGCTGGGCCTCCCGGTCGATCCACGCCGGCACGTGGGTGAGCAGCAGCCGCCCGGCCTGCGCGGCCGCGGCGTGCTCACCGGCCTCGCGGCCGCTGAGGTGCAGGGCCGGCGGCAGGCCCGGGACGTCGGGGTGCGCGGCCTCGGCCAGCAGGACGTCGGCTCCGCGGGCCAGCTGGACGACGGCGTCGCTGGCGCCGGTGTCGCCGGTGTAGACCAGCGACCGGCCGCCGGCGTCCAGGCGGATGGCGTAGCACTCGACCGGGTGCGCGGTGCGGACCAGCTCGGCGGTGAACGGCCCGAGGTCCAGCCGCCCCGCCCCGACGGGGACGAAGTCGAAGACGTCGGTCAGCCCCTCGCCGTCCATGTCGTAGGCCAGGGCCAGCCGGCGCTCGGCACCCACCGGCGCGTACATCGGCACCAGCTGGCGGGTGGACCGCCCGGAGTAGCGGTGCCAGACCACGAACGGCGCGACGTCCAGGCAGTGGTCGGCGTGCAGGTGGGAGAGGAACACCGCGTCGACGGCGGCCGGGTCGGCCAGCCCCTGCAGGGCGCCGAAGGAGCCGTTGCCGAGGTCGAGCAGCAGCCGGAAGCCGTCGTGCTCCACGAGGTAGCAGGACGCGGGCGACTGCGGCCCGGGGCCGCTGCCGGAGCAGCCGACGATCGTGAGCCTCACGCGGCGCCCCGCGGGCGGTCGACTGTCCCAGGCACGCAGGTCAGGCTAGCGGGCGACGCCGGGAGACGGCGCTCACGCCCGGAGCAGGACCCGGCTCGGGCGCAGAGCAGGACCCGGCTCGGGCGCAGAGCAGGCCCCGGCTCACGCCCGGAGCAGGCCCCGGCTCGGGCGCAGAGCAGGCCCCGGCTCAGGCGCAGAGCAGGCCCCGGCTCGGGCGCAGAGCAGGCCCCGGCTCAGGCGCAGAGCAGGCCCCGGCTCAGGTGGAGGGCATGCCCCCGCTCAGGTGGAGGGCAGGCCCCGGCTCAGGCCCACAGCTGGCCCTCCAGCGCGGAGGTCGCCTCCTCCAGCGTGCCGGCGTAGGCGCCGGTGGACAGGTACTTCCAGCCGCCGTCGCAGACGATGAAGACGATGTCGGCCCGGCGCCCGGCCGCCACCTCCTTGTCGGCGATGCCGAGGGCGGCGTGCAGGATCGCGCCGGTGGAGATGCCGGCGAAGATGCCCTCCTGCTCCACCAGCTGGCGGGTCCGGCGGACGGCGTCCTGCGGCCCGACGCTGAACCGGGAGTCCAGCAGCTCCGGGTCGTAGAGCTCCGGCACGAAGCCCTCGTCGATGTTGCGCAGCCCGTAGACCAGCTCGCCGTAGCGCGGCTCGGCGGCGATCACCCGCACGTCGGGCTTCTTCTCCCGCAGGTAGCGGGAGACGCCCATCAGCGTGCCGGTGGTGCCCAGGCCCGCGACGAAGTGGGTGATCGAGGGCAGGTCGGCCAGGATCTCGGGGCCGGTGCCGGTGTAGTGCGCCTCGGCGTTGGCCGGGTTGCCGTACTGGTACAGCATCACCCAGTCCTCGTGCTCGGCGGCCAGCCCCTTGGCGACGGCGACCGCCTGGTTGGAGCCGCCGGCCGCCGGGGAGCTGATGATCTGCGCGCCGTACATCTCCAGCAGCTGACGCCGCTCGATCGAGGTGTTCTCCGGCATGACGCAGATCAGCCGGTAACCCCGCTGGCGGGCGACCATCGCCAGCGAGATCCCGGTGTTGCCGCTGGTGGGCTCGAGGATGGTGTCGCCCGGCTTGAGCTTCCCCTCCTTCTCGGCCGCCTCGATCATCGAGATCGCCGCGCGGTCCTTGATGGAGCCGGTGGGGTTGTGGTCCTCCAGCTTGGCCCACAGCCGGACGTCAGGGGTCGGCGACAGGTTCGGCAGCCCCACGAGGGGGGTGTTGCCGAGAGAGTCGACGAGGGAGGCGAAGCGGGCCATCGGGGTGCTCTTCCGGGAGACGGGTGCGGGGCGGGAGCCGAGCGGGGCTCAGCAGCCGCCGGCGACCGCCGGGAGGATCGTGACGGAGTCGCCGTCCTTGACCTGGGTGTCCAGCGCGCCGGTGAAGCGGACGTCCTCGTCGTTGACGTAGACGTTGACGAAGCGGTGCAGCTTGCCCTCCTCGGTGACGAGGCGGTTCTTCAGGCCCGGGTGCTTGGCGTCGAGGTCGTCGACGAGCGCGCCCAGGGTGTCGCCGGTGCCCTCGACGGTCTTGTTGCCGCCGGTGTGGGTGCGCAGGATGGTCGGGATCCGGACCTCGATGGCCATGGCGTACTGGTCTCCTCAGGATGTGGGGGTGTACGGACCCGCGTGCCGCGGGACGTGCATCTGGACGGGCAACGCCCGCTCGCCGCGGGGCATTCCTGGCGGCCCCGTCGGCCCGGCCCCGTCCAGGGTCCCGCGCCGGGCGTGCGGGCCGTGGGGGCCGGGGGTCTCCTCAGTCGTAGACGACGGTGGTCGGCGAGTGGCCGAACAGGTAGGACTCGACGACCTCGACGTCCTCCTCGCTCACCTCGCCGTCGACGATGCGGAAGCTGCGGAACTCGACCTCGTCGCCGGCCAGCCCGGTCTGCTCCCCGTGGTGCCGCGTGGAGACCAGCACGTAGTGGGCGTTGGGCTCGGACGCGTAGCTGATGTCGGTCCGCGACGGGTAGGCCTCGGTGGCGGTGTGCGAGTGGTAGATGACCACCGGCTCCTCGTCCCGGTCGTCCATCTCCCGGTACAGCCGCAGCAGGTCACCGGAGTCGAACTCGTAGAACGTGGGCGACCGCGCGGCGTTGAGCATCGGGATGAAGCGCTCGGGGCGGTCGCTGCCCTCGGGGCCCGCGACGACGCCACAGGCCTCGTCCGGGTGGTCTTCCCGGGCGTGGGCCACGATGGCGTCGTAGGTCGCGCGGTCGATGCGCAGCACGGCCCCAGTCTAGGCGCCCGGTCGCAACGCCCCCGCTCGGGCCGGGACGACGGGCCTCGGGCACCGGCTACCGTGCCGGACCGTGGTCCTCGGAGTGCTCCTGGTCGTCGGTGTCCTGGTCGTCGCGGTGCCGGCCCTGGTCCTCGGCGTCGGGGGCCTGAGCCGGCGCAGCGGGCACTACAGCAGCGACGTCGGGGCCGACCGGGCCTCACTGGTCCTGCTGGTGTCGATCCGACTGCTCACCCTGCTGCTGGTGGCCACCCTGTCGCTGGTCGTCCTCGTCTCCACGGTCGGGGCGATGGTCCGGGGCGTGGAGCTGCACGGCCTGGTCCACGTCTTCTTCGTGCTCGACCTGCTGCTGGCCGTGCTGGTGCTGCTCACCTTCGGCCGGCGCGACCGGCCACGAGCGCGTCGACGAGTGAGCCCTGCAGGCCGGTGAGCCAGTAGTAGACCGCCAGCTGCTGGCCCTCCTCGGAGGCGAGGTCCTCCGGTGGCTCGCTGTCGGCCTCGATCCCGAGCCGGGTGCCCAGCGCCAGGCGCAGGTCGTTGGTGGTGCGCAGCCAGGCCTGCGCCTGGTCGGGGTCCAGCCGGACGGCGCCGCCGTCGGCGGGCAGCGTGGCCCGCACCGTGGCCAGGTCGTCGCTCTTGCCCGACGCCAGGCCGTCACGGGTCAGCTCCCGGTACTCGTCGGCCAGCTGTCGGTCCCCCCGGTGCCCCGCGGGGAACAGCCGCGCCAGGACCGGGTCGGACCCCGCGTCGGCCTCGTCGGCGTCCAGCAGCTGCTCGAGCTGGTCGAGCAGCAGGCCCACGATGCTGACCTCGGCGTCGTTGAGCCGGGCGACGAACTCGTCGCCGCGGCGGCGGAAGGGCTTCACCGGCTCACGTGTCCCGCTGGAAGCTGGCCCACAGCCCGTAGGCGTGCAACCGGTTCGTGTCGTGCTCCATCCGCTCGCGGGGCCCGGAGCTCACGATCGCCTTGCCCTCGTGGTGCACCTCGAGCATGAGCGCGGTCGCGGTCGCCTCGTCGTAGCCGAACAGCTCCTGGAACACGTAGGTCACGTACGTCATCAGGTTGACCGGGTCGTCCCAGACGATGGTCACCCAGGGCCGGTCGAGATCGGCGTGCTCCTCGACCGTCGTCTCCGGCGTCCGTGTCGGCGCAAGTGGTCCGCCCACTCCCCCACCTTAGGACCCCGCCGCTCGACGGGTCGCCCCCGGCGCGGCCGCCTACGCTCCGGAGCCATGTCGACGGGTCCCGCCCTGCTCACCGACCGGTACGAACTCACGATGGTCGCCGCCGCCCTCGCCGACGGCACCGCCGACCGCGACTGCGTCTTCGAGGTGTTCGCCCGCCGCCTGCCGCACGGCCGCCGGTACGGCGTGGTCGCCGGCACCAGCCGGCTGCTGGAGCAGCTGCCCCGGTTCCGCTTCTCCGAGGAGGACCTCGCCACCCTGCGCGAGCAGGGGCTCACCGACGCCCGGCTGCTGGACTGGCTGGCCGACTTCACCTTCAGCGGGGACGTCGACGGCTACGCCGAGGGCGAGTTCTTCTTCCCCGGCTCCCCGGTGCTGACCGTGCGCGCCCCGTTCGCCGAGGGCGTGCTGCTGGAGACGCTGATCCTGTCGGTCCTCAACCACGACAGCGCGATCGCCTCGGCCGCCGCGCGCATGGTCGCCGCCGCGTGCGAGCGTCCGTGCATCGAGATGGGCTCGCGGCGCACCCACGAGGAGGCCGCCGTGGCCGCGGCCCGCGCCGCGCACCTGGTCGGCTTCGCGTCGACGTCCAACCTCGAGGCGGGTCGGCGCTACGGCGTCCCCACGACGGGGACCAGCGCGCACGCCTTCACGCTGCTGCACGACGACGAGGCGTCGGCCTTCCGGGCCCAGGTCGCCGCCCTCGGGGTCGGCACGACCCTGCTGGTGGACACCTACGACGTCGACCAGGGCATCCGGACGGCGGTCGAGGTGGCCGGCCCGGAGCTCGGCGCGATCCGGCTGGACTCCGGGGACCTGCCCACGCTGGCCACGCACGCCCGCGAGCTGCTGGACTCCCTCGGCGCGACGCGGACGCGGATCATCGTGACCAGCGACCTGGACGAGTTCGCCATCTCCGGGCTCATGGCGGCGCCGGTCGACGGGTACGGCGTCGGCACCTCGCTGGTGACCGGGTCCGGGGCGCCGACGGCCGGCATGGTCTACAAGCTGGTGGAGCGCGACGGCGTCCCGGTGGCCAAGCGGTCCGAGGGCAAGAACTCCGTGGGCGGCCGCAAGCACGCCGTCCGCCGGCACGACGCCGACGGGACGGCGACCGCCGAGGTCATCTGCAGCAGCCCGATCACCCCCGAGGACGGCGACCGGCAGCTGGTCGTGGAGCTGGTGCGCGGCGGCCGGGTGTGCGACCCCGTGTCGCCGCGTGCGGCCCTCGCCGCGGCCCGCGCCCACCACGAGCGGGTGAAGGAGGCCCTGCCGCAGGAGGCGTGGGCGCTGTCGCGGGGCGAGTGCGCGATCGAGACGGTCACGGTCTGAGGAGGGATCGGCGATGACCCGGGCACTGGTGGTGGTGGACGTGCAGAACGACTTCTGCGAGGGCGGCAGCCTCGCGGTGGCCGGCGGCGAGGCGGTGGCCGGCGCGATCACCGAGCACGTGCGCCGGCACGCCGGCGACTACGCCCACGTCGTGGCCACCCGCGACCACCACGTCGACCCCGGTGGTCACTTCGCCGCGGCGCCGGACTTCGTCGAGACCTGGCCGCGGCACTGCGTGGTGGGCACCGGCGGCGTCGAGCTGCACCCCCGCCTCGACCGCGGGCCCATCGAGGCGGTGTTCGACAAGGGCGAGTACGCCGCCGCGTACTCCGGCTTCGAGGGCGCCGCCGACGGCGTGCCCCTGGCGGACTGGCTGCGCGGGCACGGGGTGGACGCCGTGGACGTCGTCGGCATCGCCACCGACCACTGCGTGCGCGCCACCGCCCTGGACGCCGTCGCGGAGGGGTTCACCACGCGCGTCCTGCTGCCGCTGACCGCGGGCGTGGCGCCGGAGACCACCGCGGCCGCCCTGGACCAGCTGCGCACCGCCGGCGTCGAGCTCGAGGGCACGGTCCACCAGCCCGGCTGAGCGCCGCGCGGACGCTCGGACGCAGGGGACGGCAGGGGCCCGGAGGGCCTCCCGACCGGGACACGGGCAGCGGCTGCGCGCAGGCCGGGGACGCCACGTGGCCGCGGTGTCGTCCGGAGGACGACGGTGTCACCGTGTCAGGGCACCGCGTCGAGGACCTCGTCGCGCGTGAAGCCCAGCACCTGCAGGACGGCGTCCAGGTAGGGCTGGTTGAGCGCGGTGTGCGCCTGCTCGCGCACGTAGGGCTTGGCGTTGAAGGCGATGCCCAGGCCGGCCGCGTTGAGCATGTCGAGGTCGTTGGCGCCGTCCCCCACCGCCACGGTCTGGTCCAGCGGGATGCCGTACTCGTCGGCGAAGCGGGCCAGGGCGCGGGCCTTGCCGGCCCGGTCGACGATCTCGCCCACGAGTCCGCCGGTGAGGCACCCGTCGGCGACCTCCAGGGTGTTGGCCGCGGCGAAGTCCAGCCCGAGCTGGGCGGCGAGCGGGTCGGTGATCTGGGTGAAGCCGCCGCTGACGATGCCGCAGCGGAAGCCCAGTCGCTTGAGGGTGCGGATCAGGGTGCGCGCCCCGGGGGTCAGCACCAGGTGTTCGCGCACCTCGTCGAGCACGCCGACGGGCAGCCCGGCGAGGGCGGCGACACGGGCCCGCAGCGACTCGGCGAAGTCGAGCTCGCCGTTCATCGCGGCGGCGGTGATGCGGGCGACCTCGGAGGCGCGCCCGGCACGGGCGGCCAGTTCGTCGATGACCTCGCCGCGGACGAGCGTGGAGTCGACGTCGAGCACGATCAGGCGCTTGCTGCGGCGGGCCAGGCCCACCTGCTCCACGGCGATGTCGGCACCGGTGGTGGCGGCCACGGATGCGAGGGCGGTGCGCAGCTCGGTGGACTCCGCCCCCGACACGGTGAGCTCGAAGCTGGTGACCGGGTAGTCCGACAGCCGGCGGATGGCGTCGATGTTGCCGCCGATGCCGGCGATCGCCGAGGCGGCGCCGGCCACCGCGGCGGGCGGCACGGGGCGGCCGAGGACGATCACGTGGTGCGCCCGGCCGCTCGGGCGGCCCTGCTCGTCGATGGAGTCGACCTGCACCTGCATGCCCGTCGCGTCGGCGACCTCGGCGGCCAGCCGCGTGAGCCGGCGCAGGAACGCCGCCTCGTCCACCGGGTCGCCGCCGTCGAGCGCCACCGCGGTCACCTCGACGCCGAGCACCAGCTGACCGTGCACCACGACCTGCTCCACGTCGGCCACCTCGATCGCCCGCCGGCCGTCACCGGCTGCGGCCAGGGCACCGAACAGCCGGGCCGTGACGCCCGGGTGGTCGACCCCGGTGACGGTCAGCAGCGCCCGGGGCGGCGTCGCGGACGGGTCCGACGGCGTCCGGGGAGTGGGGTCGTGCAGCACGACGCCATCGTGCCCCACCGGTTCGCGGCGTCCGGAGACCGCCCCGGACGCGGGGGGGGGGGGGGGGGGGGGGGGGGGGGGGGGGGGGGGGGGGGGGGGGGGGGGGGGGGGGGGGGGGGGGGGGGGGGGGGGGGGGGGGGGGGGGGGGGGGGGGG